>DATJTG010000199.1:0-16600 GCA_035503555.1 Acidobacteriaceae bacterium | reverse complement strand
CAGGTGGTGCGCGCGCAGGTGCTGGCCATCGACGCGGAAAAGCGCCAGGCGAAGCTCAGCATGAAGCAACTGGTGCCGACCAGCCTCGACGAGTACGTCGCCGAGCACAACGTCGGCGATGTGGTTTCCGGGAGAGTGATCGAAGAATCCGCGAGCCACGCAACCGTAGAGCTGGGCGAAGGGATTCGCGCCGAATGCCGTCTGAAAGCGGGCCAGGGCGCGAGCGCGGCAGGCAGCGGCGGCGCAGATCTCTCGGCGCTGACCTCGATGCTGCAGGCGCGGTGGAAGGGGAAAACGCCGGCTGGCCCTGAGCCGCTGCGCGCCGGGCAGGTGCGGGACTTTCGCATCGTCGAGCTGGATCGCGATGCGAAGCGTTTCGCGGTGGAGATAATCTAGCTCCGCGACCGCTTCAGCCTCATCGCCGGATTCCTCACCGCTTGCACGTGCAGTCGATGCACTCGTGAACCGCGTTCGTGCCGCAGATTGCGATGATCTGCTTCGCCACAGCTTTGCGAGCGCGGTGCAGGCGCACGCTGGCATTGTTCGCGGTGGTGCCCTGCTCCCTGGCAAACGCTTCGACCGACTGCTCCCCAAGATCGACCTGCTCGATCGCGGCGCGGTATTCGGGCTTTACGCCATGAAGGGCTTCGAGGATGCAGGCGCAGACTTCGGCCTTCAGCTCCGGCTCGTAAGCCTCGTTCCACTCCGCGGCCCACTGTTCCATGGCGCGCGACCGCGCGGCCTGCTGGCGGTAATGATCGGCAACGGCGTTGCGCAGAATGCGATAAAACCAGGCGACCGAGCTTTCCGCCTCGCGCAGCTGGGCGCCGCGCTCAATGGCTTTCACGTACGCGGCTTGCAGGATGTCCTCGGCGGGATCGCCCACGCGCGCGCGCAGAAACTGCAGAAAGCGGCTGTGCTGCGCCGCGAGGCCGGCCGTGGTGTCGTGGATTGGAGGCGCGATGGTCATCGCAGGCGTTGCGGGGAGCGCAGAACCAACCCGCGCCCCCTCGCTTCCATTGTCGCCCTTAAGCGGCATTGTTTGCCTTGCCGCCGCAGCAGGAGCAGCACGGACAGGGCGGGGGGCACTGGCAGCTCTCGTCCTCGCAGGCGCAGGTTGGTTTCGTTGGAGTCTGGGCCATGGGTGATTCTCCTTTCCTCTGCTGGTGCTGACGCGCGAGGGTGGAAAATCTTACAGTCGGGACTCCTTGAGCTACTCGGCCAGCACCGGCTTTCCTTTGTCATTCACCGCAATGTGTCCGAAAGGCTGGTGGTGATCGTGCGTGAACAGCACCATCCAGCGCTCCGGAATCGCGCGCTCGTAGAAGCGCTTGCGCTCGGCGATGCACCGAACAGGATCGAGGTCGTAGCCCATCACCCAGGTAATGTCGAGGTGCGCGCTGGTGGGGATGAGGTCCGAAATGTAGCATCCATGCTGCCCCGCGGATTCGATGTGCACGCCGAGCAACTGCGCCGTGTGGCCGGGAAAGCACTCGACTGCAATGCCGGGAACGATCGGCGTGACTTCGCCCGGCCGCGTGTCGAGCAGCGTCATCTGCCCGGATGCAACCAGCGGATCGTAGTTGTCGGAGGTGTAGCTGATGGCGTCGCGCTCGAGTTGCAGGTGCCCGTGCTCGACTTCTCCGCGATGCGCGAAGTAGCGCGCATTGGGAAATGTCGGGACGACGCGGCCATCATCGGTCCTCGTCGTATTCCACCCGCAGTGGTCGAAGTGAAGATGCGAATTGATGACGATGTCGACTTCTTCTGGACGAATTCCCGCTGCCGCGAAGGCAAGCGGAAGCTGCTCTTTCGCCGCGAAGATCTCGCGCAGCTTCGGCGGCAGCTTGTTGCCGATGCCGGTTTCGATGGCAACGGTGTGCTGGCCGGTACGGACGACGACTGTATTCAGGCCCAGCAGGATGCGGTTCTGATCGTCGGCAAGCGCGCGCTTCTCCCACAGCGGCTTCGGCACCACGCCAAACATTGCGCCGCCGTCCAGCAGATACCATCCGTCGGAAAGGATGGTAAGTTCGAAATCGCCGACGGAGGTGCGCCCGCGGATGAGATCGGAAGAATCGGGCCTTTCAGAGGGATGCTGCGCCATGCTCAGTGTTTCCGCTCCGGCTTCTCGTCACCCTCCATCAGATACCGTTCAAAATGGTCGACGATCTTGCCGAAGAGCAGCGTCTGGTCGTCGGGGCCGGCAATGGCGTGCGTCTTGCGCGGAAACACGTTGTAGTCGTACGGAATGTGCGCCTGAATGAGCTTCTCGATGTACTGCATGTCGCCTTCGATGTGCACGTTGTCGTCGCCGGTACCATGCATCAGCAGCAGATGGCCGCGCAGGTTGGCGGCGCTGGTCACATCGGAATCGTCGCGATAGTTGTCGGCGTCCTCTGAGGGCAGCCCCATGTAGCGCTCCGTATAGATGGAGTCGTAGTCGCGCCAGTCGGTGACCGGAGCAACAGAGACGCCTGCGAGGAAGCTCTCGCTGTGCGAAAGCGCGAACAGCGTGAAGCTGCCGCCCCAGCTCCAGCCCCACCAGCCGAGACGGTGCGGATCGATCTCGGGATACTTGCGCAGCACCTGATCGACCGAGGCCATCTGATCGGCAAATTGCGGCGGGCCGAAGTTGTGATAACAGACCTGCTCGAAGTCGCGTCCGCGATTGCCCATGCCGCGATTGTCGACGTGCAGGACGGCGAAGCCGTGCTCTGCGAGGAGCTGATCGAAGAAGAAACGCTTGTCGCCCCACTCATCGGCATCAGTGCCGACGTCCGGCCCGCCATAGGGATTCACGATGAGCGGAACGCTGTGTGCATCGCGGTGGCCCGGCGGCATCAGGATCGTGCCGTACAGGGTGGTTGCGTTGTCGGCCGCGGTCAGTTCCAGCGGCTGCGTTGCAATCAGATGATGCCCCTCGAGCGGCTTCGAAAGCCAGAAAGGCTTGCACTCACCGGCGCCCGAGCAGGTGGCCACGGTCGGCGGTGTCATTTCCGACGAGTACTCGTCGAGAAAACTTCCGGACTGCGGCGCGAAGGCGGGATCGTGTACACCGACGGCTGTCGTTAACTGCCGGCGATTGCTCCCGTCGAGCTGCACGGCCCACACCTGCTCCTCGCGAGGATTGCTCTGGTTCGACAGGTACCAGACTGTCTGCGCACTGGGATCGACGGCCTTCACCGCTTCCACTTCGTAGTCGCCGCTCTCAAGCTGATTCTCAAGCTTGGCCTCGGCGCCCAGCGGATTGTTGGGATCGAAAGAGTAGCGGTAGATATGCGTGTGGCCGTCCCGCCAGCTCAGAACGAGAAACTGGTGATCGCCGACGAACCTGACGTCGTAGGTCGTGTTGAAGTACTTCGGCTCCGTCTGCGCCAGCACCAGCCTCACCTCGCCCGTGTGCACATCGGCAAACCACAGGTTGAGATGCTGCTGGTTGCGCGAGAGCGTTTCCACCCACACGATGCGCGGATTGAGCCAGCCGAAGCGCGGGATGTAATCGTTGCCGGCATCCATCGGAATCTTCAGCCACCGCGTGTTGCCGCCGCCGGCGTTGAGGATGCCAACCCGCACCGCCGGATTGGCATCGCCGGGCTGCGGATAACGCTGCTGATCTACGGTCGCGTGCAGCGGGATGAAGTCGACGAGCGGGTATTGCGGTACTGCCGCCTCGTTCATCTGCAGATACGCGATCTCTTTCGAATCAGGCGACCAGAAGTAGTTGCTGCGCGCGTCGAGTTCTTCGAGATACACCCAGTCCACTTCGCCGTTCAGAATGGTGTCGTCGTGCGTGGTGGTGAGCGCCAGCAGCGGAGACGAGCCATCAACGCGCTGCAGAAAGAGATTGTGATCGTGCAGCCACGAAACGTACTGCCCGTTGGGCGAGAACTTGGGATCGTCGCCGCTCTGCATGCCGGTGTTCCCGATCTGCACGCCGGTGCCGGTCTTGAGGTCGAAATACCAGAGCTGGCCGTCGGTATCGAAGAGCAAATGGTTTGAGTCGGGCGCCCAGACGTAGTCCGGCTCGTCGTAGCGCGCGCGATGATCGCGGTCGCGGTCGGATATATTCGCGTTGAGCAGGGCGCCGATCCGCGAAGCGGCCAGCAGTTTTTTCGGCTGCGTCTCCGCGGCCGCCATCTGCATCAGGTTGCCGCTGTCGTCGATCCACGTAGCACGCTTGCCGTCGGGCGACCAGCTGATGCCCTCAGGCGGATCGCCGGTAGCGCTGTCGAGGCGGTTAAAAATCTCCGACACCGTCCAGGGGTGTGTGGCCTGTGCCGCAAGCGGCAGGCTGACAGTTGCGAGGAGAAGAAGCGGGCCGAACGTGCGCAAGGCTCTCCGATCCAAACCAGACTCCAGACTCACCCGGCTGGAAGTGGGGGAAACCGGGAGATGCGGGTGAAAGAGAATTTTATCCCCTGGAGCGGGCTGGGAGAGCGGAGCGGACCGGCAACAGGAAATCAGTGGGCCGCTGCGGGCCCGCCTTTGTTGCGTTTCATCAGGAAAATCAGCGGAATCATGCAGGCCGCGCCAATGGCCAGCGCCGCGATCACGTCGAGGTAGGCAAGCTGCGTGCTCTGCTGCACCAGCCTCTGATACAGAGCGCCCTGGGCCATGGCTCGCGCCACCGGCGCCGTTCGCCCGCCTCCATGCTGGAAGTAGGACGTAAGGCCGTTCATCTGGCGGCGCAGGGCATCGCTCGATCCGAATACATGCATCGCCAGCCGATCCTGATGGAACTGCGCGCGCCGCGCCAGCAGAGTCACCATAAACGAGGTGCCGCAGCTGCCGCCGATATTGCGAGCAAGGTTCATCAGGCCCGAGACATCATTGTTCTTCGTACGGGGCACATCGGTGTACGAAATCGTGTTGATGGGCACAAACAGAAACGCCAGCCCCGATGCCTGAAACACGCGCATCCACGCCACGTACGCATAGCTGGCCTGGGTGTCGATCGTATGCAGCGCGGCCAGCGCGGATGCAAGCAGGGTGAAGCCAAAGGCGATCAGGTAGCGCGCATCCACACGGCTGACCAGGAAGCCCACCAGCGGCATGAGGACAAGGACAGCCAGGCCGCCAGGCGAGATCACGAGGCCCGCCTGCTCGGCCGTGTAGCCCATCATCTCCTGCACGAAGAGCGGAATGAGCACCGTGGTGCCGTAGAGCGTAAACCCCAGCACGAACATCAGCACCCACGACATCGTGAACGTACGGTTGCGAAACATCGTCAGGTCGAGGATCGGCTTGTGTCCCCGGCGAATCTGCACAATCTCCCAAACGATCAGCGTGACCAGCGCAGCCACGCACAGGAAGAGGAACGTCGCGATCAGGTGCGAACCCAGCCAGTCGTCCTCCTGGCCCTTGTCGAGTACGAACTCGAGCGAACCGAAACCGAGCGCCAGCAGGCCGAATCCCATGTAGTCGAGGTTGAGCCCCCGCTTGCGGCGCTCCGCCACCTCTTTCGCGATGTGCGGCGGGTCCTCGACCATGCGCGACGTCAGCACCAGCGACAGGATCGCCACCGGAACATTGATGAAGAAGATCCAGCGCCAGTCGTAGTTGTCGGTGATCCATCCACCCAGGGTCGGCCCAATCGCCGGCGCCAGCACCACCGCCATACCGTAAACCGCAAATGCCTGCCCGCGTTTTTTCGGCGGAAAGGTGTCTGCGAGAATCGCTTGCTCGCTCGGCTGCAGGCCCCCGCCGCCCGCCCCCTGCAGCACGCGGAAGAAAATGAGCAGCGGCAGCGAGGGCGCCAGACCGCACAGCATGGAGCTAATGCCGAACATCGCCACACAGATCATGTAGAACTTCTTGCGCCCGATGAACGAAACCAGATACGCGCTCGCCGGCAAGATGACCGCGTTCGAAACCAGATACGACGTCAGCACCCAGGTTGCTTCGTCAGATGACGCGCCGAGCCCGCCCGCAATGTGAGGCAGCGACACGTTCGCGATGGAGGTGTCTAGAACCTCCATAAACGTCGCCAGCGTAACCGTGAGCGCGACCGCCCAGGGATTATGCTTCGGCTTCCAGTTCGCTTCGGTGTCCGGGGCCATTGATGAATGGTTTGAGGATACAGGCCGTCCCCAGGATGCACGAATTTGCAGCGCGCCGGGGTGCCAGGCACTTCTTTGAACAAACGCGCAGGACGGGTTAACAAATTTGCGAGCGCAGGACGAATCGCCACGTCCTTTTCAGTGGAATGAGCCGCAGCGCGAACCATGCGGCGCGGCTCTCGACCCACACCTTTTGAGGAGAGCCACGATGCGAACGATCTGTTCCTCTGCCCTGCGCGGCGCCGCGCCGATCCTTGCCCTGAGCCTGCTGGCCGCGACAGCCGTGGCCCAGGACGCGAAACCCGAAGAGTCCAAACCGGCGATGGTCTACCAGACCTTCTTTCTCCATCATGCCGTCGAACAGAATCAGGCGACGGAGGTGGTGACGGTTCTGCGCAACGAACTCTCCCGGGCGCGTATCAACTACGTGGCCCTGCAGAACGCGATTGCCGTTCAGGGCACGCCCGACGAAATGGCGGCGGCGCAAAAAATCATCGCCGATCTCGATCGCCCTATCGCGACCTGGAAACTGACCTACACGCTCACCTCAACCGACGCCGGCAAACCCGTCGAAGCGCCGCAGCGCGTGACCGTGATCGTCTCGCAGGGCTCGCGGACCCATATGAGCCTCGGGAACAAGGTTCCCATTGTGACGAGTTCGACGGGCTCCAGTTCGTCGCCCGACTCGCAGGTGCAGTACCTCGACGTGGGCCTCAGCCTCGACGCAAAAATCGACGGCGCGTCGGATACGCCGCTCCTCGAGACGAAGGTGGAGCAGTCGAAGCTGGCCGAAGAGAAGTCGGGCATCGGGGCGCAGGACCCGATGATCCGCCAAATCAGGCTCGAAGAGTCGCTCAATCTGGACGAAGGCAAGACGATGACCATCGGAAACCTCGATCTGCCCGGTTCGACGCGGCAGGAAAATATCGAGGTCACGGCGGAAAAGGTGCGGGAGTAGGAGATCACTCCGCCAACTGCGCGCCGATCAGGTGTACCCAGTCCCGGAGTGGCTCCGAATGTCCGGCTAAAGAAAGGTCTCGGAGCCAATTACCGATTTCCTGCCATCGAGTTGGCGGCGAATTGGCTCCGCAAATACCGAGAAGCCATTTGTCGAATTCACCGGGCAGGGATCTTGCGAGCTGGGCTTCGCGCAGGACAATCCATTCGCAGAGCGCGACGAGCACTTCGTCAGCAGGCGGTTCGAGAGCCTGGAGCGTCAACCACAGCAGGGCGACGGCGTCGTACAGCATATCTAAGTCGTCGCCCTCGAGGTTCGCATACGCCAGTCGCCAGGCGACAAACTGGATCGCCTCGGTCGTGAAATCGAACGGCAGCGCATGAAGGCTGAAAAGCAACTGGCAAAGAGTGTAGGCTCCGATACGACCGGCGTCACCGCCGTAATTGCACGGCGGTAGTGCCGCGCGCAGAAGAGCGGCGCTGGCAAAGGCACGCATCCAGTGTCCGCGAATACCCGGACTGCCTGGTTTCCAACCTGGATCATCGGGTACGGAGTTGCGCATCAGCTCGAGCACTTCCGCTGGAGAGTATCCAAGAGGATTGTCGAATCGAGCTTCGTCGCGAATCGCAAGCAACGCCGCAAGATGTAGTTCCACGTCTTCCTCGGCATCGGCCTCAGCGATCTCGCGCAGCATGTCGTCGCTGATATGCGCGGAGATGGCCGGTAAGAGACGGTCGCAGTCGGGATGCAGCGATTGCAGCAGCGCTTCAGCCATTTACGGCTCCTCGCGCCAGCCGCATTTCCACAGGAACAGGCATTTGATGGAACGGACGCGAATTCTGGAAATATCGATGGCTGGATCGCAGAACATTTGCGCCTGAGCGGTCATGACCACAACGCCGCCGGAAGAAACTTCGACGTTGGGTGCAACAGGACTTGCGGCGTCTTCGCAATCCAGAGGGGGCACCGCTTCGAATCGGAAAGTGACCTCGAATGGCGTTGTGTCCGCCGTACAGCCTTCGCAGGCAAAACCAGCCTGACTCGCCAGGGTTTCCGCGGGCTGTCTCAACATCGGTGGTCCTGTCTGGGCGAGAGCCGAGACAAGGGTGCCATCGCGCCGAAGGACGATATTGAGCCTGACGTCCCCGGAGACGCGGGCTGCCAGCGCAATCGGAGGATAATGCGGCGGAGGAAGCTTCGCGACGACCGCGCGGGGAGTGCCTGGCGGTGCTGGCCCGGTCTGGCTATGTGCGCCGAATGCGAGGACCACACCGAGCGAGATCGACAGGATTTTCACCATCGGCGGAAGTATATGCGCCTTTTCGCGGTTGGGATGCGCTCCGCCGCCGGTGATATCCTGCAGTTTCCCGCCTATGCGCCCAGAACTCGAGGCTCTTCTCCGCCTGCAATCCATCGATCAGGAAACCACGCAGCTTCGCGCCGAAATCGCCGAGCTGCCGAAAAAGCTCGCCACGCTCGAAACGCGCCTCGCCGCGGAAAAAGCCGCGGTCGAACATGCACAGAAGTCGCTGAAGGATGAAGAGGCCCTGCGGCGGCGGCTCGAGAGCGATCTCAAAGACCAGCAGCAAAAGATCGTCAAATTCCGCGGCCAGATGTCAGCGGTGAAAACTAACGAGGAATATCGCGCCTTCCAGCACGAGATCGAGTTCGCCGAGGGCGAGATCCGCAAGGTCGAAGACCGCGAGCTGGAGAGCATGGAGCGGTCGGAGAAGCTGGGAGCGCAGCTCAAAGAGGAGCAATCGAAGCTGGCCGATAGTGCGAAGGTCGTCGAGATCGAGAAGAGTCAGGCGCGGGCGCAGACCGCCGAGACCGAGAAGAAGATCGGGGAGCTGACAGCGCGGCGCGACGCCGAACGGCCCGGGATTTCCGAGGACCTGCTCAGCGTTTACGATCGCGTCTCGTCGAAGCGCGGCACCGCCGTTGCCTACGCGCAGGAGCAGCGCTGTAAGGCCTGCCAGATGGGCATCCGGCCCCAGATGTGGAATCAAATTCGCTCGAGCGAAATTCACACCTGCGAATCGTGCGGGCGCCTGCTCTTCTACGATCCTTCGCTCGAGCCGAAGATTGAGCCCGAGCCGGAGAAACCGAAGCGGGGCAGGAAGGTCCCCGCGGCCGGCGTCGACGACTAGCACGCAGCGAATCACCAGGTTTGCAATTCAGTGGGCGAGCGCGCGGAACGATCTGCAAACCGGCAACGAAAGCCGCCCCAACAGTTCGGTTCAATTCCATGAAACGCATTGCCATCGATATGGACGAGGTGCTGGCCGACACGCTCGGCGAGCATCTTGCCCGCTACAACCGCGATCACGGCGAAGCCATCACCAAAGCCGATCTCGAAGGCAAGTGGCTCTGGGACATCGTCTCGATCGATCGTCACGAGCGCCTCGAAGGCTATCTGCGCTCCGAAGATTTCTTTGAGGACCTGCCGGTCATCGCGGACAGCCAGCGCGTGCTGGCGGCGATGGTGCAACAGTACGAAATCTTCATCGCCACCTCGGCCATGGAGTTCCCCAACTCGTTTGGCCCGAAGTACCGCTGGCTCCGCCGCCACTTCCGTTTTCTCGACCCGCGCAACTTCGTTTTCTGCGGCGTCAAGAGCATCGTCCACGCCGATTACCTGATCGACGACCAGCCGCGCCATTTCCCCACGTTCGCAGGCCAGGGAATCCTCTTCAGCGCGCCCCACAATGCCGGTGCCACCGGCTATCCTCGCGTGGATAGCTGGTCGGATGTCGAGCGAATGTTCTTATCGGAAGCAAAGGTTTAGGGACTGCTCTGCGCTGCCGTTCGCTGCCGTTCGCTGCCTTCCCATTGCCTCCGTACCCCCGCTTCTCGCTATTTCCTTGCTCCAGTTTCCGCCGCGGTCTAACCTGGAAAAAGGAAGGCCCTGTTCATCGCGAGCGGGCTTTTGCTTCGCACCCACCCGGCCCAGCCTGTGTGCTCACGTTCTTTGGCAATCGGCGTTGCGCGGATCAGAAGTCAGGGGCGTTCGGATCGCTGGTCTTTCCCTTAACTTCTTTATTTCCCACACATACAAATGGATTTCGTCTTGTAAGTCGTTTGTTTTCCCTACTTACAAAACGGCCATCCGTACGTGCCTTATTTTCCACCCATCTGCGGCGGAGTGAATTTTTTCGGGTCCCACAGGTCCGGGCTCGGCTCTACCGCATCTCGTCCGCGAGGGCGTTCATCACCCGCATGGCGTTGCTCATGTCGCCGCCCTCGACCTTCTGGTAGCGCGTAGCGGCTTCGCCCGACTGGTGAGCGCGCAGCATGGTTAGCAGTTGCGAACGCAGCGGCTCCTTGATCGCGCCGGCAATTGCTTTGTAGTGCTGGCGGTCTTTCTCACTGTCGCGGAAGTCCTGGAGTGCCGCATCGCTCATGCAGGGAAAATCGGCCATCCAGCGTCCGTCGCGGCGCACCAGCCACAGATCGATCTGGCCGCCGTCATTGGTTCCGGGATAGTCGTAGTCGATATGCAGCTCGCGCTCGGGTTTGACGCGAAAGTATCCCTGACTTGCGAAAGCCTTCAGGTTGGCCTCGTTCACGGCCATGAACGAGACCATGTACTTCGGGGGGATGCCGTCGCGCATCTGCATGCGCAGCAGCGAATCGTAGACGTCGTGGTTGGCGGGGGTAATGCAGGCGCGCGACTCGGGCAGGTAGAGCGATTCGACCCGCGCCTGATCTTTGGCGTTGTACGCGGCAACATAGCGCGCAGCAAAGGCCTGCACGTCGGGCGGCGCGTCGTTTTGGGCCGGCAGAGCAGGTGCGGTCAGGAGCGCAAGGACAGGGATCGCCTGAAAAGATCGTGGGTTCACAGGCACCTCGGGTGGTTGGTGCCAGGGTGCCATGCCCGGGCCGGCGAGCGCAAGCAGTTTTCAGGGAGACGAATCAGGCTGCGTAAGGACCGCGCCCCGACGGGCCAGGCTTGCACCCACTCCGGCCAGCGTCGGACTGGAGTGGGACGCACGGTGGCTAGCCGGCTACATCAGTTCGTCGATAAACACCTGCGCGGCGGCGGGGTCGATGTGGGCTGGATACGAGAGCATGGTCCTGCCCTGCGTCACCGGCTCGGACTCGTGCAGCGCGGGCAGATCGGTGCGCTCGAAGAACTTGCCAATCGGGATTTCGTCGCCCCACACAGTCGATTTCTCCATCGCTGCCAGCCAATCGCTCGAGTCGTAATTCGCGTCGTCTTCGAGCTTCTTCACACGCGGCCGGAACCACTGAAACGTATTGTCCTTGTTGTAAGTGACGCAGGGGCTGAAGACGTCGAGAAACGAAAAGCCCTTGTGCCGGATGGCCTGCACGATCAGATCGCTGAGGTGCTTCTGGTCGGCCGAGAATCCGCGAGCGACGAAGGTAGCGCCAGCGGCCAGCGCCATGGTGATGGGGTAGAGCGGGCCTTCGATGCTGCCGAAGGGCGTGCTCTTGGTTTTCATGCCGATGCGGCTGGTGGGCGACGTCTGGCCGGTCGTCAGGCCGTAGATCTGGTTGTCCATGATGATGTAGGTCAGATCGACGTTGCGGCGGATGGTGTGAGTAAGGTGATTGCCGCCGATCCCGAGGCCGTCGCCGTCGCCGCCGGTGACGAGCACGGTGAGGTCGGGGTTGGCCATCTTCACGCCGGTCGCCACAGGCAGCGAGCGGCCGTGCAGCGTGTGCATGCCGTAGGTCTCGATGAAGCCCGGGAAGTTTGAAGAGCAGCCGATACCGGAGATGGTGCAGACCATGTGGTTGGGAATTTGTAACTCAACCAGCGCCTTTTGCACCGCGGCCAGCACGCCGTAGTCGCCGCAGCCCGGGCACCAGTCGGGATCGACCCGGCCCTTAAGGTCCGCCATGGTGAGCGGTTTGGGATTTTCGACAATCGTCGCCATATTCAGTGTCCTCCGGTACGACCCACAGGGCTGAGCCCCAGTTTCCCTTTACTACACGGCGCGGCTGAAGCCGCCCCTCCGCCGAATAAAAATCTAGACCATGATTTCGTGCGCCGGGACGGACAGCGTTGTGTCTCCCGCCAGTTGCTCGCGCACGGCTTCGGTGATGTGGTGTGGCATGAAGGGCTCGCCATCGTACTTGCGGATGTGCCCGTCGGCCACAAAGCTGGTTTCGCTGCGCAGATAGCGGGCGAACTGTCCGCTGTAATTGTTCTCAACGATGATGGTGCGCTTCGCGTTGCGGAGTTGGCTCACGATGGCATCGCCGTGCAGCGGAACGAGCCAGCGAATCTGGAGTTGATTGGCGCTGATTCCCTGCTCCGCGAGTTGCGCGCGGGCCTCTTCGATCACGCCCTGTGTCGATCCCCAGCCGATCAGGGTGACGTCGGCGTCTTTGGGGCCCTGGAGCACGGGCGGCGGAACGGCGCCGGCGATGCCGGTCTCCTTGCGCATGCGCTTTTCCATCATGGCGCGGCGCTTGGCAGCGTTGGTGTACATGTCGCTGATCAGGACGCCGTCTTCATCGTGCTCGTCGCTGGCGACCACATGCGTGTAGCCCGGAACGCCGGGGATGGCACGCGGGGAAACGCCGCTCTCGGTGATGAGGTAGCGCTTATAGCCGCCTTCGGCGTGGCCGTTCGGTTCGGTGATCATTTCGCCGCGATCGATGTGGGGTTTGAAGTCGAGCATTTTTGGATCGACGCTCAGGCGGCCTTCGGAGAGAAGCAGGTCGCAGAGCACGATGCCGGGAACCTGGAATTTGTCGCAGACGTTCCAGATTTCGGCCATGAGCGTAAAGCAGTCGCCGATGTCGAGCGGCGCGGCAATCACGCGGGGATAGTCGCCGAAAGCTGCGCCGAGCATCTGCCAGAGATCACCCTGCTCGGTTTTGGTGGGCACGCCGGTGGATGGGCCCGCGCGCATGCAATCGATGGCGACAATGGGAATTTCGGCCATCGCCGAGAGCCCGAGAGCTTCGGTCATCAGTGCGAAGCCGCCGCCGGAAGTCGCGCACATGGCGCGGACGCCGGCCTGAGCCGCGCCGATGACCATGTTGATCACACCGATTTCGTCTTCGACCTGGCGGACCATGATGCCGGCCCTGCGTCCATGTTGGGCAAACCAGTGGAGCACGCCGGTGGAAGGGCTCATGGGGTACGCGCAGTAGAATTTCACGCCTGCCGCGGCGCCGCCCATCGCCAGTGCCGTGTTGCCGCTGAGGACGGCGTATTTCGTATCCGTCATCGGCAGCGGATTGGCGAAGGGCTTGAAGTGCTGGGTGGCGTAGTCATATCCAGCCCGGGCGACGGTGATGTTTTCGTCGGCTACCGCTGCGGCCTTTTTGCCGAACTGCTCGCGAATCACGGACTCGAGGGCGTTGAAGCCAATGCCCATCATGCTCAGCGCCGCGCCCATGGCGAGGGTATTCTGGGCGACCTTGTTCTTCGTGATATCGGCCAGCGTGGAAACGGGCAGTGGACAGAGCTGTACGCCGTCAGCGTGCTCGCCGGGCTTGATGGTGTCAGCGTTGTAGATGCATGCGCCGCCGGCGCCGAGCAGCCGCAGATGGCGATCCATTGTGTCCTGATTGAGCGGGATGAGGAGCTCAAGCGTGTCGCCCATGTTCGTGACCGGTTCGACGCCGGCGCGGATAGTGAGAAACGTGTGTCCGCCGCGAATGATGGATTGATAGGCGTTATAGGCGTTCAGGTGCAATCCGCGGCGGCTGAAGATCTTGGCGAAGATGTCACCCGGAGTGGCAACACCCTGACCGGCAGCTCCACCGATCCCGATGGAAAACGTCTGGCTCATATGCGCTCCCGCAGAACGACAGAACTCCAGTGCGGACTTGCCAAGGCCCACCCCGGGCAGACTCGCACTGGTTGGGGATCCTGCCTTCTCGCCCATCGCGCAGGCGCGGTGGGGTCCCATGCTGGGACGTGCAACAGCATACACCGCAGGAAAGACGACAGGCCACAGGCCTGAGGCCTGAGGGAAGGTTTCGGGTGACGGGTGACGGGTGACGGGTAAATCAGTGCGCGGTGAGCTGTGGACAGTGAGCGGTGCTCTCTACTGCGGCAAGGGCGGCGGCATGCTTTCCATGTCGCGCTCCATTTGGCGGATGGCGCCAGGCTGGCCGGTGAGGGTGTTGATCCACAAAACGCGGCCTTTGCCGTCGATGAGGATCGCGGCCGGCCAGGAATCGATGGCAAAAGGCTTCAGCTCAGAGTCGGGAACGATGTAAACGGGCAGTGCCGCGGGAAGACCTGCGCGGAATCCGCGAATGCTGTTGATGACCTCCTGCGTCGGAGTCTCCTGCCCGATGTTAGCCGTAAAGGTAGTGACCGCAATGACCTTCAAGCCGGGCGTGACGTGATCGAGGGCCAGGCGGTTGACCATGGCGTGGATGGCGGAGTCCGACGCAGGGCCTGCGAGCGAGAAGACCAGAACAAGGGTACGGTCGTCAGTCATGCGAACGCTGGTAGTGCTCGCATTGATATGGCGCACGATGCGATGGGCGGCCGGGTCGGGATCGTAGAGGAGGACGGCGTGCGCAGTCGGCATCGCCGCGGTGGCGGGTAATTCAGCGCCGTGGAAGACGCGGACCGGGCTGGGCTTCTGGAAGAGGTCGTAACGCGCGAGTTCAGCCTGGATCACAGGCCACGCGGCGCTGTTTATGACGGCGGGAATGGCAGTGTCGGTCATCGTCTGGTCGACGATTTTCGTGGCGTCCTCGGGCTTGTACGCGCGGCGGAGAGAGTCGGCGATGCGCAGGGCGTCGCGAACAACGAAGGAGATGTCTACGCTGTCGCCGTTGCTGGGCGGAACGACGTTCGCTGGATTCTGGCCTGCATGGGCGAGAGCATCGAGGATGTGAGGCAGCTGGAGCTCATTGAGGCGCGAGGCGACGGCGAGGTCGTCCGCATCGTCGCTGGCTTCAGCGGCGTCGATGACCATGTCGAACGCGAGGTGAATGCTGGCGTCATAAGGGTAAAGGCTGACGAGGGATTCAACCTGGCTTTCGGCGGAAGGGATCCAGCGTAGGCCAATGAAGGCGCGGGCGAGCAGAAGGCGGCCGACTTCAGGCGCTTTTGCGGTGGGGATGGCGAGATAGTCGATGAGGGAGCTGCGAGCGGGGTCGAAATCCTGCCCAAGAATGCAGAGCTTGCCGTAGGCGAGGAGATCTTCGTCCGCGAGCTTTTGCTCTCTCAGTTGCTCGCACTGGTCTTTGGCGCGGGAAATTCCGATGGAGAGCGCCCACTCATCGGCTTCGGTGAGGTCGTTGGGCGCGCTGCGCGCGTTGTTGAAGGGGGTCATCGCATAGAGATAGGCTTCGCCGGGGCGCATGGCTGGCGCGGCGGGAAGCTTGAGAGTGGACGCAGGCGCCTGGCTCGGCGGATTGGCAGGCGGCAGAGCCTGGCTTAAACCCGGGGTGGATCGGCTCGGAGTCGCAGCCGGGGCCGCTGGCGGAGGGGTCTGGGCGGGGGCTACAGGCGAAGCGGAGTTTGCGGACGGCGTTTGCTGGGCAAACGCGGCGGCGCTGCAGACGGCGAGCAGGAGAAGAGTCCGCATGGAGGCGAGGCTACCATGAGACGGCAGACGAGGGGATCAGGTTAGCGCCAGACCGCGTGGAGCAGGAATTCGCGATTGCCTTCGGCGCCGGTAATGGGCGAGGGAATGACCTCGATCTCGGCGCCGCCAAGTTCGGCAACACAGGCGCGAACGCGATCGATAGCGAGCTGGTGCGCGGCGGGATCGCGGACGATGCCGCCCTTGCCGACGTGCTCGCGGCCGGCTTCGAACTGGGGCTTGATGAGGACTGCTGCGCGCAGGGCGGATGTTGTTGAAAGTGCGGCGATAACCGCCGGCAAGACGAGCGTGGCAGAGATGAAGGAGACGTCCATGGCGAGGAAGCTGATTCCCGCCGGCAGGCTGGCGGGCTCGAGGAGGCGCGCGTTGGTGCGCTCCATGAGGGTAACGCGGGGGTCGTCGCGGAGAGATTGAGCGATCTGGCCATAGCCGGTATCGATCGCGAGAACGCGCGCGGCGCCATGCTGTAGCATGCAATCGGTAAAGCCGCCGGTGGAGGCTCCCACGTCGATGCAGAACTGGCCGGCGAGATCGGTTTTCCAGTGGGCGAGGGCGGCTTCGAGCTTGAGGCCGCCGCGGCTGACGTAGCGCAGATCGTCGCCAAGCAGGCGGATGGCGGCGTCTCCGGCGACGGCGTGGCCGGGCTTATCGACCTTCTGTTCGCTCACGAGCACGCGGCCGGCGAGGATGAGGGCTTGGGCGCGCTCGCGAGTGGGCACGAGCGCGCGATCCACCAGCAGTTTGTCGAGGCGGGTTTTCATGGTCGGGCCTGCATCGTACCCTGGGTAGTTCCAGATTATTCCGTGCAGAGTTTTCTGCCGGAGAAGTTCATCAGCGGCGGCCGCCGCGATACACTGCCCCTTCCGGAGATTCGGAATCTCTATGGCAAACTCTTTACCTACTACGCTCTGCATCGACATTGGCGGCACGGGACTGAAGATGCTGGTCCTCAGCGATGATGGCAAGCCTCTGCAGGAACGCCTCCGCGTGCTGACACCCGAACCATCGACTCCAGCGAAGCTGAT
>DATJTG010000198.1:0-33197 GCA_035503555.1 Acidobacteriaceae bacterium | reverse complement strand
CGCTCCGCCGCACGGGACTCGGAAGCCGCCTGATGCAGCAGGCCGAGGATGAGGCCGTTCGGCGCGGCTGCCACGGATCCTATCTCGACACGTTCGACTTCCAGGCGCGTGGTTTTTACGAGCGAATCGGCTACTCGGTCTTCGGCCAGATCGACGACATGCCTCCCGGCCACGCGCGATTCTTCCTGCGCAAGTCGCTCCTGTAGCGCGAGGCCTGGCTCCCGGCAACTTACTGCATCAGCACAAGCACCCACCACAGCAGCAAAATGGCGCCGGAACCAAACCAGATCCACGGGGCTGCGCGGCCAATTTGCCTGGTTCGAGCAAATACGATGGCAAGAATGCCAAGCGGGCATCCAGCCGCCGCAAACCGCCATGAATCATCCATCGTGAACCGGCCGAACGTGATCAGATACTCGAAGAAGGCGGCAACCAGAACGCTCGCCGTCAGCAACCCAACCGGCGCCAAGAGCATCTTTCGCTTGCCGCTCCGAAGAATCAGCTGGATCCAGCCCGGAAGCGCGCATCCCAGCGTGACAATTGTCAGAAAGTAGTCCAGATAGCGATCTAATTTCATCGGATCCGTTGAGAGCCTGAGCCAGAAGCCATCGATTGCCGCAGTGGCATGGACGAAAACGCAGTTGGAGTTCTCACTCCCAGACCTGCGTATGCCGCCGTTGCCACCAGCACGGATTCGCGCCGCCATGCGGAAAGAGCGCTCGCGCGCATTGCACCTGCGCCGTTCCCATGTAGTCGTACTCCTGCTTATTGCCCTTCAGCGCTGTCGACAGGTACTGCTGCACCTCTACCTGTTCGTAGCCGTTGCCGCCGCGCGCGCGCACGACAAAGGTCAGCCAGTCGGCTGCATACAGCACGATCGCGGCGATCATCATCCCCAGCACCACCCTGCCAATCCATCCCAGAATCGCTTTCATCGTTCTAAAGGTACCCTACCCCGTCTGAGGCAATTTCTGTAGTCTGATCCCTGGACTGGAAAGACTATGGACCTGACTGCAATTCAATCTGCCCTGCGCGACGCCGGCATTGACGCCTGGCTCTTCTATGATCACCATCACCGCGACCCGATTGCCGCCGCCATTCTCGGCCTTCCGGACACCGGCCTCGTGAGCCGCCGCTGGTACTACGTCATTCCCGCCGAAGGCGAGCCGCGCAAGCTCGTCCACCGCATCGAGTCCGGCAAGCTCGACACCCTTCCCGGCTCCAAAGGAGCGTACTCCTCCTGGCAGGAACTCCATCGCGCTCTCGAGGCTATGCTCGGCAACTGGAGCCGCATCGCCATGCAGTACTCGCCCAACAACGACATCATGTACGTCTCGATGGTCGATGCCGGCACGGTCGAGTATCTGCGCTCCCTCGGCAAGCACATTGTCAGCTCCGCCGATCTGGTCAGCCGTTTCCAGGCTGTGCTCAACGAGGAGCAGATCGCCAGCCACGAGTTCGCTCAGTCCGCGCTCGACGACATCCTCGTCGAGGGCTTCCAGATGATGGGCAGCCGTGCCCGCGGTGGATCTCCAGCAACCGAGTTCGAAATGATGAACTGGTTGAAGGACGCAATGGCCCGCAGCGGCCTCACCACCGACCACGGTCCCAATGTTTCCGTCAATCAGAACAGCTCCGACTCGCACTACGAGCCCAGCGCCGAGGCCAGCCGTCCCATCCAGTCCGGAGATTTCGTGCTGGTCGATATTTGGGCCCGCAAGGATGCTCCTGGCACCTGCTGGTACGACATCACCTGGACCGGCGTGGTCAATCGCGATCCCTCCGACTTCGAGCGCACCATCTTCGCCATCGTGCGCGATGCCCGCGACGCCGCGATCTCCGCAGTTCGCACCGCCTTTGAGAGCGGCGTCCCCATCGCTGGATTTCAGGCCGATGATGCGGCCCGCGGCGTCATCCGCAATGCCGGCTACGGCCAGCACTTCACGCACCGAACCGGCCACAACATCAGCGATGTGCTCCACGGCAACGGCGCGCATCTCGACAATCTCGAAACCCACGACGAGCGCCGTATTCTGCCTTTCACGTGCTTCTCGGTCGAGCCGGGCATTTACTTGCCGGAGTTCGGCATTCGCAGCGAGGTCAATATGCTTACCAACGCCAGTTCGGCGCGGGTCACCGGCGCTCTCCAGGAGGAGCTGGTGAGAATTTAGAACAAGTCCGGAGGCATTGCCGCTGCAAAAACCTGCCCGCGACGGCGCTCCTGCATCCTGAAGCCCGCTCCCTGTATCATCAATCCCAGATGGCCTCGAAAGCGCAGACCCCAGTCCAGCCTCAAACTCAGGGCTTTGTTTATTCCGCGCTCCTGCTCGGCTGGATTCTCCCCGGCGCGGGACACCTGATCACCCGTCATTGGGTGCGTGCAATCCTGATCTTCGCCGCGATTACCCTCATGTTCTTCCTCGGCATCGCGATGCAGGCCAAGGTCTACACGCCTGGCACAGGCGACCCGCTCGACCTGCTGGGCTTTATTTCCGACATCGGATCGGGCCTGCTTTATGGCATCGCCCGTATCTTCTCGCTCGGCCAGCCAACCGTGCAGCTCGTAACCGCCGAATACGGAACGAAATTTGTGGTGGTCGCCGGCCTGCTGAATTTCATCGCCGCCGTCGATGCCCACAACCTGCGCATCGGGAGGAAGAGCTAGTGTTCACTCCCTCGCACTTTACGGCCGTCCTGCTCTTTGCCACGTTTGCTTCGGTAGTCTTCGGCATCACGCAGCGCACTGAGCCGCGCGCCATGTTCAAATACGGCCTCTATTGCTGGGTGCTGTTTGTCGGATCGGTTATTACCGCCAGCTGGCTGATGTGGTTCATCCGCCGCTAAAGCGGCATGCTGCCGGCTCCGGCCCGGGTTTCCGACTGCTTCTGCATCCCCGGAAGCCTGGAAAGCTCTTGACACGTATCCCGGACGCGGTATATTTCTCCTCGATATTGAATCGATTGAATACCCGCGCTCCGCGGCGATGTTTTTGTGTCGTTGCGGAGCCGGGATTTCGTTTTCTTATTCAGGAGTCGGTGATGACCAGCAGAGCGTTCTCCGGGCTTCGTCTTCTATCCATCCTCGCGCTGTCGATGGCCACAGCTGCTCTCGGCCAGGCCGGCCGCGGCTCCATCTCTGGCCTCGTCACGGACTCTTTGGGCGCAGTGGTGCCCGGCGCAAAGATTACGCTCGCCAATTCCGCCACGAACGTCAGGCAGAACACCACCACCACCGCCAGCGGCTTGTATTCTTTCGTCTCGCTCACTCCCGGCGCTTATACCGTCACCGCATCGATGTCGGGCTTCGAAACCCTCGTGCAGGATCACGTGCTCGTCACCGTCGATCAGACTACCTCGCTCAACCTGACGCTTCAGGTAGGCAACGTCAGCCAGGTGGTGCGCGTCAGCGCGGCCGCGGATGTTCTGGACACCGCCAACTCCACCGTCGGCCAGCTCATCGACTCCGCCACCATCGACCGCGTCCCGCTGCTCAACCGCGATGTCTATGAGCTGATCCAGCTCAGCGCCGGCGTTCTCCCGGCGAACGGTTCGCCCAACTCCGGCGAGGAGCCGACGATCTTCAACGCCCGCTCCCTCATCGATGTGTCGTCGTACACCATCAACGGCTCGCTGCAGGGCAATGCCTACTACATGGTCGACGGCAGTCCCATCGGCCTCGCTGAGAACAACCTCGCGACCATCCTCCCGGCAATGCAGATTCCCGAAGATGCTGTCGACGAGTATCGCGTGGAAACGCAGAACGCGCCCGCTACCTATCAGAGCGGAGCCGCCGGCGTCATCAGCCTCGTGACCAAATCCGGGACCAACAATTTCCACGGTGACGCTTTCGTCTACATCCGCCCCAATGTTCTGGCCGCCAACGACTACTTTGCCAAGCAGAACGAGCTTTCGGCAGGGCAGCCGAACACGGCCCCCGACTTTCATCGCTACCAGGCCGGCGGATCCATCGGCGGCCCCATCATCAAAGACAAGCTATTCTTCTTCGGCGACTACCAGGGCACCTGGCAGGAGAGCCTCGAGAACGACGCGTTCACCTTCCCCACGCAGGCCGAGCGCGGCGGCGACTTCTCTGCCGACAGCTTCACGGTTTACAACCCCTTCGTGCCCGACAATCCTGACGGCACGCGCCAGGCGTTTGCCGGCAACAAAGTGACGGGCAACATCGACCCGGTTGCGCAGAAGCTCGCACAGTTCTTCCCCATTCCCAACGGTCCCGGCGTCGGCGCTTATCACCAGCTCAACTACACCTACACCGGACTCGATCCCAACAACGGCCAGCAGTTCGACATCCGCATGGATTACGACCGCTCGGAGAAGCAGCGCATCTTTGGCCGTTTCTCCTACGGACATCTCTATTTCGGAGATGCGCTGGCTTACGGTGCGAGCAGCATTTGGGATCCGAACACATACCGCAACACCACGCCCGAATTCAACGCCCTGCTGGCCGACGATCTCACGTTCAGCTCGAAGTCGGTCCTGCAGCTGCGCTACTCGTTCACGCGCCAGTATGAGGACCAGGTCGATCCCGGGCAGAGCGGGCAGAGTCTCACGGCCTTCGGCTTCCCCGCTGCGCTCGCCGCCCAGGTAGGCTACTCCACCCTGCCCTTCATCGGCTTCGGAGCCGGCACCGGCGGCTTTACCAGCAACCTCGGCAGCGGCGATCAGGGCGGATGGTACTTCCTCTTCGCCAGCGAAAACAGCGATGTCTCAGCGACGTGGCGCACGGTCATCGGCAAGCATGAACTGAGTGCAGGCGCCGAGTACCAGAAGATGTTTTTGAACGAGGGCTTTCCGACCGCCTCCGCGGGCGCGTACTACTTCGATGACAGCGCCACCAGTTCTACCGCCTTTGCCGACGATGGCTACGATTTCGCTTCGTTCCTGATCGGGATGGGCGAGCCGCCCGGCTACGAGAGCGGCAACTTCAGCAAGGATGTGTTCAGCGCCGAAGCGAATCCGTACTACGGATTCTTTTTCCAGGACAACTATCATCTTGCGAAGAACGTCAGCATCGACTTCGGCATGCGCTGGGATCTGTTCGGGGGACGCACCGAGCGCCACAATCGCCTCGAGTACTTCGATCCTCAGGCCCCATACAGCGTGAACGGCGTGGCACTGACCGGCGGCGAGGTCTTTGCCGGCGCCGGCAACGGACGCTCGCCCTTCCACATGAACCTGAACGACCTCAGTCCGCGTCTCAGCATCGCGTGGCAAATGTCGAACAAGCTCGTGCTCCATGCGGGAGCCGGCATTTACTACGGCCCCAGCACGCACATGGTCGCCGGCCCTGGCGAGAATTCGCAGGGCTACTCCAGCGCGACCTCCTGGAATTCCACCAGCTACAACGCTGACGGCAACACTGTCATGGTGGACCCGCTGAGCAATCCCTTCCCCCAGGGAATCGTCCAGCCCACGGGATCGTCGCAGGGCCTCGCTACCGGCATCGGCGCGCCGCTGAACACTGCATTGCGTTCGCAGTCGGAGCCCACCGTCTATAACTTCAACCTCGGCTTCCAATATGAGCTGCCCGGCCAGCTCACCCTCAGCGTCGGTTACGTTGGCAACCACGCGATTTATCTGCCGCTGAACGGCACCGACCTCAATGAACTGCCGCTCAGCGTCTACGCGCAGAATCAGACCGCGTTCAACAATGGCGCCACGATACCCAATACCTGGGAAAACGCCCTGCCGTCCACTTCCCCGTTCTACGGCCAGTCCACAGTTCCCTCCTGGCTCGGGTTCGAGCCGTTCCCGCAATACAGCAATGGCGGGCCCAACAGCGGCGTGCTCATCGACGGTTACCCAGCCGGAATGTCGGAATACAGTTCGCTGCAAACCAAAGTGGAAAAGCGCCTGACCGGCCACTGGACCACGCTCGCCTCGTACACCTGGGGCAAGATTCTTACCAACGACACTGAGCCACCGCTCTCCTTTGTCGGCTATCACGGCGTCGGGGCTCCGCAGGACTGGCGCAATCTCAATCTCGAATATTCCGTCAGCCCGCAGGACATCACCAATCAGTTCTCCTGGCAGACTTCGTACGATCTGCCCATCGGCAAGGACCGCCCGCTCAACTTGAGCGGCATCGGGAATCAAATCCTCGGCGGCTGGACGATTAATACCATCGTGTATCTTTCCGGCGGCGTGCCCATCAACGTGCCCAATGGCACCGCCGATCCGTGGTTCAACCAGCGCGTCGACATGACCTGCGATCCCTCGAAAGGCGCACCCCACGACGCCGCGATGTGGTTCAACTACACGTGCTTCGCGCAGCCCGCGAATCCCTTCCTGCCGGGCAAGTCGCCCGCCTTCCTCTCGCGCGTCCGCACCGATGGCGCCCACCAGGCTGACGTCTCGCTTTACAAAACTTTCTCCATGCGGGGCGATCGCAGTCTGCGTTTCGAGATCGCCGCCTACAACATCAGCAACACCGTGCAGCTCGGCTATCCGAACGTTTTCTGGAACCCGACGCCTTCGCCGGCCAACATGGCGGGCTTCGGCCAGATCACCAGCGACTCCAACCAGCCGCGCCAGTTCCAGGTCGCCTCACGCTTCTCGTTTTGAAGCCGAGGCACCTGGCTCGCTGGCTCGTCACCCATCACCGAGAGGGAGTTCCTCATCGTGCGTACCGTTGGCTTCGCCCCGTTGCTTCTCTGCCTCGTTCCCGCCGCGTTCGGCGCTTCGTCCGGTACGCCTCTGCACGATGGATGGCAACTGCAGTCGGCCTGCAAGGTTCAGGCCGCGGGCGATGCCATATCCAAGGCCGCGTTTCATCCCGAGGGCTGGATCGCCACGTCTGTCCCCGCCACCGTTGTCGCGGCACAAGTGGCTGCCGGTCTCTATCCCGATCCATACTACGGCATGAACCTGCGCAAGATTCCTGGCGAGACGTATCCCATTGGTGAGCTCTTCGCCAATCACCCCATGCCTGATGACAGCCCCTACCGCTGCGGCTGGTGGTATCGCCGGGAGTTCTCCGTGCCCGCAACAGACAAAGGCCGCGCCTTCTGGCTGCACTTCGGCGGCATCAATTACCGCGCCGACATCTGGGTGAACGGAAAGAAAATCGCAGACCAGACGCTGGTGGCCGGAGCCTACCGCACTTACGACTTCGACATCGCGAGCGCCGCCGAGCCGGGCAAGTCCAATGTCCTCGCCGTTGAGGTCTTCGCGCCCACCGAAAAAGATCTCGGCATCAACTGGGTCGACTGGAATCCCGCTCCGCCGGACAAGGACATGGGACTCTGGGGCGCAGTCACGCTGGGCACGTCAGGTCCGGTGAGCCTGCGCTCGCCCATGGCTGTAACGCATTTCCCCGATGCGTCTCTCAGGGAAGCCGACCTGACCGTGTACGGCGAGCTGGAAAATTCCTCCGACCACCTCGTTTCCGGAAAAGTAACGGCCACGGTTGCGAATATTCCGATAGAGCAATCGGTGTCGCTCGCTGCCCATGAAAGCCGCACCATCGTTTTCTCGTCCGACCAGTTCTCACAGCTGCGCATCCACAATCCGCATGTCTGGTGGCCCTACGTCATGGGCGAGCCGCATCTGGAGCGGCTCACCATGAGGTTTATTTCCGGCGAAAGCGTCTCCGATGAGCAGTCCGTCGATTTCGGCATCCGCGAAATCACATCGGAGCTGACCGCCAGGGGCTATCGCCTCTTCCACATCAACGGCAAGCCGATCCTCATCCGCGGCGGAGGCTGGTCGCAGGACATGCTCCTCCGCCAGAACCCTGACTACCTGCGCAACGAATTGCGACTATTCCGCGATATGCGGCTCAATACGATCCGGCTCGAAGGCAAGCTCGAGACCGACGACTTCTTTCAGCTCGCCGATCGCCAGGGCATCCTCGTCATGGCCGGCTGGTGCTGCTGCGATCAGTGGGAACACTGGAATGAGTGGACGCCGGAGAACTACACCGTCGCCGCCGCCTCGCTCCGTTCGCAGATGCTGCGCCTCCGCTACCACCCCAGCCTGCTGGTCTGGCTGAATGGCAGCGACAACCACCCGCCGGCCGACGTCGAGAGCGCTTATCTCCGCGTTGAAGCGGACACCCACTGGCCCAATCCGATCGTTTCGTCGGCCTCCGCCGGCTCCACCACCGTCACGGGTCCCAGCGGAGTCAAGATGACGGGACCTTACGATTTTGTCGCGCCCTCCTACTGGTACGTCGACAACCACTACGGCGGCGCGTACGGCTACAACACCGAGACCAGCCCAGGGCCGGCTATTCCCAACATTGCCAGCCTGCGAAAATTCCTTCCCGCCGATCAAATGTGGCCGCCCGCCGCGGACTGGAGCTACCACAACGGTGGCGGCGAATTTAAGACGCTGACCGTCTTCGATGACGCCATGAAGGCCACCTATGGCCGTGCCGATTCTCTCGACGAATACGTCCGCCTCGCGCAGACCATGGCCTATGACGGCGAGCGCGCCATGTTCGAGGCCTACTCGCGCAACAAATACACGTCCACGGGTGTGATCCAGTGGATGCTCAACAATGCCTGGCCCTCCACCATTTGGCACCTGTTCGACTACTACCTCGACGCCGACGGCGGCTACTTCGGCACGAAAAAAGCCTGCGAACCGCTGCACGTGCAGTATTCCTACGACGACCCCAGCATCGTGGTGGTGAACAACACATGGGCGGACGCGCCGCACCTTACTGCTTCGGTGCGCGTGTTCGACGCGCAACTGCATCCGCTTTATGCCGCGAAGAAGCCTGTCGACGCCGCGCCCGATAGCTCCGCGCGGGTCGATACCCTTCCCGATTCGGCTCTCCCGCAATCCTCGCCGGTCTTCTTCATCGACCTGACGCTGAAGAATCCCATTGGCTCCGTCGCCAGCCACAATTTCTATTGGATTCCCGCGACGCTCACCACCTTTGACTGGGCGAAAACGGACTACACGCATACGCCGGCTCTGCAGGCCGAAAACCTGCAGGCGCTTCGCTCGCTCCCGCCCGCATCCGTTGAGGCTGTCGTTCACGAGCGCCCCGGCGCCAATGGTACAACCGTGGAGGTCGGGCTGCGCAACCCCTCCCGCGCGCTGGCGTTTCAGATCGCAGCAGCCGTTCGCACGAAGTCCGGCGACCTCATCGCTCCCGTCCTCTGGTCTGACAATTACATCGAGCTGATGCCGGGTGAGTCACGCACGCTTACCGCCGAACTTCCCCCGCACACACCCGCGGGATCCCTTGTGAAGATTTCCGGTTGGAACATTCCCGAGCAAAAGCTGCCCATCGCCGCCGCGCCGTAGCCGCGACCGGCAATCGTTTTTCGCACCCGCGCGAAAATCCCGTTCGCTCGCAGCACTCTTGTATACAAGATCATTCTGTAAATTGTATGCAAAAGTTGTCGCCTGGCTGCTAAACTGGCGCCCATCGGAGAATTCCCAACTCCGTTGCAGGTTCGACCCTCCGGCGACCACACCGAGAAGATTTCGACCCATCACCGCGCGATGCGCGGCCCTGAGGCTCGGCAGGTCGCGGCCATGGCAGCCTGTGCATTGAGGAAGCAGAGATGCAAGCAGATCCTCGAGCCGTTCGCAAAACCCCGCACATCTTCGCCGCAGCCCGCCGCCTCCGCATCGTCGCCGCCATTTTCTCTCTCGCCGCGCTGTGCGCCCCGCTCGCTCGCGCCCAGTTTGGGTGGGAACCAGGCCATCCCATCGGCACGGTGAGCGTGCACGGCAAGCTCATCCTGCTCACGCTCAACGATGGCGCGCTCGGCCATGCCAACCTCTTCGATCTCGCGCATCACACGCTGCGCTTCACTCCCGATGGTTCCGGCTATCGCGTGCAGCAAATTCCCTTTGCCTGGGATTCCGACTTCGGCGCCGCCCTCACCTCTCCGCAGGCCAAGCTGAAGAACTTCGCGTTTCCGTTTTCCGGCACGACTTTCAACACGCTCTCCGTCGGCGTGACCGGATCCATCGTCTTCGGCGCGCCCGAGACTCCCGCTGGACCTCCGGGCCGACGCGGTGTCACCGTCGGTCGCGCCGGCGGCCTCTCCGTCGAGCGATTCGCGGAACTCAACGATGCCGCATCCGAGTTCGTCAATACCGTTCCCGCTATCGCCGTCTTCTTCAAGCCGCGCATGTCGGGCCAGCGCTTTCTGAAAGAACTGGACGACCGCGCCGTCATCAGTTGGAGCCTCACCGAGCCTTACGGCGGCATTCAGGACTGGACCTGGAAGCCCACGATCAGCAAATTCCAGGCCGTCCTCCACAAAGACGGCACGATCGACCTCTCCTATGACGATATCGCTGCGCGCGACGCGGTCGTCGGCATCTATCCCCTCGTCTCCGGCGGCAACGAGAAGGAAATCTCCACCATCGCGACCGCCGGCGATTCCTCCGCTGCGCCCAATGTAGACATCCGCAATATCCACCTCAGCTCGGTCGGCGGCCTTTACCTCAAAGTCGGACTCGAAGGCCGTGGACCGATGCTCGCCGGAACCGATCCGGCCATCGCGGGCCTCGCGTATTTCGTTTGTCTCGATCGCAAAGCGCCTGCGGGAGGGTGCCAGGCAAGCGGCCACAACGACGTGGTCTGGACCGTCCGCGGCTTCGGCGAGCGCAATCGCGGCAGCTTCCACATGGGGCCGAGTTACTTCGCGTTGGGCACCGGCCTTGCGCGGCGCGTCAACATCGATGGCAACACGCTCTCGATCCAGGGGACACTGCCTGAGGGCTATGCTCCAGGCGACACAATCTATGTCAGCGCCGCAGTGCAAGCCGGCGAATCCGGCACGCCAGTGCAAATCGCGCCGCACGCGTTCAAGCTCGCTGGCATCGCCAGCCCATCCGTCCACTTCGCCTCGCTGGCGAAAGACAGCGGGCCCTATCCTGTCGTCTTCGAGGCATTCCACTACATGCACCCGCCCCGCGCGCAGGATCTGACTTGCTCAGTCATTAAAGCCCTCGGCGACAAGTTCGACATGCTCGCCTACTATTCCGACTTCCGCATCGACAACCCTGAGGCTGGCACATCGAGTGACGGACCGCTGGGAGGTGGACCCAACGGCGGCAAGGTCACCGGCATTGGCGCGGAGCAGGGAAACCTCGGAGCTTTCTGCACCAAAGGCCGCTTCCAGTGGCAATTTATCCAGCCCGTCTACGTCGGATCGAATCAGATGCAGGAGTATCCCCCGGCCGATCTCAAGGATTCCGACACCCACAACATCGGCTTTTATCTTCACCAGCTCGCTGAACGCACATCGAATGGCAAGATCCCCCCGTACGATTACGCGATGTCGCAAATCGGCCATGAGATGGGACACCGCTGGTCGGCGTTCGTTCAGGCCAAAGTTAACGGCGAGACCATCGAGTTGGGCCCAACGCACTGGGACGTGGGTTTGCAGGCGCGCGTTCCCTTCCCGTATCAGCGCCCCACAGAAGCTTCCGCGATGGGCGGCGGCGTCTGGCAGGACAACTTCGACGGCACGTTCACCCAGCTCGACGACAACTACTACGTGCCGGCGACGGGGTACTCGTACCTAGACCTCTATCTCATGGGCATGATCGCGCCCTCTGAGGTCCCTGACTTCTTCATCCTTCGCAAACTCGTTCCCCAGGGTAAGGACGCGAACGGCCACCCGATCTTCAAGGCAGACCGCACCAAAGTCACGATCCAGGACGTCATCGCCGCTGAGGGCCCGCGCCTTCCCGACGTCGATCACGCGCAGAAGGACTTCAACACCGGCATGGTCATGGTCGTCGAGCACGGAAAGGCGCCCAGCCCAGATTTGATCGAGCGCACCAATGGCATTCGCGAGCGTTGGATGGACTACTGGACCACCGTCACGGGCCACCGCTCCACTATGACCACGGAACCATGAGAATAAGATCGACTTCTCAGGAGGAATTTCATGACGCGCCGTTCTGCGTTCGCTGTCCCTGTCTTTTTCTGTCTCATCGCTCTGGTTGTCCTGATGCCCGCAACCGCCCGCGCCCAGTCCAGCAATCAAATCGCCGCAACGCCCCCGATGGGATGGAACAGCTGGAATTACTTTGCGAACAAAGTCGACGACAAGGGTGTGCGCGCAGCCGCCGATGAGATCGTCGCTTCTGGCATGAAAGACGCCGGCTACGTCTACGTCAACATCGACGACACCTGGGAGGGCGATCGCGACGCCAACGGGGTGATCCACTCCAACTCCAAATTCCCCAACATGAAGGCCCTCGCCGACTACGTGCACTCAAAGGGGCTCAAGCTCGGCATCTACTCGTCGCCCGGCCCCAAGACCTGCGCCGGCTATGAAGGCTCCCTTGGCCACGAACGGCAGGATGCACAAACGTACGCATCATGGGGCGTCGACTACCTCAAATACGACTTGTGCAGTTACATTCCAGCCGTCATGGAAAAGCAGGCGCCGAACAATCCCGCCGGCCAGATGCGCCTGATGATGGATGCCTACGTGAAAATGGGCAAGGCTCTGCAAGCCACCGGGCGCCCCATCGTCTATTCCCTCTGCCAATATGGATGGGATGCCTCGTGGGAGTGGGCGCCGCAACTCGGCGGCAATCTCTGGCGCACCACCGGCGACATCACGCCCCACTGGGATCGCATTTACGCGATCCTGAGCCAGCAGGAAGGCCTTGAGGTCTACGCCGGCCCCGGCCACTGGAACGATCCTGACATGCTGGAAGTCGGCAATGGCCGCCTCACTCTCCCGGAGAACCGCTCGCACTTCTCGATGTGGGCCATGCTCGCCGCGCCGCTGCTGGCCGGCAACGACCTCACGGCGATGACGCCCGAGATCAAAAACATTCTGACCAACCGCGACGTGATCGCCATCGACCAGGACCCCCTTGGCAAGCAGGCCTCACGCATTTATTCCGATGGCGAAGTGGACGTCTGGACTCGTCACTTATCGGGGGGCGCCCTGGCCGTTGCCGTGCTTAATGCGGGCGGCCGCCGCTACTCAACGCATCCGTTCCATCTCGATCTGCAGAAGCTTGGGCTGCAGGGACCGCAGCAGGGCAAAGACCTGTGGGCGGGAACGAATATCACTCTGACCAACGGCATGCCGCTCGAGCTCGGCGGCCATGACATTCTGCTGGTGCGTATTGCCGCGCCGAAGTTCGCGCCCTGATCATTCCTCGCGATCAGGAAAGCAACCAGAAGGGACCTTAGTCTCCCGCCACGCCGGACGGCAAACCCCGTCCAGCGCGCGCGTCCGGGCGGAAGCCCCTTCCGCGCATTCGCCAGCGCACTATCGTCGCGGCCACGCTCACCAGCGTGCAGCACTCCACAAAGATCTTGCCGCCGTCCAGCAGATCCGGATGTCCATCCTTTAACAGAGGATCGGTGAGGATGCTGTGTAGAAACAAAAGCACCGCTGCGGGAAATACCGCGTAATGGATCGCGCGCCACAGCGGCCGGCTGAGGCGCGTCCGCAGCAGCGACGTCACCAGCACAATCGCGACCAGATACAGCGCTCCCGCGCCAGCCAGATTGATCTTCGGCTGCAATGGCGACCACTGCGGCCAAGCCAGATCGATCATGCGAAAATGCGGCGCGTGCACCAGCAGCAAGGTCAATGGATGCGTCAGCACCAGCACAATTCCCAAATATGCCGTCCATCGATGCAGAAAGAAAATGTCGATGTGATGGTGCGGCCACTGCCGTTTGGGACTGTAGCGCAGCGCAATCAGCATGCCCAGCAGCAGATTTACCGTCACTGCGCCTGTTGCGCCCAGTCCGAGATAGGAGCATAAATCCAGGACAGTCATCGAACTCGAGGCCGCACCTGCACCATGGTCTCACCTGCGTCTCTGCCTGCGCGCGTCTTGCAGCCGCCGTCAGAATGTATACAAAATATCACGCAGATTGTCGCTCCCCAATGAGCTCCCGCGCGCCCTCCGCCTTCGCGATTCATGCGCATCGACGGCCCTTTGCAACCGGCGTTAGCGACTGCGCAACTGAAATCGCCCAATGAGATTGCATTGCATTTGGTGTACAATCGACCCGCTTCCTCCACGTCCCCTCGGAGCGATATCGAAATGCCGAAAAGCTTCTCCGCCCCCGTGCGCATTCTCGTCTGCGTCTTCTGCCTCACCCTCGCCTGCAGCTCGCTCTCCGCACAGCGTCGCTTCCGCGGTGGAGCCGGCGGCGAATACGGCTTCCGCTTCCTGGGGCCCGCCCAGGGCAACCGCGTTGCAGCCATCGTCGGCGTTCCCGGCGATCCCAGTACCTACTACGCCGGCGCTTCTTCCGGCGGCGTATGGAAGTCCTCCGACGGCGGCAATCGCTGGACGCCGATCTTCGACGACGAGCCGGTCGCCGCCATCGGCGCGCTCGCTGTCGCGCCGTCCGATCCCAACGTCGTCTGGGCCGGAACCGGTGAAGCTTGGGCGATCCGCGATATCGACGTCACCGGCAATGGCGTCTATAAGTCCACCGACGCCGGCAAGACCTGGCAGCACATGGGCCTCGATGAAACCGGCCGCATCGGCCGTGTCGTTGTCGACCCGCAGGACTCCGACCGCGTCTTCGTCTGCGCCCTCGGCCGCCTCAGCGGCCCGCAGCAGGAGCGCGGCGTCTATCGCACCGAAGACGGCGGCAAAACCTGGCAGCGTGTCCTCTTCGTCGATCCCAACACCGGCTGCTCCGGCATCGGCATGGATCCCAACAACCCGCGCACGCTCTTCGCCGGTATGTGGCAGGTGGAGATGCACACATGGGCTTTCAACAGCGGCGGACCCGGCAGCGGCGTCTACGTTTCCCACGATCGCGGCACCACGTGGACCCACATTGAAGGCCACGGCCTTCCCCACTCGCCCGTCGGCAAAATCGACGTCGCCGTCGCGCCCACCGATTCGAACCGCGTCTACGCTCTGATCGAAACCGACAGGCAGGGCTCCATGTGGCGCTCTGATGATGGCGGTGCCGACTGGCGCGTCACCAGCTGGGACCGCACGCTCATCGGCCGCGCCGGCTACTACATCCGCATCGCCGTCTCGCCTGCCGACGAAAATACCGTCCTCGTCTCAAACAGCAGCTTTCTCGTCTCCACCGACGGCGGATTGACTTTCGAAACGCGCCCGTGGGGCGGCGACAACCACGACATCTGGATGGACCCGAAAGATCCAAAACACTTCGCTATCTCCTTTGATGGCGGCCTCGCCATAACCACGGTTGGCGGCCGCGGGTTTCACGACGTCAGCCTCCCCATCGGCCAGATGTATCACGTCGCCGTCGACGACGAGATTCCCTACAAGGTCTACGGCAACATGCAGGATGACTCCACCATGCGCGGCCCCAGTTTGCCCGAGTTCGCTCGCGGCGGCATCGATGTTGGATGGGACCACGGCATGGGCGGCTGCGAATCCGGCTTCACCCTCCCCGACCCCACCGATCCCAACATCGTATGGGCTTCCTGCTACGGCGACGAGGTCACGCGCTGGGACGCGCGCACCCGCGAGGCGCGCTCCGTTAGCCCCTGGGCCCATACTCTGGACTCCATCCCCAACCAGGCGAAGTACCGCTGCCACTGGACGCCGCCGCTCGCCATCGATCCCTTCGATCACAACACCGTCTATTACGGCTGCCAGGTTGTCTTCAAAACCAGCGACGGCGGCCAGAGCTGGTCGGTCATCAGTCCTGACCTCACCACGCAGAATCCGGCGCACAACGAATCCTCCGGCGGCCTCATCGGCGACAACCTCGGCCAATTCTATGGCGAAGTCGTGTTCGCGCTCGCGCCTTCCACCGTGGAGAAAGGCCTGTTGTGGGCAGGCACCGACGACGGCAAGCTCTGGGTCACACGCGACGGCGGCCAGCACTGGAATGACGTCACCGCCAACCTCTCCGGCCTGCCGCCCAATGGAACCTTCACCAGCATCCAGCCTTCATTCTTCGACGCCGGCACCGCGTACGTCTCCGTCGATCTGCACCTCGTCGACAACCGCGATCCCTTCATCCTGAAGACGACCGATTACGGCAAGACCTGGACGAGCATCTCGAGCGACCTGCCTAAGGGCCCGCTCGCCTACGTCCGCAACGTCTCTGAAGATCCCAACTGCAAAGGCCTGCTCTTCGCCGGAACCGGCAACGCTCTCTACTACTCGCTCGATGACGGTGGCCACTGGACCCACTTCAACAAGGGCCTGCCTCCGTCGCCCGTCACCTGGACCGTGGTGCAGAAGCGATTCCATGACCTCGTCGTTTCCACCTACGGCCGCGGCTTTTACATCCTCGACGACATCACGCCGCTCGAGCAGATGGCCAAACAGCCATCCAGCGAAGACGTGCGCTTCTTCACCCCGCGACCCACGTACCGCCTCCCGCGCGGCGAAAATGTCTTCCTCGAGTTCTCGCTCAAGTCCGCCGCGAAAGAGCCGGTGCAGGTGGAGATCACCGATGCCGAAGGCAAGCTGGTGCGCAAGCTCAGCGCCTCCGGTCATCCCGGCATCAATCGCGTCGAGTGGGACATGCACTACGACGCGCCGCACATGGTCGCGCTGCGCACCATCCCCGAAGAGGATCCCCACATCTGGCAGGAAGCCCGCTTCCGCGGCATGGACTCGCGCCCCGTGACGCACTGGGGCATGGAACGCGTGCCGACGCCGATGGCCGCGCCCGGCAAGTATGAGGCGCGTCTGAAGGTTGATGGAAGGACCCTCACCGAGCCCGTCACCATCGTGATGGATCCCAACTGTCCCGGCACCGAGGCTGACATCGACGCATCGGTGAAGCTGCAGCTCCAGATCAGCGCCGACATCGAAAAAGTCTCCGACATGGTGAACACGATCGAATGGATGCGCAAGCAGCTCGCCGATGTCGAGAAGATGCTCGGCGCCAATCCCGCCGACAAGCAGCGTGCGCGCGACGCCGAGCAGATGGATCAGAAGATGCAGGACGTTGAGTATGAGCTGATGTCGAAGCCGCTGGCCGCCAGCGACGACAAGATGTACATCTCCGCGTGGAAGGTCTACTACAACCTGCTGTGGCTCAACGGAGAGATCGGATCGGGCGCAGGCGATGTGGCCGGCGGCACCGACTTCCGCCCCACCGACACCGAGGTCACGCTCGCTCACCAGTACGAGCAGGATCTGACCAAAGCTGAAGGCGATTACCACAACCTGATGACCAACGAGCTTCCCGCCTTCAATCACGCGCTCTTGGAACACAACACAACACCCATCGCCACCACCGGCGCTCCGGCGTCGCAACCCACAACCGATTCGGATGACGAATAAATAGGACGGACAAATAACCCGGCCGAGGCTTTAATGACCCTGCCGGGTTCCTTGCAAACTGCCTGCCGCTGACTGCTACCTGCTGTCCGCTGCCTTCAGAACACTCCCAGAACCTTGTGCTTTCCCGAGCATCCAGGCACCTGGAAGCCGCCAATGCGCGTCGAGTAGTCCTCTTCGCCCTTCCTGAGATAATCCCCGACGTACCAGAAGGTGCAGTCGTCGCCTGGATCGATATCGAGCGTCGTGTAGTCTTCCCACCGCAGCGTGTTCGTCTGCGACGCCTCGCCCTGCGCCAGCACAGCCTCATGCAGCGTCATCTGGCCCTTCGGATCGCCTGCCAACCGAGCCGCGAATCGCTGCCCCGGATAGCTCGACGCCCCGCCGAATGAGTATCCCACACCGATGTCGCCCTTACGGTCCAGCGCGATGCTCGGCATCCATCGGAAATCTCCGTCCGGCGCGTACGTTCCCTGCTGGAAGAGCTGCAACGCGCCGCTCCTGTCGAGGCGCAATTCGTACCACCGCACGCCGCCGCCCTTTGCCTTCGTGTCAATCGAGTGCGAAGCCACGATGGATTGGTAACGGCCGAAGTTGCGATACGAAACCCGCTGCATCAGCTTGTCGCCCTGCGAGTCGAGCCGCACATCGGTCCCCGGCTGCGGCACGCACTTGCTCAGCTGACCGTTGCAGAGGAAGTGATAGGGCGCCACGGCGATCTTCTCCGGCCCGCTGAGTTTCGTCTGGCTGGGATCATTCCAGTTTACCGAGTACTTCCACGCGTAGATCGCGTTGTCCTCGAAGATCTCGTGCAGCTGCGTTCCGCCGGCCGCCAGCACGATCTCGGGCTCACCTGCCGGCGGCAGTTTCTTCCCGTCGATATCCGCCAGGTTCAGGAAGCTCACTCCGTCGATGATCTGGCACTGCTCGTCCGCGGCCCGGCCCTGCAGCATCTTGTTTCGGTCCGCGGCGCATACATGTTTCTGGATCACCGTGTCGCCTGTGCTCGTCGGAAGATAGTACCCGTCGCGCCAGATCGCCGGCCTCGGATAATCCGGAAACAACGGCCGCTTGAATTCGTAACGGTAGTAGCTACCCATGGGATCCGGCCCCGTGCTCACGGCGTAGCACATCCCAAAAGTCGCGTTGGGTTCGTCGGACGGCTTACGAAAGATCGGCAGCACAAACAGCCACCGGTCCGCAAGCTGGTCGTACCGCACTACCGCGTCGCCGGAGATCTGCTTCTCGCACGGCCCGCCGAACCCGGCAAAGAGTGTGTTCGTCACGACCGGCCCGAATAGCGCTTTGCCCGTTTCCGGATATTTCGCGCCCTTCTTCGTGAAGATCGCCAGCCGCGAATTGACAATCTGCACAATCTCGTTCGGGCCCACACCGAGGCTGTTGTCCGAAGGGTTCCTCGCCGCGGCCTTCCCCTGCGGTCCCTCGAAGCCCGCGCCCAGCCCGTCGAAGCTCGCCACGAGCGCCGGCGCCTGCTTTGCGCCCTGGCTTGTCTGTTCGACCGCCGCCCCCTCCGGCCCAATGTCTGCCATCGGTGGGGGCTCCACGGGCGTCGCTACGGGCGCCGTTGTCGAGCGCTTCCGATCCGGCCGCGGCGGCACCTGATACGCTTCCAGAAGTTTCGGCAGAGGCGCTGAGTGATCGAACTTCACCGGCGGATTCACAATCGTGTGCCCCGCCTTCCACTGCTGTGCATCCGGAGTCGCTGCCGTTTGCGCTGCCTGCGCTTCATCCTCCGGCTCCTGCGCTGCGACGGCGTGCGGCAGCATCAGCAGCGCCGCCGCCATCAACGCCAGGCACAATCCCGCACGCCCAGAAACTGCACGTGTCCGCAAGCCCTCGAGCAGCATCATCGTTCGTCCTTTCCGGACCTCATCGAGTTTTCTTGAATTGTTCGCGCAGCCCGCGTCTCAGTCAGGAAACGCGCTGCTCCGCACCTGGGGTCGATGATCCAAAGCTTCCTTCACAACCCTGCGCGTCTCTTCCAGTTCCGCGCCAACCACTTCCTGCCGCGGCGGACGCACGCGGGCGTTGCCCGTGCCCGTTTCCTGCTGCACCTGCTTGATCAGCTGAATGAACTTCGGCACCGTATCCATGCGCAGCATCGGCAGAAACCACCGGTACAGCTCGAAAGCCTCGTCCCACTTGCCGGCGCGCGCTGCATCAAACAGAGCAACCGACTCCGCCGGAAATGCATTCACCAGTCCCGCAACCCAGCCTACCGCGCCCGCGGCAATGCCTTCCACGATGGCGTCATCTACACCGACAAAGATCTTCAGCCGTTCGCCGGTCAACGCCCGGATGCCCGTCACGCGCCGCACGTCGGTGCTCGATTCCTTCACCGCGACCAGGTTCGCGTGCTCCGCGGCCAGTTCAGCGATCTGTTCCGGCAAGAAATCCGTCCCGTACGAGACCGGATTGTTGTAGAGCATGCACTCCAGCTTCGTCGCGCGAAAGATCGCCGCCACGTGCGCCTTCATCTCACGCCAGTCGCCCATGTACACGTACGGAGGCAGGACCATCAGCCCTTCGCAGCCGGCCTGTTCCGCGGCTTTCGCCAGCGCTACCGCTTCCTCGGTCGACAACGCCGAGATCGCGCCCACCACCGGCGTTTTGTCCGCCGCCTTCACCAGGTTGCGCAGAATCGCTTCCTTCTCCGCAAACGTCAGCGTCGCCGCTTCACCCAGTGAGCCCAGCGCGATGATGCCGGTGCACCCGTTGCTCAGCAGCCATTCCACATGACGCGTCCCGAACGCGTGATCCACCTGCAGTCTCTCGTCAAAAGCCGTCGTTATTGCGGGCATTACGCCATACCACTTCATGCAGTCTCCTTCGAATGCTCAGAAAGTGCTCCAGCTGCCACGAATCGTGTGTCCGCATCAGCTGAGCCGCCCGGCAAATTTGCCAGGCTCGAAACACGGGCCGGAAAGACCGGTGGGCGCACCGAATCCGCCCCCCAGCCAAACAAGAACTCAGTTGCCGCGCCGCAAATCCGTCCCTGGCACGGACCCATTCCACAGCGCGTATGCAGCTTCGCCTCGCGCCAGTTCGCTCGGTGCCGCAGTGCCCCGAAGCGCACGTCTTCGCAGCGGCACACAATCGTCTCTTCCGCGGCCAGCTTCCTCAGTTGCGGATCGAGCGCGCACACCTGCTCGAGCGCCCGCACAAATCCCAGCCGCGTCTCCCGCCGTCGTGCCAGTTCCTGCGCCTGCGCGACGTGTCCCGCCGCAGCGAACCCGGCGATTTGTCCCTCCAGCAGCGACAAATCCACGCCCCCGATGCCCGTCGGCTCACCCGCGCAATACACCTGCGTCACCGTGGTGCGCATCATCGCGTCCGTTACGACGAATCCATCTGCGAGTTGGCAGCCCAGCATCGCAGGCATCTCGGTATTCGGCACCAGATGGAACCCGCACCCCAGATAATCGCACTCCACGTCCCGCTGCTTCGCGCCCTGCCGCAGCGTCACCACGCGCAGGCGATCGTCGCCGCGGGCCGCCACCGGCCAGCAGCCCATCTTCAGCCGTCCCGGCCCCATCCTCATGCTGTAGCCCGCTCCCTGCCACAGCTTGCCCGGCTCACTCATCAACCGCGTCGCAAACCGCACCAGCCGCGCCATCCCGGCCTGCTCGCAAACCGCTGCAATCTGCGCCCCACGCTCCGCCAAGTGCGCTGCAACGGCGAGAAGCAGAGGACCCGTCCCCGCCACCACAATCCGCTTTCCTGCAACCGGCAGCCCCCCGCGCACCATCGCATCCAGCCCGCCCGCGCCCATCACGTTGGGCAGCGTCCATCCCGGAAACGGCAGAAACCGCTCCCTCGCCCCGGTCGCCAGAATGAGGGTTTTGTAACCGAAATCAGCACAATACCCGTCTCGCTCGGTTCCCCCCGTCTTCTCGGCGCGCAGCACCTGCGGCGCAGGACAATCCACCACCCGCCATCCCTGCAGCCGCGTTACCGTCGACCCCTGCAGCCGCGCCAGCCAGGTCTGTGCCTGTTCGGGCAAGTGGCCGCCGCTGCGCCAGATTTGCCCTCCCGCCGAGGGATTGTCATCCACCAGCCCAACGCTTCGCCCTGATTCTGCGGCGCACGCGGCCGCCGCTGCACCGGCTGGACCCGCACCCACCACCAGGATGTCGAAGCGTTCCGTCATCGCCTGCCTCGTGCACCGCTCTCTGCCGTCGTCACGCGCTGTCCCGGCGCGCACAGGATCTGGCAACTCCGCTGGTGCGGCACGCCGTCAATTGTCACGCGGCACTCGAAACAGATTCCCATCCCGCACAGCGGTCCCCGCGGCTCTCCGCTGGCGGATGTGCGCGTCGCCGCGGCTGCCATCGCTACGGCGGCCGCCACGGTCGTGCCCGGCGCCACGGTGGCGACAGCGCCGTTGATCGTCAGCACAATGGAGCGCACCGTTTCAGGCATGCGATTTCTCCGCGGCCGGCACATCGGCCGTGCTCGCCTTGCCGTTCGTGTATCCTTCGGTCTGCGCATACCGCGCCGGGAAATACGGCGTCGCATCGATCTCTGTAGCTTCCCCCAAAATTGTGCTCGCGAGAAGTTGTGCCGTTGCCAGAGACGTCGTAATGCCCAGTCCCTCGTGGCCCGTCGCCAGAAAGACAGATTCGTCCTCCGGCCACGGCCCGATTAGCGGCAGCTTGTCAGGCGTCGCGGCGCGAAATCCCGTCCACACGCGAATGGCATGCAGATCGCCGATCTCCGGCAGATACGCCTGCGTCCGCGCCACCATCGCCGAGAGCAGCGCGTGGTTGATCGTCGCGTCTTCAGCGCCAAACTCGCGCGACGATCCAATCAGCAACTGCCCTGTGCGGCGCGGCTGCACGTTGAACGCTACCGAGTCCGTCGCGACCGAGTGCGCGCTCTTCAAATATCCCAGTTCCACTAGCTGGTGCCTTACAAATCCCGGATACCGGTCCGTGATAACCAGATGCCCCCGCCGTTTCCGAATCGGCAATTCCGGCGTCAGCTGCGCCGCATCCGCGCCGCACGCGTTCACAATCCGTCCCGCGTGCAGTTCGCTGCCGTCTTCCAGCTTCACCCGCTCTCGCCCCAGCGCCGTCACTCGTTTCGGAGCCAGCACTTTTGCGCCCATCCGCACCGCTTCCCGCGTCAGCCAGGCCGCGGCGCACGGCGGATACAGCACTGCGTCCCCAGGCACCAGCAGCGCTCCGGCCATTGGCCGCAGATGGGGCTCTTCGACGGCCAGCATCTCCGCCGAAAGAATCTCGCTCGCCACGCCAGCCGATGCGTACACGCCACGCTTGCGGCGCACTTCCGCCATCTCTTCGTCGTCGCTGGCGATCCACAGCGTGCCGCACGCGTCGAATTCCACATCGTCCGGCAGCTTCGGCGCCAGTTCCCGCCACAGCCTTTGCGAATAGCTCGTGAGCGCCAGTTGCGCCGGCGAGTCGTCCATCGCGACAATGTGGCCCATCCCCGCGGCTGTCGCGCCGCCGCCCACAACCCCAGCATCGATCAGCGCCGTCTTCAGGCCGCGCTCCGCCAGCGTGCGCGCGCAGGCTGCTCCCACAATGCCTGCTCCCGCCACTACTACGTCGTACGCTGCGCTCATGAGGGGATGCCCGCCGGGAAGGGGTCTCCCGGCTGCAGAATCAATTTACTCTCCGATGTGATGAATGCCGATCCCGTAATGCTCGGAATCACCGCGCCCGCCGATCCATTGCGCAGGCGATACGACCCTTCAAACGCCGTTCCCAGGATTCCTTCCTGGCGCCACGTTTGTCCCGGCTGCAGTTTGCCGTCCGCTGCCAGGCATGCCAGCTTCGCGCTCGTGCCTGTGCCGCATGGCGAGCGATCGTAGGCTTTGCCCGGGCAAAGTACAAAATTTCTGCTGTCCGCATGCGGAGACGGCGCCGTCACGAACAGCTCAACGTGATCGATCTCTTCGCCGCCCGCTCCCGTGATGCCCTGATCGCGCAGCGCGCCCCGAATCGCCCACGCATACTCGGTCAGCGCCTCGCGATTCTTCAGCTCCAGCTCATACGGCGCCCGCTCCACGAGGAAGAACCAGTTGCCGCCCCAGGCGATCTCGCCCGTGACCTGGCCGTAGCCCGGCACATCCACGGTCACGTCTTTGCGATGGCGGTAACTATCGACGTTCTCCACGGTCACACGGCCGTCGGCATGCAGCGTCGCTCGCACCACGCCCACCGGCGTATCGATGTGGTGCTCGCCCGCCTTAATGCGCTTCAGGTGCGCCAGCGTAGTTACCACGCCGATCGTTCCGTGCCCGCACATCCCCAGATAACCGACGTTGTTGAAGAAGATCACGCCCGTCACGCAATCCGGGGCAGACGGCTTCATGAGCAGTGCACCCACAATCACATCGGACCCGCGCGGCTCGTTCACGACAGCCGACCGGAAGTCGTCGTGCCTGGCGGCAAACCGTTGCAAACGCTCGGCGACCGTGCCGCGGCCGAGTCTCGGCCCGCCCGAAATCACAACCCTCGTCGGCTCTCCTGCGGTATGGGAGTCGATGATTCGAATTGGGGACATACCTCGACCACTATACAGATTTGTCTACAATTCTGGATACGGCTTTTGCCCGTCTACAATGAAAAAAAGAACAAGGCCGCTCCGGCGGCCAGCGTACAATCTCGTGCAATATTTCGGGAGCTACTGAAACATGCCTTCCCACGTCGCTGGTACCAAACAGGTTGTCCGGGCCAAAACGGATCATGACGGAAACAGTCTCCGCAAGGCCTTTTACGAGATTCGCGAGCTGATCGTCCATGGTCGCCTTTCGCCTGGTTCCTGGATCGTTGAAGCCGATCTCGCCCGCCACCTCTCCATGAGCCGCACTCCCGTGCGCAGCGCCCTCCACTGGCTGCAGCGCGAGGGCTACGTTATCGAACACAAAAACGCTCGCAAGTCCCGCATGGTCGTTGCGCCTCTCACCAAGGAAGACGCCGGCGAGCTCTATTCCATCATCGGTCATGTCGAGGGCCTGGCTGGACGCCGCACCGCCGCGTTGCCGAAAGCCAACCGCACCGAGATCGCGACGCGTCTCCGCGGATTCAACAATCAGCTCCGCGAAATCCTCACCGCCCGCGATTCGCGCGCCGCCGGCATCTTCGACCTCGATCGCAACTTCCATCGCGCCATCATCGAGTCTGGCGCAGGACCGCGTCTCCTCGCTCTGCACAAATCCATCGAGCCGCAGGCCGAGCGCTACTGGCGCCTCTACGCCAGTTCCATCATCAACGATCTGCATCTTTCCGTCGCCGAGCACGACGAGATTATCGCCGCCATCGTCGCCGGTGATCCGGATCGCGTGGAGCGCGGCCTGCAGTCCAACTGGGAAAACGGCTGTCACCGCCTCGCCCGCGTCATCGATATCTTCGGCGAACGCGGCAGCTGGTAACGATCCGCATCATCCTCGAGGAGCGCACGATCCGGGGTGCTCCTGGAGCGGTGCGCTCATCCCTCGGCTGAGCCTCATCTGCCCGCCGCCTGCGGAACTTTCCGCTTGACATAAGGCACACTGTATTGTACACAATCTATCCACAGGATTTTGTGCACCTCATGCCGGCTCTGAACCTGCTCCCCTGCTCTCCCTGCAGGTTCTGCTGGCTGGATGGTCAAACCTAAAAACAAAACCGGCTTTCGCAGTGCTTCTGGAGGACAGATGACACGGAGAATCTCAGCTCTCCTTCCCCTTCTGCTGGTCGTGCTCTTTGCGGCCCCGCGCCTCGCCTGCGGGCAGGCTTCCACCGCCGGCGCACTCTCCGGCACGGTCGTCGACCCCAGCGGCGCCGTGATTCCCGGCGCCACTCTCACGATTAGTCAGCCCTCCACCGGGTTCACCCGCTCCACCATCGCCGCCGCCAACGGTGCATATTCCTTCCCCGATCTGATCCCCGGCGAGTACAACCTGAAAGTCAGTGCTAAAGGATTTGCCGACGCGCTCTCCCGGGATGTCACGGTCCTGACCGGCCGCGTTCTCGATCTCAACATTCACATGACGGTCGGCTCCTCCACCGAGACGGTCGAAGTCTCCAGCCAGGGCGAGGTTCTCGAGACCACCACCAACACGCTCGCCACCACCATCAGTCCTGAGGCCGTGCAGGATCTCCCGCTCAACGGACGCGACGCCCTGCCTCTCGCCCAGCTCGTCTCGGGTGCACAGAGCGGCGGCGATGAGCGCTTTGAAACGTACAATTCCATGCCCAACGCCGCGCTCAACATCACGGTCGACGGCATGAATGACAACTTCCAGCGCTTCCGTACCTCTACCACCGGCTTCTTCGACGCCGCGCCCCTCCGCATCGGCGCCATCGACGAGTTCACGGTTTCCACCAACGACCTTACCGCGGACGCGGGCGCCGAAGGTGGCGCCACTCTGCGCTTCGAACTCAAGCGCGGCACCAACCACTTCCACGGCAATGCCTTCTGGCAGACGCAGAACAGCGCCTTCAACGCCAACACGTACTACAACGACGCGCAGACGCCAGTGATCCCCAAAGCCCCTTATCACTACAACGACTTTGGCGGCAGCATCGGCGGTCCCATCTGGAAGGACAAGATCTTTTTCTTCCTCAACTACGAACAGGAATACGTCCCCGGCAACCAGACCGGCTTCGCCCAGTTCCTCACACCAGGTTCAAACGGCGGACAGGCCGGCAATTTCACTTACACCGGAACTGACGGCAACCAATACACCAGGAATGTCCTCACCATCGCACATAACAGCGGCTTTCCATCGACGGTGAACCCTCTCGTCGCCAGCGAGTTCCAGCAGATCAACGGGAGCGTCTCCAAGGCCTATCTGAACGCGCCCACCGTGCTGCCCTATCAGAACTACATGGAGTGGCAGTATCGCTACAACTACGACCAGATCTACCCCACCGCCCGCATCGACTATCAAATCTCACCGAAGATCGAGTGGCATGTCGCCTACGACGTCGAATGGCGCACCTATCCCGGATACGAGGCCTACCCTGGCGATCCCAACACCAACAGCTCTTTCCAGTCCACCTACAGCACCTTCACCACCGGCCTCAACTGGACCATCACCAACAACATCGTCAACCAACTCAGCGGCGGCCTGCTGAACACGCAGGAAGAGTTCAACGTCGGCAATTCCTGGAGTCCCTTCGCTGCGGAAAACAACGTCATCATCGACGCGCCCAGCTTTGTGAACGGGTATTCCTCGCTGAATCCGTGGATTCCCAACTACATGTTGCCGGAGCCGCGCAACAACCCCATTCGCGACGTCAATGACCTCCTTACCTGGACGCGCGGCAAGCACTCCATCACCATCGGCGGCGACTGGCGCAACTCCACCGACTTCGACACCGGCGTCAACGATCCTCCGGGCAACTACCTCGGCATCAACAGTCTCGATCCTGCTGTGAGCATGTTTAACTCCAGCAACTTTCCCTTCATGAACTTCAACGAGACCAACCAGCAGGACCTCACCAACGCCGAGGACCTCTACGCAACCCTCACCGGACGCATCAACAACTTCTACGGCACGAACTACGTCAACTCCGCCACCCACCAGTACCAGACCCTGGGCGTCTTCAAGCAGCCTGAAGCGCAAACCGTCGGCGGCATCTACGTGCAGGATGCGTGGCGCGCGTCCCCGCACCTCGCGTTCAACTTCGGTCTCCGCTGGCAGCTCTCCGGGGCAGTGCACAACACCAACGACACCTACACCAATCCCGATTACGCCAACCTCCTCGGGCCTTCCTCGCAACTCTTCCAGCCCGGCACACTGACCGGCGTGTCCAATCCCCAGGTTTCGCTGCGGCCATCTCCCTACAAAGGCGACTTCCGCCAGCCGGCGCCGAATATCGGCTTCGCATGGAACCCCACCTTCAACGATGGCTTCCTCGGTAAGGTTGCGGGCGGCAATAAACTCGTTGTCCGCGGCGGCGGCGCCATCACCTGGTACGACGAAGGCTGGATCACTTTCGAGCAGGCAACTCTGTACTCCAACCCCGGCGATACGCAGGTTGCCTATCTCAACGCGGGTCCTCCTGCCAACACCCCCTCCGGCGAATTTGCCGCAGGTTCTCTGAGCCTTGGCGCCACCCCCACGCTCAATCTCTCCCCCACTTCCTTCAGCTTTCCCGTTCCCGAGTCTGGATTTACCTTTGGCTATCAGCCCTTTGGCACCATCGATCCGAATATCCGGTCGCCCTACATCGAGAACTGGTATTTCGGACTGCAGCGTCAGATCCCCGGCAACACCGTCGTCGAAATCAACTATGTCGGTAATCACTCCGTTCATGAGTGGGAAAACTACGACTTGAACGAAGTGAATATTTTCGAGAATGGCTTCCTCAGCGAGTTCAGAACTGCGCAGGCCAATCTTTCCACCTATGAGACCGCGAATCCAAACTGTCAGGCGACCGCATCGTGCAGTTTTGAAGGAACTACAGGTTCGCTGCCGCTGATCGAACAGGCATTCGGAAGCGGAGGATCGGCCTTTACCAACTCGAATTACGTAAGCCTGGTCAACTCCGGACAGGCCGGCGCCCTTGCCAACGCCATCGCCACCAGTTCCACTTACTTCTGCAACCTTGTAGGCTCCGGCTTTACGCCATGCGCCTATAGCGGTGCGGCTTCTTCGAGCGCATATCCCATCAACATCTTCCAGGCCAACCCCTATGCGACCGGCGAGCCCATCACCCTCCTCTCCGATCCTGGCAGTGAGTCCTACAACGGCCTTCAGGCGCAGGTGAAGCATCCCGCCGGCCACGGCCTCATGCTCATGGCCAACTACGCCTACAGCCACGCCTTCACCAACCGCTACATCGGCGACTACTACACCGCTGACGGCGCCGTGGACAACTTCACGACCCTCCGCGATCGCAAGCTGAATCGCTCACCCTCACCGTACGATCAGCGCCACACCTTCCGCGCTTTCGCCGTCTATCATCTGCCCTTCCGCACCGGCAGCCATCTGCTCAACGAAGCCGTCGGCGGCTGGACACTCTCCCCCATCTTTGAGTGGAGTCAGGGTCGTAACTTCAAGCTCCTCGGCCAGACCGAAACCTTCAACGCTTACGACTCCACTTACCCCGATGCGAGCGATTCCGGCGTCGTACTCAACGGCATCACCACGAAACAACTCCAGAAGAAGGTCGGCTACTATCCGGGTCCCAACTCCAACACGCCGCGCCTGCTCATGGATCCATCCGTCTTTGGCACCGGCTCCGGCCAGGTCGGACCGGAGACCACCCCCGGCCAGCTCGGCCAGTTTGTCTTCCTGCACGGCCCGCAAATCATCAACACCGATTTTTCCGTGACGAAGGACTTCCCCATCTTCGAGCAGCTCCACCTGAACATGCAGGCGATCATGCTCAACCTCTTCAACCATCCGCAGTGGGCGGTCGTCGACGGCTACTCCGGCGGGACCAACAACCCCGCGCAGTACGTCGGCGTGCAGAACAATCCCGCCGTTCCGGCCACGCAAACCAACCCCGAGGGTCTCGGCTCCGGCGGTGCGCGCGACATTCAGTTCCGCGCCCAGCTGGTGTTCTAGCCGCTCGCGGCAGTCTTCTCCGCGCCGCGCCGGTGTCAGCATCCGGCGCGGCGCATTAGTCTGTCAGGCCTGATCTCTTTCTAACGTTGTCTCGGGAGGCACATGCACTACCGTAAGGTTCTCCAGGCAGCATGCCTGATCGCTTTCACGACCGTCGTCAGTTCCGGCTTCGCCCAGCTCACGCAAGCCGACTTCGATCGCGCTCTCAATATTCAGGAGAAATACAGCGGCCTCATCGTTAATCTCCCTGAGCCTCCGGTCTGGCAGGAATCCACCGACACCTTCATCTATCGCAAGTCCGTCGATGGCGGCCACGAGTTCGAACTCGTCGATGCCAATACGCAGTCGAAGCAGCCGGCCTTCGACCACGCCAGGCTCGCCGCTGCACTTTCCACGGTGAGCGGCGAAAACTACAAGGCTGCCACGCTGCCGTTCATGCGCTTTAATTTCGTCGACAAACGCTCCGCCATCGAATTCACAACCGGTGCCTTCGGTGCTGGCGGCGAGAGATGGCACTGCGACCTTTCGAACTACACCTGCGCGAAAATGCCGCAGCGCCGCCGCAGCGCCGCCGACGACACCGGAGACGACTACGGCTACGACGACACCCCTCGTGCCATCAACGATCCGCAGCACACCGAGGCTTCTCCCGACGGCCAATGGCTCGCTTTCGTCAACAACTACAACGTCAGCGTCCGCTCCAAAGACGGCAAACACACGATCGACCTCAGCACTGACGGCTCCGAAGGCAATTACTACGCCGTCGACACCTTCGCCTGGTCGCCGGACTCGAAGTACCTCATCGCCTATCGCATCCGCCCTGGCTACCATCGCGTCGTCCGCTACGTCGATCCTGATCCGCCGAACCAGCTCCAGCCCGAATATTCCACGATGGTCTATCCCAAACCCGGCGACACGCTGCCCCTCCAGCAGCCAGTGCTTTTCGACATCGCTGCAAAGCGCGAAATCCCTGTCGATTCCTCGCTCTTCCCCAATCCCTACCGGCTGAGTGACGCAGCATGGTGGAAAGACAGTCGCGGCTTCACCTTCGACTACAACCAGCGCGGCCATCAGATCTTCCGCGTCATCGAAGTCGATGCGCACACCGGCAACGCTCGCGCGCTGATCACCGAACAGAGCAACACCTTCATCAACTACGAGCCGCTCATCGACAACCAGTTCGATACCGGCAAGATTTATCGCCACGACGTCGACGACGGCAAGGAAATCATCTGGGCCTCCGAGCGCAATGGCTGGGAGCACCTCTATCTCCTCAACGGCCACACCGGCGAAGTTGAGAATCAGATCACCAAAGGCGACTGGGTCGTCCGCGCCGTCAACTACGTCGACGACCAGAAGCGCCAGATCTATTTTGAAGCCAGCGGCATGAACGCCGGCGAAGATCCTTACTACGTCCACGGTTACCGCATCAATTTCGACGGCTCCGGCCTCACCCCGCTCACCCCCGTCGCCGCCAATCACCATATCGAGTTCTCGGCCGACGGCAAATACTACGTCGACCTTTGGTCGCGTATCGATCTGCCGCCCACCATGGCGCTTTTCAGTACCGCCGACAACAAACAGCTCATGCAGCTCGAGCAAGCCGACATCACCAAACTCACCGCCGCCGGCTGGCACCCGCCTGAAGCCTTCTCAGCCAAAGGCCGTGACGGCGTCACCGATATCTGGGGCGTCATCTATCGCCCCGTTAACTTTGATCCGAAAAAGAAATATCCCGTCATCGAAGACATCTACGCCGGCCCGCAGGGATCTTTCGTTCCCAAATCCTTCTCCGCACGCACAGAGCCGCTCACACAGTTAGGATTCGTCGTCGTCCAGATCGACGGGATGGGCACCAACAACCGCTCCAAAGCCTTCCACGACGTTGCCTGGCACAATCTTAAGGACGCCGGCTTCGCCGACCGCATCCTCTGGCACAAAGCCGTCGCTGCCAAATATCCCTGGTACGATATCTCCCGCGTCGGCATCTTCGGCACCTCCGCCGGCGGACAGAACGCGATGGCCGCGCTCCTCTTCCACCCCGAGTTCTACAAAGTCTCCGTCTCCAACAGCGGCTGCCACGACAACCGCATGGACAAGATCTGGTGGAACGAGCAGTGGATGGGCTGGCCCATTGGCCCGCAGTACTCTGAGTCGTCCAACGTCGATAACGCCTGGCGTCTGCAGGGCAAGCTCATGCTCGTCGTCGGCCTCATGGACCACAACGTTGACCCGTCGTCGACCTTTCAGGTGGTTGATCGTCTCATCAAGGCCAACAAAAATTTCGACCTCCTCGTCGTCCCCGAGGCCGATCACGGTACACGCGGTCCCTGGTCGCGCTACACCGATCGCAATCTCTTCGACTACTTCGTGAAGAATTTGCTCAACGAACCCATCCCCAACTGGAATGCCGCTGCCACTCCGACCCCTGGGGCGGCCGCGGCAAACGGCGACGAAGAATGATCCACTTTCTCCCGGCGGTTCCCGGACCCGCACAGCCTGGACCCGCCGGTTCTTTTTCGCTAGCCCTGATCTCCAGCCTCTAGCCCCTGCTCTTCGGCTTCCGCTTCCCCTCCAGGTTCAGCGCCACCGCTGCGCGGATCAGTTCCTTCAGCGCCTTCTCATTCACCTTCTCGCCTTCATGAATGTCGATCGCCCGGCGCACATTCCCGTCCAGGCTCGAGTTGAACAGGCCCGCCGGATCCTTCAGCGCCGCGCCCTTCGCAAACGTCAGCTTCACCGCGTCCTTATAGGTCTCGCCCGTGCACACAATACCGTCGTGCGAAAAGACCGGCGTCCCCGGATTCGTCGCCTTGGCCCACTTCCACTCTTCGATAATTTCCGGATCCGCCTCGTGAATCAGCTCGCGCATCCGCGCCAGCGTTTTGCCGCGCCAGTCCCCCAGTTGCTTCACCTTCTCGTCGATCATCGTTGATGCCGATTGCATTGGGATCCTCCTCTCCTGTGCCGTTACAATCTCCGTGCTACCGGACTGCAGTCGCGCGCTCGCCCCGCCCGCGCCATTTCGCCGCATACGGCAGCGCGAAGAGATACATCCCGCTCAGGAACATCAGCGCCAGCACCGCCACCGCCGTCAGCCCCAGCTTGTTGTTGTACTTCCCGTGGACGACAGCGATGCCGTTGATGATCACCGCTACCGTGAACGCGATCGAGAGCCACCGATGCGTCTGCCGAATCCAATAATTCCATCTCATTGGGGACCTCCGTCATCCTTTCTTACCGGCTGCGACTGCATCTTCGCCGATTTCACGCCGAACAACTCCGAGTACTCGCCCACCAGCCGCTGCCAGCCGTATTCCATCGCGTCGCCGCCTGCGATGCGCCCTGTGGGATCGCCCGCCAGCAGCCGCTCCAGCACGTCGAAGCTGATGTGCCATCCCGCCGCACCCCACGCCACGAACCGGCGATCGATGCTGTGCCACAGCCGGATCCGCGTGCCGCCTTCGATCGGCTCCAGTTCCCACCGCAGTTCCTGGCCGCCCCAGCTGTACTCCAGCAGCCGCGGCGCTTCGGCCCGCTTCACTGCGGTCTCGAACACCGTCGGCCTTGGCGTACGCGCCATCGACATCTTCACCGGCCCCGGCGTCGATAAATTCCGGTCAGCGTCAAACGGTGCCCACTCCGCAAGCTGTGCGGGATCGGTCATCGCCTCCCACACCACCTCCGGCGGGTGGCGCATCTCGCGCACGAGGATCAGCGTCCACCGCTCCCCGTCCCGCTCCACCTGCGCCCCGCTCGCAGGGCCCGGCACGTACTGCGCTCGCGCCGCCACCTCAGCCCTGCCACTTCATCAACTGCGTGATTTGCAGCAGATTCCCGCAGGTGTCGTTCACCATCGCGATCTTCGAAGCCGTCACATCCGTCGGCGGCATCGTAAACTCGCCCCCATGCGCCTTCATGCGCGAATAATCGGCCGCGAGATCGTCGGTAAAGAACATCGCCGCCGGCTGGTTCTGCTTGAATTGCGCCTGCTGGTACGCCTGTGCCGCTGGATTGTTGTTCAGCGCCAGTTGCAGCTCCGTGCCGTCCGGCTCCTCCGCCGACGCCACCGTCAGCCACCGGTACGGCCCGTTGCTGAAATCGGATTTCTTTACAAAGCCCAGCACCTCGGTATAAAAGCGCAGAGCCTTCTCCTGATCGTCCACGTATACGCTCGTCAGTTTGATCTTCATTGCTTTCCTCGCTGTCTGAAATTGACTGATTTAAATGGGCCCTTACTTCTTTTTCTTCGATCCCGGCGGGTTGACGCGGTCAAGATGCCGCTCCAGCGCATCCAGGTGCCTTGACCAGAACCTCCGGAATTGCTCCAGCCAGTCATCCACTTCCTGCAACGGCTCCGGCTTCAGCCGGTAGAGACGCCGCTGCGCATCCACCGTCGACTCCACAAACCCGGCATC
>DATJTG010000197.1:0-5689 GCA_035503555.1 Acidobacteriaceae bacterium | reverse complement strand
AATGCTCGCCTGCTGATTGCTCTTCTTGCCGCATCCACCCATCGCCAGCATGCCGGCAACGGCCAATACGGCGAGGGGGAGGGAATACCGCGTGATTCTCATCGCCAACCTCGTCGTGAAATTGTGGAGTTTCCGCGGTGCGCCCGGGGGCCTGGTCTGCAACGCGGGCCGCGGAACACCCGTCTTTCAAAAAGATTAGCTTAGGACAACCCTGAGCCTATAATCTTCCGGTATTCGAGGCGGAATCTCGACTTGGCCGACAACAAACATCGCCGTGTCACCCTGCTGGTGGTAGCGGTTTTTGTCCTGCTTCTGTTGCAGGTCGCCCTCAACGCTTTCAATTTCCGCTGGCTCAATCCCCAAACGACCGCACAGATCTTCCTGCTCACCTCGGTTTCCGTTCTGGTCTTTCTGTCGTTCGTCGCGTTTCTCGTGCTCCTGCTGCGCGATCTCATCAAGATTCTCGCCGACCAGCGCGGTCAGGTCCTCGGTGCTCGTCTGCGCACGCGCATGTACGTCGGCGCTCTGCTGCTCTCGTTTACGCCTGCGCTCTTCATGTTCCTCTTTAGCTTTTTGCTCATGAACCGCTCCATCGATCGCTGGTTCTCCGAGCCCGCCTCTGAGGTTCGCGACACCTCCGCGCAGGTCGCCATGGAGCTTTCCCACTATGCCTCCCTGAACGCCCGAGCCGAAGCCGAAAGCATGGCTGACTCCACGCAGTTGGCCGCCGCGCTCCAGTCCGGCAATATGCAGGACGTCCGCAGCGTGATGCGCGAGCACCAGATCACCCTCCAGGGCGGCTTCGCCGTTCTCTATCGCGACTCCGCGCCTGTCGCCGTCTATGAGCTCCCGCAGCAGGCCGGACCCGCCGAAGTCCACTCCTGGCTGAATTCCGATAATCGCCAGCGCATCCCTTCCGGCCAGGCGCTCGCCGGAGCGATCCTCAAAGCCGCGCAGCGCGCTGACGAGCCCATGCTGATCGCCGGCGGTTCCGAGTACGCCCTCGGCTCCGCCAGCCTGCCCGGCGGAGGCGTGATCGTCGCCGGTCTGCCCATGCCCTCCGGCCTCAACGCTATGATGAACGGCCTCAGCAGTGGCGCCAGCGAGTACTGGGTCCTCTACCGCCAGCGCCGCACCATCCGCAGCATGTACCTGGTGATGCTGCTCATGCTCACCGCACTCGTTCTTTACGCCAGCACGTGGCTTGCGCGCATCGTCTCGCGCCAGATCACCGGCCCCCTCGGAGCTCTGGCTGACGCCATGGACGCCATCGGCGGGGGTGACTACAGCCATCGCGTCACCCTCGCCGCGAGCGCGGAGATGGGCGAGCTTGTCGAATCCTTCAACCACATGGCGGCCGATCTCGACGAGAGCCGCCAGCTCGCCGACACTGCAGCGCGCGAGCTGTCTGCCGCCAACCTCGCCGTCGAAGCGCGCCGCCGCGAGCTCGAGACCATTCTCGAAACCATCCCCTCCGGCGTCGTCACCCTCGACGCGGGGCGCCGCATCCTCCTCGGCAACCGCGCCTTCGCCGATCTCCTCCGCCTTGAGGGCCGCCCACAGCTCGCCGGCGTCCTGCTCGACTCGCTCCTGCCCGCCGAATTTACCGACGAACTGGTGCGCCTCGACCGCCGCGCCCATCGCATGGGCATCGCCTCTTCCGAGTTCGAGATGCGCACCGCGCGCGGCGCTGTGAGCCTCTCCGTCACCATTGCCGCCGTCGACCCGGTCGGCGATCAGGCCGCCGGATCCATCCTCGTTCTCGAAGACGTGACTGAGCTGCTCCACGCGCAGCGACAGGCTGCGTGGAAGGAAGTCGCGCAGCGCATCGCCCACGAAATACGGAATCCGCTCACGCCCATTACTCTCTCTACCGAACGCATCCGCCGCCACATCGACCGCAGCACCTCCGAATCGCCCGGCGTCATCCGCAAATGCTGCGATGCCATCCTCAAGTCGGTGGAATCCATGCGCACGCTGGTCAGCCAGTTCGCTGCGCTCGCGGAGTTTCCCGTCGCCCAGCCGCGCTCCGCCGATCTTAACGAAATTGTTGAAAGCGCACTGCTCCTTTTCGAAGGCCGCATTCGCACCATCCGGATCGAGCGCCATCTGCAGCCGGGCCTGCCGCCGGTCATGGCCGACCCCGAAGCCCTCCGCCGCGCTTTTGCCAACCTGATCGACAATGCCGCCGAAGCCATGCAGGAGAGCCTCCTCCGCATCCTCGCCATCGAAACCTCCTTCGACGCGGCCCACGGCACGGCCGAAATCGTCGTCGCCGACACTGGCCCCGGGCTTACCGACGAGATGCGCGAGCGTCTCTTCCTCCCGTGGTTCTCCACACGCCAGCGGGGCACCGGCCTCGGCCTCTCCATTGTCGCGAAGATCGTCCAGGAGCACGGCGGCTCCATCCGCGCCGAAAACAACGTCCCGGCCGGCGCGCGCTTTATCATCGAACTGCCTCTCGCCGAAACCAATGCAGCTGACGGCGGACTGCCCGCAACGCTCACCAAAGCCGTCTGAGGGCCCCGGGATCGCATGAACCACATCCTGATCGTGGATGACGAAGCCGAGATTCGCGAATCTCTCGAAGAGATCCTGCGCGAAGAAGGCTACTCCGTCGCCTGTGCCGGAAGCGCGGCTGAAGCGCTCACGCTGCTGCGCGATCCGGTCTACGACCTGCTCCTGCTCGATGTCTGGCTCCCCGACCGCGACGGCATCGAAGTTCTGGCCGAGCTGCGCGGCCTCGACGCCTCCACGCGCCCCGAGGTCATCGTCATCTCCGGCCACGCCACCATCGAAACCGCGGTGAAGGCCACCAAGCTCGGGGCATTCGATTTCCTCGAGAAGCCGCTGATGCTGGAGCGCACGCTGATCGTGGTGAAGAACGCCGTGGATGCGCGCCGGCTGCGCGCGGAGAACGTCGAGTTCCGCCGGCAGCTTACCCACGAAGCACAGATTACGGGAGAGAGCATTCAGGCCCGGGCGCTGCGCCAGCAAATCACGCTCATGGCGCCTACGAATGGGCGCGTGCTCATCTATGGAGAATCCGGGTCGGGCAAGGAACTGATCGCGCGCGCCATTCACGCCGGCAGCCTGCGCAGCGATCGCGTCTTTGTCGAGCTGAACTGCGCCGCCATTCCCGAGGATTACATCGAGTCGGAACTCTTCGGCTATCGCAACGGGGCCATCCCCGGCGGCCCGGCGGAGAAGCGCGGCACTTTTGAGCGTGCCAACGGGGGCACGCTCTTCCTCGACGAGGTCGGCGACATGAGCCTGAAGACGCAGTCGAAGGTTCTGCGCGCCCTCGACGAGCAGCGCTTTGTCCCGGTCGGCGCCACGCAGCCCATCAGCGTCGACGTGCGCGTGATCGCGGCCACCAATAAGGATCTGGAGGAGGAAATCGCCAAAGGCAATTTCCGCGAAGATTTTTTCTATCGCCTCAACGTCATCCCGTTCTACGTGCCGCCGCTGCGCGATCGGCGCGAAGATATTCCGCTGCTGGTTCGTGAGTTTTTGCGGGGTTTCGGGCGCGAGTACGGCCGTCCGCGCGTGGAGATCAGCGAAGAGGCCATCGAACTGCTGCGCCAGTACCACTGGCCCGGCAACGTTCGCGAACTGAAGAACGTGATCGAACGGGTGCTGATCCTCAATCCGCAGGCGAATCGCCTCGACCGCCGCCACCTGCCGATGCTGGTGCAGCGCAACGCTCCGCGCGGCGCCGACTTCAACACGCTGCAGCAGGCCCGGGACGCGTACGAGCGCGAGTACATCCTGAAAAAGATTGACGACTGCAACGGCAACATGAGCCGGGCCGCGGAGATTCTCGGCCTCGAGCGCAGCCATCTGTATCGCAAGATGAAAGCGCTCGGCATAGGCGTCCGCGAGACGCAGCAGGAACGGTGAATCCTATAATGGCGTTTCGTTTTCCTGTGAGAGGTGCTTCGTCTTGCCGCGCTCATCCTTCCTGTCTGCATTCGTCCTGCTCCTTGTAGCAGCCCCGTCTCTGCGGGCCCAGTCGCCCGCACCGCAACACTCGCTGCCGCGCATCGAGCAGCGTGACGGCCACTACGCCCTCATCGTCGATGGCGCGCCGTTCCTCATGCTGGGCGCGCAGGTCATGAACTCGAGCGCGTGGCCGGCGATGCTGCCGCAAGTCTGGCCGGCGATCGAAGACCTGCACGCGAACACCGTGGAGATGCCCATCTACTGGGAGCAGTTCGAGCCGTCGCCGGGCCGCTACGACGACTCCGTTCTGCGCACGCTGCTCGCCCAGGCGCGGCAGCATAAGGTGCATCTCGCGCTGCTGTGGTTCGGCACGTGGAAGAACGGCAGTCCGCACTACACGCCCGCGTGGATCAAGCTGGACAATGCGCGCTATCCGCGCGTCGTTTGCTCCGACGGCCGCACCATGGATTCGCTCTCGCCGCTCTTCCCGGCCACGCTCGCAGCGGATCGTACCGCGTTCGTGGCGTTTCTGCGCGCGCTGAAGGCGGACGATCCGCAGCACACCGTGCTGATGGTGCAGGTGGAAAACGAAACCGGCACGTGGGGCTGTGTGCGAGATTTTTCGCCCACGGCGCAGAAGCTGTTCGCAGCGCCGGTCCCGCAGGAATTGATTGCGGGGCTGCATAAACAGCCCGGGACCTGGCAGCAGGTCTTCGGCGAGGAAGCCGACGTGGCCTTTCACGCATGGCATGTCGCGCGTTTCGTCGGCGAGATCGCAGCGGCCGGAAAAGCCATCGATCCGCTGCCCATGTATGCCAACGCCGCGCTGCGCCCGATCAACGGCAAGCCCGGCAGCTACGAGAGCGGCGGTCCGACGGACAACGTGCTCGACATCTGGAAGATCGCAGCGCCGGCCATCGACGTTCTCTCGCCCGACATCTACGATCCGGCGTACGCCGACTACACGCGCTATCTCGATTTCTACAGCCGGCCCGATAATCCGCTCTTCGTTCCCGAAACCGGCAACGCGCCGCCGTATGCTCGCTACTTCTTCGCGGCGGTCGGCCACGGGGCCATCGGATTCTCGCCCTTCGGCATGGATTTCACCGGCATTCGCAACGAACCGATCGGCCAGCCGCATCTGGACAAGGAGGCGCTCGCCCCGTTTACCCTCAATTACGAGATCGCGGCGTCTGCCGATCGCGAATTCGCGCAGCTCAATCTTGAGGGCAAGCTGCAGGGCGTCTCCGAAAGCCCCGGCGACCACCGGCAAACGCTCGACTTCGGCGCGTGGCACGCGACCGTTGCGTACGGGATGCCGACGTTCGGCAACGGCAAGGAGCCGACCGGGAATCCGCAGCCTGACGGCGGCGCGCTGATCGGCCAGCTCGGGCCGAATGAGTTTCTGGTGGCTGCCGTGCACGCGCGGGTCGACTTCATCCCGGTGAACCCTTCGCAGCAGCGCCAGTTTATTCGCGCGGAGGAAGGCCGCTACGAAAACGGCGCCTGGCATTTTCTGCGCGTCTGGAACGGCGATCAGACGGATTACGGCCTGAATTTCACCTCGGCGCCACAGCTTCTGCGCGTGACGCTCGCCACGTATTGAGTGTTTACGCCAGCGTCAGCAGTGTGATTTCCGGCGGGCAGTTGAGCCGGAAGGGCACGCCCACCGCGCCGATTCCGCGATTCACGTAGAGCTGGGTGGGCCCGTGCTGGAAGAGGCCCTCGACGTAGATCTTCCCAA
>DATJTG010000196.1:0-6903 GCA_035503555.1 Acidobacteriaceae bacterium | reverse complement strand
AGAACTTGTTGTTGCCCTGACCGTAGAAGACATCGATCGACGCGCAGCCTACCGGAGCGCCATTCTGGCTGGTGCCGGGGCAGCCCCACGTCTGGATGATGTCGTCCGTCCCGTCCTGATTCAGGTCGCCCACATTCATGTCCTGCGGGGCCTGATAGCCTTCCAGTTCCTGCGCAGTGAAGTTCTCTTTGCCGTCGTTCCACAGCACCCACACGCCCAGTCCATTCATGACCGCCAGATCGTAAATACCGTTACCGTTGAACTGGCCCGCACGTACTTTCAGTTCATGTTCCTGGTTCGCGTTGACCAGAACGTTCTTCGCCAGCGTGAAGGACGTGCCGCCGTTGTTATTCCAGATTTCGATTTCTCCGATGTCATCGCCCACGGCGATATCGGGATATCCGTCGCCGTTCAGGTCGTGCACACCCATGCTGTAGGGAAGATACGGGGTGGAGTATGTAACCGGAGCCTTAAACGTGCCATTGCCGTTGCCGTAGAAAACGACAAGACTGCCTGTGCCGGTGTTGAGGTCCTGCTCGAGGCAGATGAAATCGAGGTTGCCGTCCTCGTTCACGTCCACGGCGGCCATCTCTGTGGGGTTGGGAAGACTGGCGATTGTGGAGGGCGCCCGGAATGTGCCGTCGCCGTTGCCGAGCTGCAGCGCGATTTGATTGTCGCTTCCGCTGCCGCCCAGGATTACGTCGGGTTTTCCGTCGTTGTTGAAGTCGCCGACTGCGAGAGCTTCTGCGGCGATAGCAGGGTTGACGTCACGGCTCATCTCGAAACTTGCACTGGTCTGCGCGTACAGCGTAGTTGATGCCAGAAGAAGAAATGCACTGGCCAGCCAAGGGGAAGGTTGCATCGGGGGGAGAGCCTCCTCAGGCTCCTGCATTGTAGAGAGGAGATTCCGGATACGGTGGGTTGCTCCGCAATTGCGGATAAGGTTCTCCGCGATTGCGGACGACTTTGAATATCGTTGCCGGGATTTGATTACCGAAAAATCAACTTATCCGGTCAAGAGGGAATCCAAATAGCTGACGAATCGGACGCGAGGGGCAAGGAAAATCCGCCCGCATATCCGGGGAACTCGGCGAAAAGAGCTACCGAGGCGGCCGGGAATTTTCAACAGACTTTATTGGATTGCGGAAATGCATGGGCGAGCCGCGGGCTCACCGCCCCGTTTACCCGATCCGGTTCTTGCGCTCCTCGCGGAGCACTTCATCGAGCATTCCGGTCAGGGTATGCGCACGGTCGCGCAGGTGGGCGGGCGTGTCGGCCGGCGTCACAACGGATTCGTAGCGATCTTGCATGCGGGCCAGTTCGTCGGCGAGATTCAGCGCGGCCAGCACGGCGACGCGCAGCGAATCCACGGTGCGTCCCTGTGCGGCTACAGCGCGCATCTTGGCGTCGACGATGGCGGCCAGTCTTTCGATGTAGGTGCGGTTCGTGCCGCGGAGCCGGTATGTCTGGTCGTAAATCTCGACGGTGATCGCCTGGCCTTCGCTCTCCGGCTTTTGGCTCATGCAGAGATTTCGTCCAGCGCCCTCAGCATTCTTTCCACACGCTGACGCACCTGCTCGCGTTCCTTCTCCAGGTTCTTAACCTGCTCCTGCGCCTGTTCCAGATTCGCGTTCTGCGACTCCAGCTGATCCTGCAGCCGCGCGGCCGTCTCATCGGCCTCTACGCGCGCCGCTCGTTCTTTTTTCACCAGTTCGACTGCGCGAACCACCCGCTGTTCGAGTGCGCTGAAGTCGTCCGTGACTACTGCTTCGAGGCTCAGTGTTGCCATTGCTGTCTCTCCAATTTTTATCTTGCGCCCTGCGCGCAGTATATCGCTCTCACACCCGTGATTTGCGGGTCATTTGGCTACATCATTCGTGGTAGATTTCAACAGCGGTGCACCGCGGATGCAGCAAATCCGCACCTCGCAGCGCTGATTCGAGGCGCGGCTGCCCGCTCCGCAGACACGACGCTCATCGTATCTCCTTCTCTTTGGACCCCTGAAAAATCTCTTCATTCGTGCCGGGCCGGCCCACGTCGCCCTTGTGCGGCCGCATGGTGCGCGCGCGAATGTGCTCCTGCAGCGGCGGGCGTACGTTTTCCTGCTCAGCGGGCTCTTCCCGATTTGAGATTTTTGCTGGCTTTTCCTGTTTGCCCGGCTCCGTCATGCGAATCCTCCTCTTCGAGGAGAATCGCCGCGTGTGCAGGCCGTTGCCCAGGCTGGGCCAAAAACTCAGTGGACGCGGAATCCCCGTACCAGCAGCCAGGCGATCAGTCCGATCAGGGCTGCAAGCAGGATTGCGACGCCGATGGCCGCTTTCTTCACCGTGGACTGGACAGCGCGCACGTCCTCGACGACCTCGATGCTCTCTGTGACGCTGCGCTCGTGGAGCTCCCTCGCCCGCGTGATCTCTTCCTCGAGGTGCTTCATGTGCGCCGCCTGATCCTGGACGGCCAACTTGAGTTCGCGCTGCGAGTTCACCAGCTCGCCCATCGACTGCTTGAGTTCGGCGGAAAGGGCCGGCGACGTTTCGGTGTGGCTCATCTCCAGCAGCCGCGAGACGTAGGGCAGCAACACGCGGAACTGCAGCAGCGACTGCCACATAGGATTGTGCTCAAGCTCATGCGGCACGTCGCCGTACATGGAGACAGCTTCAAGATTGGTGGAGGAGGCCGGCGCGTTGGCAGGTGCGGGCTCAGCTGGGTTTTCGTGGTGGGCGAGCTCGATCAGCCTGTCAACCGTCGATCCGCTGGTTTTCCGATTCATCGCAATGCTTTTCCTTCGTCCACTATAGACAATGGAGGTCCGCGCCCGTTTTCTTTTTTGCCCGTATTCGCCTGGGTTCCGGGGACGGGAACCCTTCCTCGCTCCGCGGCGCTTCGTGACTCTGCAAATGGACCGTTTCCCCTGGGGTTTTCCGGGGCTCAGGGCGCCAGGGAAGGCCGCGCTCGTCTTCTGCATCGATGATGGTCTCGTCCTGGCTACCGAGGTGTCGATCCCCCACGCGGGTTACTGACGTGGGACCGGCGTGAGCATACGCGGGGCAGGCATCAGCAGCAATGCAGTGATTCTGTGGGGTTGTGGCAAAAAATATCCCTTTAAAATCTGTAGCTTACGAAAATCGATCAATCTTTTTAACATTTTGGGAGTCTTTTTGGCACCCCCCGCCGTCTGTAACTACAGCGCAGGGCGGCCACGCCCGTTCGACCCAGGAAAACTCACTCCCAAGCTCCGTTCTCCTGCCGTCTTGTTCAGTCGGTTGTCCTGCGCCAAGCCCTCCCTTCCCCCCCACAAATCTGTACGCCAATGAGGAGTCGCAGAGCATAGCTCTGTGCTGCTGCCTGTGGTTCCTGATGAGTCGGGTTCGCTCGCTGGTCAGACTGCGACCGCTGCGGCTGTGTCCGCGGTGGCGGAAGTCTTTTGGGCCAGGAGTCGATGGCTCACCGGAATCAGCGCGAGGTAACAGGACGCCGCAATCAGCAATGTGACGTCGATGCCTGCGGACATGCTGATGATGACGCCAACCACCGACGCCAGCACTCCGGTCGCCCCGTTCACGCCCCAGAACCACGGAGTGGGGCGGCGATCGACCTGCTCCACCAGCCGCATGCCAGTCGGGAACGCAAATCCCAGCAGGAATCCAAGGGGCAGAATTGCGGCTAGCGTGACGCCGATCCGCACCGCCCGCTCGCGGTTGGTGGTTGCCGCAAAGACCGCCGGCAACAGTTGTTCCATGGCGATCAGGTACGCAACCACAATCGCGCCCCACACCATGAGCGCGCGCCGGCTGCGCAGGCGAATTTTCTCCGACGACAGACTGCCTATGCCCGACGAAAGAATCAGCCCGAAGAGGCACACGCCAAGCGAATACACCGGGTGGCCCAGAAAGATGCTGAACCACTGCAGCAGTGCGATCTCGCTCAGCATGAAGCCCATGCCGATCAAACCGAAGTAGAGGCTGCCGGCCACGACCAGCGGACGCGGGCACTCCTTCGCTGTTCCGCGCAGGGGCACCAGGATCGTGAGCACCACGGCCTCAATCGACAGGAAGAGAATCAGCACCAGCGCGCCGGAGGCCATCAGGTTGCCGGAGAAGCTGCCCTCGCCGAGAGAGTGCTTCGACATCACCCGCGCCGTCCGGACCAGCTTGGGCAGGTCCAGAAGCCTGAACTCGCTGAAGAAGAAGGGCCGCCGATCCGTCGGCACCGTCAGATCGAGATAGGTCGCGTTCAGTGCGCGATTCAGATCGGTTAGATTCGTGCTCGTGACCGCCGCGCGCAGCAGGGCTGATTCTGCCGGATGGTCCGGCGCCAGCAGCACCGTGAATCCCAGCGCCTGGGTGGTGTTGTTCAGGATCGCGAGTTGCTCCGGCGTGAAGGGCGACTTTGAGAGCACCAGCGTGGCAATTCGGTCGGCCCTAGCCACATACAGGTGCTGGCTTGCGTCCGGAATCCCCGCATCCAGCAGCGATGCTGTCGCCAGCCCCACCATGCGTCCCGTCTCGTTCACATCTTCCAGGTTGTACCAGCGGCTCACCGTGAAGATGCCGTTGGGGTTGAGCGACTTCAGAAAGGCGCGCCAGCCCTCGAGCGTGTAGAGCCCATTTTCGCTCAGCGTGAACGCGCCCGATCCCGTCGCGGCGAACGTATCCACCATGCTCATCTGCACGAGGTCGAATTTTTCATGGGTCGCCGCGAACCAACTGCGCGCATCGTCGACGTGCAGTTTGAGGTTGGGCAGCGTGTTCATGCCCGAGAATTTGCTGTACCCCGGAACCTTCATGTCGAGGTTCACGAAGATCGGATTCAGTTCGACGCCCGTAATATCGGGCACGCCAAAATAGTGCGCGGTCATTACGTCGCGTCCGCCGCCCACGCCGATCACCGCGGATTTATGAATGCCGGGCAGCCGGTAGGCGAGGCTCACGATGTCGTACTGCAGCGATTCGAGCGATTTCTGCGTTCCGTCGTAGCGAAACATGGTCGTCGCCGCGTCGCCGTCGATATTCAGGTTGACAGCGGCCACCTTCATGTTCGGCGGCATCTTCTGCGACGGACCCCACAGGTGCGGAAACTCGACGACCGGATAACTCGCGGCAATGCGCGAGTAAGTGTTCCACTTTTCGAAGTAGCGGTTCTCCGCCTTTTCGATATTGCCTTTCACCAGCACGGGCCGCAGCCGCAGGGGCGATACCGCGTTGAAGACCGCCAGCAGCGTGAGGGCCATGGCCACCGAGCGCGGCCGCTGGAACCAGCGCTTCCCGCGGAAGGCTGCCTCGCCCTCAGCGCCCACGGCGAAGCACACCGCGCCGAGGGCCGCGATCACGCCGGTTACGATGATGGCGGTCGGGGCATCCACGGCGTTGAGCACGAAGATCGTGGAAGCGCAGCCGAGCGACGCGCCCACCAGATCGACGCCGTACACCTGGCCCGCCGGGAGTGGGCTGCGCGTGAGCGCCAGGCTCACGACGACGCCCGAGAAGATGTAGGGCACAGCCATTACGCTCAGCAGCATCGCCCACGCGATCACCATCAGCAGCGAGGTGTCATGCGAGACCACCAGAGACAGCTGCACGATCATGGAGCCGGGCATGGCCAGTGCCGCCAGCATCGAGTAGCGGGCCAGGGTCACGGTCAGGGGCTGCGACTCGAACCGTTCCCGCTTGACGTAGACAAGCACCGCGCCCACCGTCATGCCCAGCATGGCCACGCTGATGGCGAAAAAGGCCAGGTAATACCACGTCATCACCGAGAGGATCCGCGTCTGCAGGATCTGGAACATGAGCGACGCGAAGGTGATGAGAAAGACGCCCGCCAGGAAGGGGCCTTTCTGTACGCGGCCGGGAAAACTGGACATGCGAGGGTCTCCGAATCAGAGCCAAAAAATGAGAAACCCCGTGCTGGAGGCGTTCGCGCGCGCAGGTTTCTGTGGATGGTTTAGGTCGGATTGTACCCCGCGTCCGCCGCGATTCCGATGCAACTTTTGGGTCGCAGTATCCCTCTCGTCAGGGCTGTTCAGGGGCGACGACATGCGCCCCGGAGACATGGCGTTGTGTCTGATTGGGAGGGCTACTTCTCCGCCGTCGCCGCGGCGGCCTGCTGGCGCAGCGCATGAACGACCACGCGGAGCATCTCTTCTTCCGGAGCCGGCTTGCCGGTCCAGATCTCAAACTGCCGCGCGCCCTGGTGCACAAACATCTCCACGCCTGTCACCACCGGCAGGCCCTTCTCGCGCGCCATCCGGATCAGCGGCGTATCGATCGGGTTGTAGACGAGGTCGAAGACCAGCCGCGCGTTCAGTTCCTTCGGCTCCAGCAAACACGTGGGTTTGACGCCGCGCATGCCGACGGGGGTCGTGTTCATGATGACGTCGAAGTTCGATTTCGCCAGCTGATCCTTACGGATAGTCTTCGCCTTCGCCTGCCGCGCCAGCTTCTTCGCCTTCTCGGCATCGCGGTTCAGGATGAAGACTTCTGCGCCCTTGTCGACGAGTCCGAAGACCGCTGCTCGCCCCGCGCCGCCGGCGCCGAGCACGAGAATCTTTGCGCCCTTTAGCGGCAGACGCCGCTCCAGCGGCCGCACCACGGCCGCGACGTCCGTGTTGAACCCGTAGAGCTTGCCATCCTGCGCGCGCACCACCGTGTTGCACGCCCCAATCTTCTCGCTCAGCGCGTCGGTCTTCTCGAGGTGCTTGATGATCTCCGTCTTGAACGGCATGGTCACAGCCAGGCCGTGCAGTGGCACATCGCGCACCAGTGTCAGCAGATCGTTGAGCCGCGAAGTCTGCAGGGGCAGGAAGACCGCATTCACCGTCTCGCGGCGGAAGGCCATGTTCTGCATGAGCGGCGAAAGCGAATGCCGTACCGGATTGCCGACCACGCCGTAGACCTTCGTCGATGCGTC
>DATJTG010000195.1:0-11444 GCA_035503555.1 Acidobacteriaceae bacterium | reverse complement strand
CGAGGCGCTGAGCGGGGTTCCCTACAGCTCCTCAATCACAATGACTTTGGGTTACGAGCGTGCCGATCTGGCGAACCTGCCGCCTGGGTTTGGATTTCTGGTGCCCGCGACCGAGAAGCGGCGGATGCTGGCCTGCACGTTCGTCCACGCCAAATTTGCGGGACGCGTGCCCGACGGCAAGGGCCTGCTGCGGTGCTTCCTGGGAGGCACGGGCAACGATGAGCTGATGGATTGGGATGACGCGCGCCTGACGCAGACTGTGCTGCGCGAACTGGAGGAGATTCTGCATCTGAACGCGAAGCCCAATTTTGTGCGCATCCATCGGTCGCGGCGCGGCATGGCGCAGTACGGCGTTGGGCATCTGGAGCGGATCCAGCTGGTGCGCGATCGCGTCGCGACGATTCCCGGACTCGCCCTGGCCGGCAATGCCTACCAGGGCATCGGCGTGCCTGATTGCATTCGTACTGGGCAGGAAGCGGCGGACGTGGCGCTGCGCGCTGTCCAGGCGGAAAGGATCCCGGCGGCATCGACCGCGCGGTGATCCCATCGCGGCTTTCGGGTCGCGGCTTCCCTTCCCGCTAGGCGGCGATTTGTTCCGGCGCAGCGTTCCGGCGCATGCGCGAGAGCAGCCAGAAGAACGCGATCACGGCGAGGACGTTCAACACGATTTTTCCGTAGAGGTCGATCGGCTTCCAAGTGCTGCTGCCGGAGAAGCCTCCGGCCATGCAGAGCAGGGTTGCGCCGAAGCTGAGCGCCCAGCGATGGACATCCGTCCAGCGCGCAGCGTGAGCCCAGCGGCCGATGAGCAAATAGACGAGCGCGCTCCACACTATCCCGCAGCCCAGGACGACGCCGAATCCGACGCGTGGCTCAGTCGGACGAAACACGAAGCCCATCAGCGCGTAAAACGGGGCACCGAGCACGAAACCCAGCACCACAACCAGCCACGCCGGCGGCGCGCCATGCAGCGGATTCGGCGCCCCGGTTCCCACGCCTCGCACGAAATACCCGAGAATCACCAGCAACACGATGGCAAGCAGGCCCGAGACAATGGTAATCGCGGCGGGGTGATACGGCGGCAGGTGGAAGACGATGGGGCGCGCACGCTTGATCCACGCATACCACGCGATCCGCGAGCCCAGCAGAAAAAGGATGGCGGAGATGATGAAGCCGCGCGTCCGCAGCCATGGCTCATTGCGATCGCCCGGGAATAGCAGTTCCGTCACCTGCACCGGCACCAGCACAACCCACACGCTTTCGTAGCCAAGCATGAAGAGGAAGTAGATCCAGTTCACGCCCCAGGCGCGGCCGTAGTGCGCGAGCGCGCCGGGAAACGGCAGCGGCGCGAGCGAAGTCTGCTGGATGATGAACTCCTCCGCGATGGAGATGCCAAGGCCGAGCAGCAGCATGCTCGTCCAGCCGCCGCGCCAGCGGCGCACTGCTTCGCGAATGACCAGCGCGCCGCAGCCCCACGTGAGGATCTCCGGAATGAGCGCGAACATCACGCTGAAGTGCGTGGCCCCGCTGAGCACTTCCGCGATGAGCGGCGACAGAATCGCGAGGGTAAGCGCAGGACGCCATCCTGCTCTGGTTAGCGACTTCGATTCCCCATCCATGATGCTGGTGTCCAGTCCTCGACTCAATATATCTTATTAGATAAGATTCTTGTAGAGTAAGACTGCTCTCATGTCAACCCGGAATAAGAAAACTCTCACCACTTCCCTGCAGCGCGCGGTGCGGCTCTTCATTGCCGGGGCGAGCTTCCGCAGCCAGCGCACGGCCGACGCTCTGGGCCTGCACCCGACCGATATGCAATTCATCAATCTCCTCGATCTGCTCGGACCCATGACCCCGGGCGCGCTGGCGCAATGCAGCGGCCTCAGTTCCGGAGGCGTCACGGTCGTGCTCGATCGGCTGGAGGCGGCCGGTTACCTTCGGCGCGAGGCGAATCCCGACGATCGTCGGAGTGTGCTGGTGCATCTGCAGCCGTCGCGGCAAAAGCGCGTCGACGCGAACTACAAGGATGTGCAGAAGCAGTTTGCCGAGATCACGGCGGGATTTTCCGAGGTTGAACTGGAAGTGGTGCTGCGCTTCTTTACCGCATCCAGCGCAAAGCGGCCCCCGATCCTGCAGGGCCGCCCGGCAAAGGTTAGCGCAGGATTCTTTCGCGCTTCCACCAGGCAGTAGAGCGATGGATAATCGACTCAAGGTTACCCACCGCGATTAGGCTTATTGCTCCATGAATCTTCTGCGGTCCCTCTCCGTGCTTTACCCGCATGAATCGATTGCCGACCGCAGAAGTTTGAGGCCGCTTGGCATTGCAATCACTGTGCTTGCTGCGATCAGCACTCCGCTGACGTTGGCGCAACAATCTAATAACGCCCAGCTTGCGGCTTCACGACCGGAAGTCGCAAAGCTCAGTGCGGACCAGGTAGCCACCGCCTATTACCCGGAGGATATGGTGGATCCGGACGGACAGGCGGGGGAAAATTACTGCGCAGTTGCTTATGAAAACGCGGCGGACGGTGCGCCCGCCACGGTATTCGCTGTCTATCCGTGGGGACCGCCGGGCAAAAGCGGAGAAATGTGGGAGTTCAGCCGGCAGCCGAGTGGCGATTACCAGGGAAGGCAGGTAGGAGATCCGAAGCTTGATCTTAACGCGAGCGATCGATGCAATATTTCGGTGACCGACGCTGGCCACAATGTTGGCAAAGTGATTGAGGTCGCGCTCTGGGGAAACAGGAACTCGTCAAGCTATCTGTTTCGATGGGATGGCACACATCTGACGACGGCCGGTCCCGTTGACCTCGACCCCTCTGGCCGATGGCTTGACACCGATCTTAACAACATGGCATTCGTTCCGATCTTCGAAGACGGCGCTCTCGGAGTCGTCAGCGGGCCCCTTGACACAGGAGATTCCGACGAGGTGGACTCCGATCAACATGTTGAGTTGTACCGCTTTGACGGAAAGACCTACAGCTTCTATGCGACTGGGCTCTACATGGGCGAGTTCTCCAGTTGTTCATCATCGAGCTGTGGGCCCGATCATGCGGAATTCGACGTGCCCAAGGGCTCGATGGGGTCTCTCGTCCTGCGCATTGGAAACGGCGATGCTTCCGGCGCGAAACGAGTGGCTGGCGGGATAATCGCGCTGAACGGAAAAGTGGTTGCCGAGATTCCCGGTTCGGCGGGGGGGACGAGAGTGACGGTGCGCCGCCTCGCGCACGTCGCTGCAGGAAAAAATAAGCTCACGGTCAGCCTGAAGCGTATGCCCAACAGCCCATTCGGGCTCGTCTACGTCGTCATCGAAGACCACACGAAGAAGCGGTAGGGCTGGAACCGAGCGCACCTTCCAGCCCCACCGGATGCTCCTTTAGCTCTTCGGCGCGACCGTCATCGGCTTCAGAATCTCGTCGAGGTAATCCGGGGTTCCCTCCACGCGCTGCAGGTGCGGGTAGCGAAGACCGTCGTGGTAATCGAGTCCGACGATGCGATAGACGCCGGTATTCACCACGATCAGCTCAGTGGGATTCTGATTCCCTTTCGCATTCGTGATGGCGTCGTTGAGCAACTGGCCGGTGAACTGGCGACCGTTGACGGCGACAATCTGCATGCCGGGCCCGAGCTTTGCCTTGTCGGCAACGGAGCCGACGAGCACATCGTCGATGTGGCCGTCGCTGGTGACGTTCATGCCGAGCGACCACCAGGCTGAGGTGCTTCCCGTGGCCGCGGCCATGGCCTGGCTCACATCGTTGGGCTGATCGGTGTAAACGAGCTTATAGCCGCCGTTCTCGATACCGCCCATCGGCGCATGCGGCGAGAGGCTGGTGAGCCGCGACTGCAGGAACCCGGCCCAGTCGTACGGAACAACCTGATTCAGCGCTTTGACCACGTCGTCAAAGTGATACGGCACCACTTTTGGCGGGGTATTGCCGCCGAGGCCTTCGAAGATCCCGAGAAAATCCGTCAGGCTTTTTTTGTCGTTCGTCAGCTTGCGGATCGTCGTGTCGACGTCGAGCCAAACCAGATCGCCCTCCTGGTAGTAGTCGGTGCTGCGGCGCCAGTTATCCCACCCTCCGCCGGCTTCGTAGAGGAACTGCGCGCCGGTTGCCGTGTCCTGCAGATCGCGCCAGGTGCGGCCGGGCCGGGCGTCGAGCATCGCCACGTCATCGGCGAGGTAATCGCGGTACTGCGCGGCGGTTTCCAGATTGCTGCGCGCGGCCAGCACATTGCCCATGTAATTCGTCAGCCCCTCGTAGACCCACAGCAGGCTGCCGATCATGGGATCTTCGTAGTTGCCGGTAGCGAGGCCCGCGGGGCGGCGGTACTTGCCGTTCCACGAATGCGTGAACTCATGCGGCAGCAGATCGGCGGAAAGCAGCAGCAGGTTCGGATCGACGAAGGTCTTCTCCGGGACGCGATCGTCGCTCGACTGGTGATGCTCGAGGCCGAAGTGCGCCACCTGATCGCTGGCCGTCACAAGGAAGTGATAGCTCTCGTAGTGGCGCGATTTGTAGGCCGCGCCCGTTTCTCTGACCAGATTGCTCGCAGCATTGACGGTGTCCTGACTAAGGTTCAGATCCTCAGGACCGTCGGCTGCGACATCGAGATAGTGCTTCGGCGTGACCTCCGGCGCGAGGGGAAACTCGACGAAGTAGCGGCCGGTCAGCAGCGGCGAGTCGATCAGCTGTTCGAGCGACACAGGCGAGAAGTCGATGTGGGTATCGTCGCCACCGGTCTTGGTCAGCGCTGTGCCGTACTTCCAGCCGGCAGGAAGAACGACCGACGGCTGCACATAGATGTCCGCGTCGTCTTTGTGCCCCGCCGGATACAGCACCAGCTCATTCCAGCTCAGCACTGCGAGATTCGCACTCGTCGAAGCGCCCGCGGAAAATCCGGTAGCCGGAGCGGTGGCGAGGAAGTCGTCTTTCACATCGAGCTGCGAAACGCCCGCAGGCACGGTGAGGTGAATCGCGTACATGTTCACTTCGTCGCGCACCCATCGTACCGGCTCGCCGTTCGCCGTGATGAACAGGCCGGCCAGGTTGTCGATGGGCCCGTCAGGCTCGTGCTCGCCGGGAATCCACTTCGCATAAAGCAACGTCAGGGGCCCAGGCGTGACCGGAATCGTCATGTGCGCGTGGATCAGCTTGCGAGGAGCGTCGGTGAGATCGGCGGTGATCCGAATGGGATGGGCGGGGGTGGTCTGGGCAGAGAGAACAACCGCGGCAGCAAAAAAGGCTGCCACGCAAGCGGGAATGCGAACTTCCATACTCCTCCTGGTGCGTGAACCCGATTTTTTAGTGTATCGAAATCGTTTGGGGATCAAGCGGCGGTGCGTCAATTTCGGCGTAGACTGGCGGCGAGAGGAACGCGCCATGCCGCACTGGACATTTGGCCTGGCCTGGGTCGGCTTCGCAATCGCCATCGCGCTGCACGTGGCCGACGAAGCGACCCACGATTTTCTGGGCGTCTACAATCCCAACGCGCGCGCCATTCGGCAGCGTTTTCACGTTCCCATTCCGGTCTTCACTCTGCGCAGCTTCATCATCGCTCTGTCCAGCGCTGTGGTCTTGCTGCTGGTGCTCGCGCCGTTCGCCTTTCGGGGAGCGCACTGGCTGCGGTTGCTCGCCGTTCCGGTAGCGATTCTGGTGGGAATCGGCAACGGCTGCTGGCATCTGGGCGGATCGGCGATCCTGCGCCGCTGGATGCCCGGTGTAATGACCGCACCCCTCCTGCTGGTGGCGGGCAGTTGGCTGTGGTGGGGCGCAGGCCAGTAGCGAAGCGTTGCGGGCTTAGGCCGGCGGCTCCGCGCTAAGGCGCACGGTCAACTCGTCCACCTCTTCCCCTCTTCGAATCCTGCGCAGTTGCTGATGGAAGATACGGCCGCCCTGAGGTTCTTCCTCGTCATTACCCGCTTCGTCCATATCTTCCTTCTCCTGTTCGGCGATCACGTGCCGCATTTCGGGCTGAACGATCTGCTGGAATCCGAGGAACATCGCGCCGAGCGCCAATCCAGCGCGGGTTGAGATGACCAGATCGCGCGGATGTTCGCGGGCGATGCGTCTCCGGCGGGCCATGTGCGCCGCAGCGGAGACGAGAGACACGACGATTCCGAGGAAGGTAAGGATGGCAAAGAACATTAGTTCCCTCCGGGCCAGTGAGGCCGGCAGACGGGTTCACAGCGGCGCGCCGCGAAACGGGCGCGATCAATATGCGCTGGAGCTAACGGAGAGATTTCGGCGGGGGCCGCTGAAACAAGGGTGCGCGGGCGCGCACGGAAACGGAAGCGAGCGAATCGAGATCAGCCGCCGGCCACAGGGAGCGGGGCACGATCACCAGACCGAAGAGGACGACGGGCAGCAGAACAACGGCGGCAAGCAGCGGCGCCGCGGGCGACAGCGGATGCGACAAGACCAGCGCCAGCAGACACACCGCCAACACAAAGGCTGCGAGCCTTTGCCAGGTCCACGCTGAAGTGCTGCGGTTCATGCCAGGTGAGACTCCCGAACCACTTGCAGAGATTGTAGCCACTGCACACCTGTTCCGGCTAACAAGCTGGACCGTGAACCCTCAGCCTTATACCCTGCTCCTATGTCTCGCGGCTTTTTTCTTACCTTCGAGGGCCTGGACGGCTCCGGCAAATCGACGCAATTGCGCAAGCTGGCTGCGCATCTTGAAGCCCAGGGACACGCCGTCACCGTCACGCGTCAGCCCGGAGGCACGCGGATCGGCGACCGGATCCGCTCGCTGCTGCTCGACTCGAAGACCGAAGCGCTCGCCCCGATGACCGAACTGGGGCTGATGTTCAGCGACCGCGCCCAGGGCATCGCGGAAGTGATTCGCCCCGCCCTCGCCGCGGGACGCATCGTCCTCTGCGACCGTTACACCGATTCCAGCGAGGCCTACCAGGGCGGCGGACGGCAGCTCGGCAGCGAGGTCATCCTGCGCCTGCATCGGACGATGTGCGGCGGACTCAACCCTGACCTGACCATTCTGCTGCTGGCGGGATTCGACCGCTCGCTCCTCCGCGCGCGGCGTCGTAACGATCGCACCGCCGCGGCTGGCAAAGACGAGGGACGCTTCGAGAGGGAGGATCTCGCCTTTTATCGCCGCGTCTACGACAAATACCGCGAGATCGCCGCGCGCGAGCCGGGGCGAGTCGTTGTCATCGAGGGTGATCGCAGTATCGCCACGATCCATCAGGAGATCGTTCGCCTGGTCGACGAACGCCTGCGGGCTGCCGTGATGAAGGGCTAGCAGCAGACTGCGTTCGGGGCCTGTCCATTACCGGACACTCCTTTCCAGTATCGGCCAGTTCGCCGCTGCACACGCCTGCGTCAGATCAGCTCGATCCATCCTGTTTTGATACACTTGCCGCGGCCGCGGGAATGGCGCGGCACATGCACTCTCTCTCAGCAATGGATATCGCTCGGCCCGACATTCGCAAAAAGAAGCTCCGTCGGCAAATCGTCATTTTCGCTATTGCTGCCGTTGGCGTCACCGCCGCTGCCTGGGCGGTCATGCGCCTCAAGCCGGCCATCCCTACGGTCGATGCCAGCACCGTCTGGCCCGACACCGTCAAGCGCGGCGACTTTACCGTGAACGTGCAGGGACTCGGAACGCTGGTTCCCCGCGAAGAGAGCATCCAGCTCATTCCGGCCCAGACCGATGCGACCATCGTCGCGATCCGCGTGCTGCCCGGCACCAAAGTGCAGCCGGATACGGTGATCCTCGACATGACCGATCCCCAGCTTTCGCAGGAACTGGTGAGCGCTCAGGCGGCGCTCGAAGGCGCCGAAGCCGACTATAAAAGCCTCAACGCAACGCTGCAATCCACTCTCATGGGCATGAAATCGGCCGCGGCCGCCGTGAACGCGCAGTACAGCCAGGCCAAGATGCAGGAAGAGATCGACAAGCAGCGCTACGCACTGGGAGAGATCAGCGGCATCCAGTACGAGCAGTCGAAAAATAATTTCGATCAGCTTACCCAGCAGAAAAAGATCAGCGAGGAACAGCTGGAGGTCAATCAGAAGGCGATCGAGGTGCAGCTGGCCTCGTCGAAGACGAAGATTGACTCCGCAAAGGCCCAGCTCGATCTCTATCACCAGCAGGAAGCCGCGCTGCACGTGCGGGCCGGGATTGCCGGCATCCTGCAGCCCCTGGCGACTCCGGTGCAGGTAGGCCAGCACGTGGCGGCCGGAACCTCCGTGGCGGAGGTCGTCATCCCCAATCAGCTGAAAGCCGCCCTGCAAATTGCAGAGACGCAGGCTCACGATATTCAGCTGGGGCAGCCTGCCCAGATCGACACCCATAACGGCATCGTTGCCGGTCATGTTTCCAGAATTGATCCCTCCGTATTGAACGGAACGCGCACCGTTGACGTAACTCTCGATGGGCCGCTGCCTCCGGGCGCGGTTCCGCAGTTGAGCGTCGATGGTCGGATCGATCTCGAGCACCTGCACGACGTGCTGTACGTGGGGCGCCCGGCGTTCGGTAATCCCGACTCCACCATCAGCCTCTTCCGCATGGATCCCGACGGTAAAACAGCCACGCGGGTCCAGGTGAAGGTGGGCGGCGCTTCGACGACGGAGATTCAGATTCTCGATGGACTGCACGAAGGCGATCGCGTGATTCTCTCGGATATGTCGCGCTACGATGCGAACGACCGGGTGCGTCTCGAATAGGTTCAGAACGTACGTCTCAACCACGCAGGGCCAAATTCAAAAGGAGCAGGAGAGCACGATGGAAAACAGTCAGGCGTTGATTGAAATTGAAGGCCTCACCAAGGTCTTCTACACCGACGAGATTGAGACGCACGCTCTGTCCGGCGTCCACATGAAGATCGACAAGGGCGAGTATGTCGCGATCTCCGGCCCCTCGGGCTGCGGCAAATCGACGCTGCTCTCCATTATTGGGCTGCTCGACACGCCCACAGGCGGCAGCTACACGCTGAACAGCCACGCGGTCGAGAACCTGAACTTCTCGCAGCGATCGCGCATCCGCAACCAGGAAATCGGTTTCATTTTCCAGAGCTTTAACCTGATCGGCGACCTTACGGTGTACGAAAACGTGGAGCTGCCGCTCACCTATCGCTCGGGCATGTCGTCAACGGAGCGTAAGCGCCGCGTGCAGGAATCGCTGGAGCGCGTCAGCATGGCGCATCGCATCCGGCACTATCCGTCGCAGCTCTCCGGCGGTCAGCAGCAGCGTGTTGCTGTGGCCCGCGCGCTCGCCGGATCGCCCTCCATCCTGCTGGCTGACGAACCTACCGGCAACCTGGATTCGCGCAACGCCGAAGCGGTGATGGAGCTGCTCCAGAACCTGCACAAGGAAGGCGCGACCATCTGCATGGTGACGCACGATCCTCGCTTTGCACGCCACGCCGACCGGCAGATTCACCTCTTTGACGGCAAGGTCGTTGCCGAGGGCGAAGCCGCCGAGCAGGTTCTGGAAGCGAAGTAACCAGCCGGTAGCCAGTGGCCCGTGGCCGGTCGCGAGGCACGCGGATTCGTGTGCCTGACGGGTGCGGCGCTACTCGCTACAGGCTTCCAGCTACAGGCAGAGATCATGATTCAGCTTAAAAATGTCGAACGCAGTTACAAATCCGGCGCCGGACAAACATGGGTCCTGCGCCGCGTGAGCCTGGAGATCCAGGAGGGCGAGTTCCTCACCATCATGGGGCCCTCGGGCGCAGGCAAGTCTTCCCTGCTCAATGTGCTCGCCCTGCTCGACGACCAGTGGCTCGGCGAGTACTGGTTCAAGGACGAAGCCGTTCACAAGATGAATCGCCGCCAGCGCGCGGAGCTGGCCAAGCGGAACATCGGCATGGTCTTCCAGAGCTATCACCTGCTCGATGACCTCACCGTTCAGGAAAACATCGACCTGCCCCTCAGCTATAAGGACATGCCGAAGTCACAGCGCCAGGGCCTTGTGGCCGACACGCTCGACCGGTTCAACATTGTCGGCAAGAAGGATCTCTTCCCTTCCCAGCTTTCCGGCGGACAGCAGCAACTGGTGGGCATCGCGCGCGCGGTCATTCACAAGCCGGCCCTGCTGCTCGCCGACGAACCCACCGGCAATCTGCATTCCAGCCAGGCAAAGGAAATCATGGAGTTGTTCCGCGAACTGAATCAGCAGGGCACGACGATTGTGCAGGTCACGCACTCTGAGACCAACGCCGCCTTCGGCTCGCGCATCATTGGGCTGCGCGACGGCTGGATGGTGGCCGATACGGCCAACCCGAATCTCGGCGTGGAGGTCACCGCACAGTGACCGCTCGCTCAACGCTTCCGTTGGTTTCCACAGTTCTCTTCTGTGCCCTGTTCGCTCCGGCCGGTCTGGCCCAGCAGACTACACCCACGCCTCCGCCGCAGGCGCAGCCAGCACAAACCGCGCCGGAAGCGCCTGCTCCGGCCGCGCAGCCGGCTTCCCCGACGCTCGCGCAGGATATCCAGCAGGCTCAGCAGCCCGTGGCGCCGCAGACGCCGTTTCACGTGACGATTCCGCACCAACGAAATCCTTTCAAGGCGTACATGCCGACGCTGGCGCCGCCGCTGAACCTGCAGAACTCGCCGCGGCTCCAGTCGCTGATGCGCGATGGCAAGCTCTACGTGTCGCTCCAGGACGCCATCGCCCTGGCGATTGAGAACAACCTCGACCTGGCGTACGCTCGCTACGAGCTGCCGACGGCCCAGACTGACCTGGCCCGCACCATGGCCGGCGGTGTGGCCAACGGTGTCAACACGGCGGTAGTATCGGCCGCGACGCAAAGCAACGGCCTCAGTGCGGGGTCGACCCCGGCGGGCGCGGGCGGACAAGCCACTTCGGGAGCAGGGGCAGCAGGCGCTGGTGGCCTGGTGCAGTCGACCCTAGGCGAAGGCACCTTTGTCGAGCCCTTCGATCCTGTCTTTAGCCTGAAGGCTCTCGTGGATCACTCCAAAACCCAGGAAGTGAACACCATCCAGTATGGTGTTCCTCTCTATGAGCAGAACACTGTCGGTTTTGGCACCGCGTATCAGCAGTATTTCAGCACTGGCATGGGCGTCAATTTCACGCTCAGCGGTGAACGGCAGGCAACGAACAGCCCGGAGAGCATCGTCAATCCCGATACTTTCCTGAACTACACGCTGACTTTGACGCAGCCGTTGCTTGCCGGATTCGGACCAGGAACCAACAAACGCTGGATCCGGATTGCCAGGAAGAACCTGGAGCTGACGGACTATGCGTTCAAGGCACAGGCGATCGCTACGGTCACAGGTGTCGAGGACATCTATTGGACCCTTGTTGGCGCGTATGAGGACGAACTGATCAAGGCGCAGTCGCTGGCCTTTGCCAACCAGACGCTGACCGACGATCAGAAACAGTTCGAGCTGAAGGCCATTCCTGCCATGCAGGTCATGACCGATCAGTCCGCTGTCGCGACTGCCGAGGGGAACCTTACC
>DATJTG010000194.1:0-19232 GCA_035503555.1 Acidobacteriaceae bacterium | reverse complement strand
CGCCGTGATGACCGGGCGCCGCCGCTCCTTCATGGAACGCTGGGCCCCTCAGCACGGAATGAGCGTGGAAGAAGCAACGAGACAGTTCCCTGAAAAGGCCGGCATCGCGCGTTACGGCCAACCGGAGGAAATTGCTGGACTGATGGCATATCTGGTATCGAAAGAAGCCCGTTGGCTCACCGGCGCTTCGGTCCGGATGGACGGCGGCGAGATCAAAGGTGTCTGACGGAAGCCAGTTCGTTCACTTTTGAGACGCGGCAAGTGATCGGATTCTTAAGTGATCCCAACTCCATCCCCTACAAGAGCAGGGAGCGACTCGCAGTAGGATGCGAAAGGCGACTGAGAATTAACCTGCGGGACAGAGCTTCGACTCTTTCGGGAAAGGGTTCTACAGCCATTGATTCAACTTTGTAAGACTGCCTAAGAAGGAACACAGATGGCGTACGCGATGGCAGGATGGACTCACCGCCTCGGCACGATCCATCGCATCGGCTGCCGGCAAGGCATCCAGTCCCCAAACATGCACCGCGCCAGCGGCTCAGCGCAAATCGCGCCAACCACACTGCTCCGCCTTCATGTCCAGGCAAAGGGCAGCCTCTCCGCGCCGAGCATTGTCGATGCGGCACTGGAGATTTGGCAGCAACCGACGTCGTTAACGGCCTCGATCTGTGAATCTCAGCCAGGCTGATCTGTCGTCCCCGGTTCTTCGGTCGTCTGACGAATTCAGGACATGGTGACGTTGTTTGGCGGTGTTGGGTGGCTCGAGAAACCAGCAACGCCTTCTGAAAGCTCGGCGGTCAATGCTTTCGCCAGAGTCGATACCTGAATGCGAATCTCGGGGACGGCGGTGGATTCCCAAAGGTTGCCCTTACGCGCCGGGCCGACTGCATAGAGAGCCCTGGATATCGTTCCGTCAGCACCAATCAGAGCGCCATTGTCGGCGCAGTCAAGGCCGAGGGATAGCCGATCGTGACGCGCCAGGCCGGCACCGAACAGGCTTTGGATCAGCGGGCTGTTGATCCGGCGATAGTTCATCTCCGGCCCAGTGCAGTTCACGACTTGCTCGACCCGCAATTGCCGAACCAGGCCAGACCGGCGGTCGCGCCAACATACCGCGATTCTGTCTGCGTCCTCCCTGCACTCAACAAGGCGACCCGCATGGATCTTCACATCCCCGGCAGCAATCTCGGCTTCGAGTTGCGCGGCGATCCGGGGGGCAATGCGATGCCGATGGATTTCCCAATAGGGGCGCAGATGTCGCAGGAATCTGCGCCGCTCGTGAAAGGGGAGCGAGTGCCAGATTTTGTCCGTTGCCGGACGTAGTCCATCGATGATGGCGCGCCAGTCGTAACCGCGGATGCTCGCGACGACCAGTTCCATGCGAACTTTCCTCATGAGTTCGGTGATCGTGAGGGAGGCCTTTCCGAGCGCAAGCGGTGGCCATGGCGCCGTCGGCTGATGCGCGTTGGGGAGAAGTCCGTGCCGCGAAAGGAAATGGATCTTTCCTCGATGTCCTGAAGCGCGCAGGGCAATCAGGACGTCCACGCTCGTCAGCCCGGAACCGATGAGCAACACTTCGTCGCTCGGGGCAATGGAATGCAAAGCGGCCGGCTCCCAGGCATCGCGAACATAGCGCCGGCTCGAGCGAATCGATTGCACCAGTGGCAGATCGGCTGGTGGGAAATTGCCCAGCGCCAGCACGGCTTTGTCTGCGAGGTGAGTTTGTCCGCCGCGGAGATGGAGCCGAACTAAATCATCCTGACAACTCAGGGTCACAGCTTCGTCTTCAACATGTGCGAAAGAGCCTGGACATCGATCAGCCGCCGAGCTGAGGATCGACTGCACATATTCGCCATACAGACGCCGGGGCAGGAAATCAGTACCCTTCGCTTCCGGATTGCAGCGTGAGCGGACCCAGTGGAGGAAGTGTTCCTGTTCATCCGCGAAGGCGCTCATGTCTTTTGCAGGCACATTGAGCAAATGGCCGGAACATCGCGTTCCGTAGGCCACTCCACAGCCAAGTCGCGAATTGCGCTCGATGAGGACAACACGCATTCTGCCGGCCGATCTGCGCAAAAGCTCGGCTGCAAGCAGGGCGCCCGAGAATCCGCCGCCAATGATGGCCACGGATGCCGGAGATGAAAGCGGACTGGCCACAAAGCTGGACATGGCGCTGGCGGAGGGCATGGTGGTTTCCTCAGGTTGCTGAATGCGTATGGGTCGCTATCGCAGACAACCCGCCATCCGGCGACTCGCCGGGCTGGCACCAGTGAACTGTTGGCGGCCAGGAGCTGGGAGTCGAACGCCGTGCGCTGGGTTTTGGATCATGCGCCGCCGTGCAGCAGGGGCGGAAAGCCGAACGCCGAGAGTTGAATCGACTCATTACTTAACTATCCCTACAGACATAGTAGACAAAAGTGCATACTTCGTGTCAAATGAGTCTGCGACCCTTGCTTTTGCGGATCGCAGCACGATTCCGTACGCTGCGCCCTTATCCCAGGTTGTTGTCGCTGGTTCGCCCGCAATCGGGCTCTTTTCGTCGTCAGCCTGAGTTCGCCAATCATTCAAAGCGCGCAATGTCACTGGATTTCGAATAACACCGAGCAACATAGCAGACATAAATGCCAATAAGGAAACGTTCAATGCGGCCGGTCATCGCTCTTCTCGCCCTTGCTCTCGCGTCTGCATATTGCCCTGCGAACGCATTGCCTCAAAAGACCGTTACGTCACCTGAGCAGGCATTTGGATTCAAGCCGGGAACGGATCGCAAACTCGCGGACTGGAAGCAACTGACGGCTTACTACCAGACTCTGGCGCGGCAGTCTCCGCGTGTTCGCTACACGGAACTGGGCAAGACGACCGAGGGCCGCCCGTTCGTTGCGCTCACGATCTCGTCGGAGAATAACCTGGCTCATCTGGCCGAGTTCAAAGACATCAATCGCCGGCTTGCGGACCCAAGGATCACCAGCCCCGGCGAGGCGCAAGCGCTCATTTCCCGTGGCAAGGCGATCGTGCTGATCACGTTTAACATCCACTCAACTGAGATCGCCAGCTCGCAGACGGCCGCCGAATTTGCCTGGGAGCTTGCAACGGAAAATACTCCGGAAGTCCAGTCCATCCTTCGGAACGACATCCTGCTCCTGATCCCGTCGCTGAACCCGGACGGAGAGGAACTGGTGGTGGACTGGTACAAAAAATACCTCGGCACGCCGTATGAAGGCTGCAGTCCGCCGGTGCTCTGGGCTCACTACACGGGTCACGATGACAATCGCGACTGGGTGGGAATTACGCAGGCGGAAACGCAGCTTGCGGTGAAGCTAATCAATGACTGGCATCCGCAGATTCTCTACGACCTCCACCAGATGGGCGCGGATGGTCCGCGACTCTATCTGCCTCCATGGGTCGACCCCATCGATCCCAACGTGGACCCGCTGCTCGTTGCTTCGATGAACGCGCTTGGTATGCGGACGGCTGAGGACGTGATGTCAGCCGGGCAGACTGGGGTGCTCGTTCATGGCGTGTACGACTTCTGGTCGCCGTTGCGCGATTACATCTCGTATCACAACGGACTGCGCATTCTCACCGAATCGGCGAGCGCGAACATTGCGACCCCAATCCACGTCGCTTTCGACCAACTGGGGCGGGGCATCGGCTACGACGCGAAGGTGGCGACGTGGAATTTTCCCGACCCGTGGAAGGGTGGCACCTGGAGTCTCGGCGACATTGTTCACGATCAGATGCTGGCCCTGTTTTCCATCGCCCGCAGCGCGTCGATCGATCGCGAGCGCTTCCTCAACGACTTCTACACCGTGGGTTCGCACGCGGTTCATCCCGCCTCAGGGCCATTCGCCTATGTAATTCCTCCCGATCAACGCGACCCGGTCGTGGCAACGAGGCTCGTTAACCTGCTGCGCACCGCGGCGGTGGAGGTGCAGCAGGCACAGAGTTCCTTCGTGGCAGATCAGACCACGTATCCCGCCGGCAGCTACATTGTCCGGCTCGATCAGCCCAACCGCAGCTTCGCCAAAACAGTCCTGGAGGTTCAGCACTATCCGGACTTGCGCGAATATCCGGGCGGCCCTCCGCAGCGTCCCTACGACGTCACGGCGCAAACGCTGCCTCTGCTCTTCGGCGTCAAGGCTGCTGCGATAGAACATCCGTTTACGGCCTCGACTCAGCAGGTGGATCGCGCCGCGCCTCCCCCCGGCGAGGTGGATACCGGGTCCGCCACAAATGGGTATTGGATCGACGATTCCACGAACAGCAGTCTTTACGCATTGTTCGATTTGCTCAAAGCCGGCGTTCATGCGGAGCGTCTGGTGGAAGGCAACCAGCCAACGGGAACCATCTACATCCCCGCGCAGGACGGGATCCAGGCAAAGCTCGCCGAAGCCGCGAAACGGTTTTCGGTGAAGATCCACGCCGCGGCGCAACCGGTCGACGGCAAAGCGCTGGCAGTAACCCTGCCGCGCATCGGCCTGTACCAAAGCTGGGTTCCTTCGATGGATGAAGGCTGGACCCGGTTCCTCTTCGATCAGAATGGAATCCCATACGGCCGCCTCGTGGATGCGGTCGTCCGCAAAGGAAATCTCCACGAGCAGTACGACGTGATCGTGCTCCCCGATAATGCTGTCTCCGCGATCCTGACGGGCAAATTCGAACGGCCGGGCGGTGAAAAGGAACGCGTGGTCCCCCCTCCGTTGCCCCCGGAGTTTACGGGAGGGCTCGGAGATGCCGGCACTGCGGCGCTCAAAGCTTTTGTGGAGGACGGCGGGACTATCGTCACTCTGAATCGAGCGTCGCAGGTCTACGCCCGCAAAGACAGCCCGGATATCAGCAATGCGCTCGACGGCGTTCCGAGCAAGGAATTCTACGTCCCCGGATCGATTCTTCAGGTCTCGGTAGACACATCGAATCCGATCGGTTTTGGATCGCCTGCCCAGCTCCCTGTGTTCTTTGAAGAGAGCCCATCGTTCAAGGTGACCGGCAATGCCGTCTCTGTCGCTCACTACACGAGCGATAACCCGCTGTTGAGCGGCTGGATTCTCGGCGGCAAGTATCTGAACGGCACGTCAGCCATCGCCGTGGAGAGGCGCGGCAAGGGCCACATCGTGCTCTTCGGCTTCCGGCCCCAGTATCGAGCTTTGTCAGAGGGCACTTACAAACTCTTCCTGAACGCACTGCTCTACTCCACCTCAACTCCCGAAGTGCCCAACAGCGCTGCGGGGATCCACGGCACGAGCAAACCTCAATCCTCCTCTGGAGTTGCCAATGGCCGCTAATCGATCTCCCAACTTGAAGACGTCTGTCTCCCAGGTGCACACGAAAGCCGGATCGTGTCCGGCCTCCCGTAGTTGTTGTTGACCCCAGCCGAAATTCCGTTGTGAGGCTCCCGGATAAGAAAACGCAGCTTCTTCACGGAGCAGCCGGAACGGCGCATCCGCGGATGCGCGTGCAGAACCGTCTTTGCCCATACCAACAGGAGCAGACTATGAAGCGCCTACTCTTCCGCCTATACGCAATCGCCGGGATTTTTTCGCTGACATTGCTGGCTACGCTTACAGTTGCTGCCAATGCGCAGACATCCGCCGACGGCAGCGTTGTCGGGCACATCACCGATGCCACCGGCGCCGCCATTCCCGGGGTGCAAATTGTCGCGCAGAGCGCACAGGTCGGAGGCACTTTTAAAACCGTCAGCGATGGCGAAGGCAACTACCGTCTCATCGAGTTGCCGCCCGCCGTCGACTACGCCATTCATGCTGAGATCAAGGGCTTTCAGCAGTTTGAACGGGCTGGGCTCATCGTGCGCGCCGGCCTCACCGTCACCGTCGATATTCCTCTGCAACTGGGGTCGCAAACGCAAACCGTGAAGGTGACCGGCGATGCTCCGCTGATTGACACGGAAAGCGCGGAGCAGGCCGTCAACCTCAGCGGCACGATGCTGCGCAACGTTCCCATCACCGGGCGCCATGACTGGTCCGACTCTCTCCAGGTCACACCCGGCATCGTCAGCGCGTCCAGCGACGCGGAGGGCGGGCAGACCTATTTTCTGCGCGGCTCAGAAAACGAGAACATGGCGACCCTGCTTGATGGGATGGACATCGGGAGCTTCGAGCAAAACTGGCCCTCCAACACCATCAGCATTTCCAATGAGTCGCTCGGCGATATTCAGATCAAAACCGGAGCGAACGACGCTTCATCGCCTGCCGCGATGGGGATGGTGATCAATCTCGCGAGTCCCGTAGGCAGCGACCAATATCACGGCTCGTTGCTCTACCTCATCGGTCCGGCTTCTCTGAATGCCAACAATGTTCCCAACGGCAATGCCGCAGCCTCGGCCTCTGAGCAGCCGGATTTCTCAATAGGCGGTCCCATCAAAAAACAGCGCGCCTGGTTTTTCTTCTCCGGTCGATATATCCACCGCAACGACGGCATCAGCCAGACGGCTTCACAGGACGCCTACCTGACCCAGATCGATCCCAGCTTCCGAGAATTCCCCAACGAGTCGCGCGGCTTTGTTTTCCTTGGAAACAGTTCCGTGCAACTTTCTCCGCGCCATCGCCTGATGGGGATCGTCCAGTACGACAGCCGCAAACAGGACGCGAACTATCAGTGGTACACAGGCAATATCGCCATCAATCAGTACGGGGGCGGAGCCTACGGACTTCGTCTGCTTTCCGAATGGACCCCGCGACTCAGCACTCGCTTCCTCGTCTCCTATAACAACAAGGGGGCGAACAGCAGCCTGTCGGCTATCGGAGGTGTTGGAGCCAGGCCGGAGGAAGACGTCTACGCCACGGACACCGCATCGGCGGGAACTCTCGTGGGGCAGGGCGCGTCCCTGGCGACGCTGAATAACCTGAATGCCGTGTCGCTGAGCCCCGCGCAAAAGCCGACTATCACCGGAGATGTAGCTTATTACGCGCCGAAGGCGTGGGGGACGCACGACCTGCAGGCCGGGTTCTACCTGGAGCCTCACGAACTCGACAGGACGACGACATATTACGCCAACGGCGGAGGCATCATCCAGGAAGATGCCGCTCTTAATAACCCTAATGACCCAACCCAGGGCTACACCGTCTTCCACACGGAGTCTCTTGGCGGCCTCACCAGTCTCCGGACGGGCTATATTGCCGCCAACGATTATGCCTGGTATGTCCAGGATCGCTGGCGCCCGGTACCGCGGCTCGCGATCACCGCCGGTCTGCGCCCCGACTGGATTTCCGGGTACGACGAAATCCTCAGGGCCACGGTGCAGCACTCATGGAACTACGCGCCGCGCGTGGGTGGGGCTTATGTTCTGACGAAGAACGAGAGAAATGTGGTTCGCGCGAGCTGGACGAAGATTACTGACATCACGAACGCCGGCTACATCGATGCCACCGAAAACGGAAGCATCCCGAGCTCCGATACCCCCACCAGGACCGACATCTATTACAACCCGGATGGCTCGGTGCTGAACACAATCGTGACACCCGGAACCAGCGTCCAGAATTCCGGCAGAACGTTCGATCCAAAACGCCATCAGGGATACGTCAGGGAATGGCTGGTCGGCTATCGCACCCAGTTACCAGGTGAAGTGGTGATCGATGTCAGCTATGTCGATCGCGAATATCGCGACCGGCCCGCGGCTTATGACACGAATCAAATCTATACCCAATCCAGCTCGGGGACAGTATGGAGCGGCCTGGTGAACCCTGCCCTCAACAATACTTACTACATCACGAATAACCACTGGAACTGGTTTGTGTATCAGGGCGCGGAGATTACAGTCACCAAGCAGACCAGCAAACTGCAATTGCTCGGCACCTATACTTACTCCCCGGATCACGTTGCCGGCACATGGCAGCCGAACGATCCGGCAGCTATTATTCAGCCCGGCGCGTTCGCGAATAACGCCGGCATCGGCTCGGTGCGCGGTCTTGTCGTAAACGACTGGACAGGGGATACGCGCAATCGTATGTGGCAGCGCAACCAGCTTCGCACCGGCATTACGTGGAGCGCACCCTGGCATCTTCGCTTGTCCACCATGTTCACGGCGCAATCCGGTACGCCGGGAGGTCCCATCATTACCACTTTGTCGGCCCTGGGCACGCCGTACTCCGGTCAGTATGGCCCGTCCACGATGGTCATCGACGGTCGAACGGTTTCCAATCCCCTGGCGGAAACCTATCGGTTCAAATATGCGAATCGCGGAATCGGGCAAATCTGGTGCCCGTGGCTCGAGCAGTGGAATCTGCTGGGCGGCCGCAGTTTCAGCATCAACGACCGGCAGACCGTGGAGCTTGACGCGAACATTTACAACGTGACGAACAATGGCAGCGCCCAGCAATTCGTTAACGGCAACAATTCGGCTTCCAGCACGTTCGGCGAACTGCAGAACGTTCAGCTTCCACGCTCGGCTCAGTTTTCAGTGCGGTATCACTTCTGAGGAGGTCAGCATGAGGGATCGTCGTGCCCGGATATTCGGAGCAGGTTTGGCAATTCTCACGATTGTGGCAGCATCGGTGGGCCTGCACGCGGCCACCGGCTCGCCGGCGCGGCTCACCGTCGAGGACCTGGCCGATGCTGCGGGATTAACCTCAGTGGCTTTGTCGCCGGATGGCCGGCAGTTCGCGATTGTCAGAAACAGCCAGATCGAGCTTGTGTCCTCCGGCGGAGGCTGGCCGGAAGCGCTCACCGACACGCCAGGCGGCAAACAGTCGGTCCGGTGGTCCCCTGACGGGCAGTTCATTGCTTTCGTCTGCCAGGGTTCGATCTGGAAGGTTGCTGCCGCAGGGGGAAGGCCGGAGCGTCTCACCGAGGGCCATCCAGGCCCCGGCGATCCCCGAGCCGCCACGGATCGCGAGCCTCGATGGTCGCCGGACGGCAAATGGATTCTGTTCGAAACCGGACGCCGCGGCAATGACGATCTCGCGGTTGTGAGCGCCGACGGCGAGACAACCACGTTTCTCACGTCTTCTCCCGCTGACGAGGGAAATGCGGCATGGTCGCCGAATGGACAGAGCATCGCTTATGTTGAGCGAGCTCCGGAGTACTTCAGCGGACGGCTCGTGGTCGCCGACTTTGATGCGGACACGGGGCGATTCAGGGGAGAGACGCGCGCTCTGCTCACCGCGCCTCAGGATCGCGGCGGCGGCTGGTCGATCCGCCGGCCGGAATGGTCTCCCGATGGCAAGTCGCTGGCGGTTGTTCTGCAGAATACGGGATGGGACAAGATCTATCTGGAGCCCGTAACCGGCGGTGAACCGCGGCAGGTCACAAAAGGCGATGGAGACGATGGCGATCCAGTCTTCTCGCACGACGGAAAATACCTGGCCTTTGTCTCCAATCGCGACAAGCCCGAGGAGCGTCATCTTTGGGTGGTCACCCCCGGCGGAGGAGATCCTCGGCTCATCGGGGATGTTTCTGCCGGAGTGGACTCAGATCCAATTTGGTCCCCGGACGGACACAGCATCTATTACCTGCACAACTCGCCGTTTGAGCCCGCAGGGCTGGCAGTCGCCTCCGCTCAGGGCGGCAGCGCGCGCGAGTTAATTCGCACGCAACCGGTCAACTTCTCCAACACAGGCCTGGAAACCCCTGAGGTTGTTCACTATAAAGGGGAGAATGGAGTCGCGATCTCCGCCATTCTCTATCGGCCGCTGCATTACACGCCGGGAACCCAGTACCCGGCCGTGCTTTGGATTCACGGCGGCCCTGAAGGACAGGACACACTGGGCTGGAATCCCTGGGCGTTGTATCTGGCGCAAAACGGATATGTCGTCCTGACACCCAATTACCGAGGCAGCACGGGGTATGGTGAGAAGTTTCGCAACCTTAATGTCGAAGACAGCGGCGGCGGTGAAGTCGTCGATGTTGCCCAGGGCGCTGCGTTCCTCGTCTCCCAGGGTTACGCAGATAAAACGCGCATCGGAATTGGCGGAGGAAGCCACGGCGGCACAATGGTGGCCTATGAGGTGACGAAGGAGCCGGACGTCTTTCACGCCGCTATCGAGATGTACGGCGTTGTGGATCGAGCGGTGTTTGTCGACCGTACCAATCGCCCTTCGGCCATTCGCTGGATGATGAAAATGGGCGGGACCCCGGAGCAAAAGCCGGCAGTCTACGGCAAGGCGGACATTCTCCCCGACGTTCCCAAAATCACGGCGCCCCTGCTCATTCTCCATGGGGAGGATGACCCGCAGGTTCCGCCCTATGAATCGCAGCTGTTCACGGCTGCGCTCAAAAAGGCCGGCAAGCCGTACCTCTATTTCACCTATCCCAACGAGCTCCATGGTTTCTCGCAGCGCGACCATCGCATCGACGCCTGGCGCAAGGAGATCGCCTTTCTCGACTATTATCTGCAGCCGAAATACGGCCGCAGCGTCACTTCGACGAGCGCGATCTTCCTCGACGATGCGTCCGTCCGGTAGTGTTGCCCGCCACGCAGATCGCGGATGCGATCAGCACGTTGCATGAGTACGGATAGGTCGTCTCTCACAGGCCTATCCCCACGGCACCGGCAGGCAACTTACCCGGCTAGGAGAAATATCTCTGGAGCGGCTCCCAATAGTGACTCTTCCATCCGAATTCCAGATGATCGAACTCGCCTTCCGGGAAGCCTGTCTGGTCCAGAACAATGGTTGTTGAGGAGCCGTTGGATTTCAGCTCAAACTTGACAATAGAGTAGACGCCCGGTTCCCAGTGAGTGGGACGCCATGCCTGCACAACTCTTTGCCCTGGGAGAGTCTCGACATTTCGCCCGACGATGAGCCCGCCAAACAGGGAAAAGGCTCCTCCGGCACTTGGGTCGATCGTTGCGGGCTGGCCGCTGAATGCGGCAAACTTCTTTGAATCGAGAAGAGACTCATAGATCTGCTGGGGAGCAGCTTTCAGGTCGATTTGCTGGTGAAGCGAGGTCCGCTTCTGATTTGCCGCGCCGCCCTGGACTTCCTCCATGGTCTGCATGGCGGGTTGTCCGAAGACTTTTGAGCCTGCGATCCATCCGCACAAACCAACCCCAATTCCAGTAAACGCCTGCCGGCGCGTAGAAACTTTGGGCCCGGACCCGTTTTCCACCTTTACCATGGCGTTCTCCTGAATTCGCTCTAATCTCAGGTGCATCTGAACATGCCTCTTAAATATGTTCAAGAACATGTTTTGCTTTGACGTTCATGGAACGACACATGAATAGTTCCGGTATTGGGCACGAGGAGGCTTTATGCCATATCCAGTCGGCCATCGCGCCGAGGTCAGAAGAAGGATCATTCACAGCGCACGCGGTCTCTTCAACTTGCGGGGCTTCGAAAGCGTCACTCTCGATCAGATCATGTCCGGCGCGGGCCTTACGCGCGGAGGTTTCTATAGCTACTTCAAGAGCAAGAGCGACCTCTACGTGGAGGTTTTAGGTTGCTTCTTCACCGACCCTGAATGGAAGAGTTGCTGGGAGGGCATTGAAGTGGACTTGTCTTCGAGTGATGTCGGGCCTCAGGTGGTCCGAGCGTATCTCTCCCGCCAGCATTTCGAAGACGTAGAAAACTCCTGTCCGATGGTCGCATTGCCGACTGACGTTTCCCGCAGTGGCGAAAACGCAAAAGCTGCCTTTGAAACTGTGTTCAACGCAATGGTGGATGTCCTGGAACGGAGTACGATTGCCGATCGACGTCATCGGCGGAGTCGAGCGCAAGCCATAGCCGCTCTGTGTGTCGGAGGAATGGTGGTGGCTCGCGCATTGGCAAATCGCAAAGCCGCCGATGATTTGCGACGAGGGTGTATGTTCACGGCGCTTCAGCTTGGAGGCTGGCGAAACGGGTCCGGAGCGAAGCGCTCCAAATCAGGGTAAATGCCGGCTCTCCCATACCTGGCGAGAACCTCGTCGAGCCGCCAATCCAGCCGGCGGTTTTCGCGGATCGCTCTACTCACGGAGTGGGAAGTTGATACGCTCTTCGCGACAAGATCGCAAGAATCAGAAATCATTCGCTGCTCGAACACGTAACAAGGATTTTGAACTCGCTGTTACGTCGAAAACATTCCCTGTTCTTTTTGAGCCCTGTTGGCCTGGCGTTGAGGGTTAATGGCAGTGAATTGCAGGGCATGCAGCCCGGCGCCAGGTGCGAGCCGGGGCCAAAACCTTACAAATTCCCTGTTAAATTCCCTGTTAGCAGGGAAATACCCAGCGGTTCGCTTGAGACTGCCAGCGCCTGCGGATATCCACGGCGAGCAGTGGGTTTCTTCCTCATCGCCAAGTCGTAAACTATCCTGCCGCGGTCTGCCGCCCCGTTCCGTGAGCGGTGAGGCCTGTTGGCGTCACTCCAGCCGCGCGGCGAGTTTCGTTTATGTTCCCAACATTTCTTGCCGCGCTCGGCGCCTACAAGGCAAGATTGTGGGGTGCAGGAACTGTCTCCAGGGACGCTCCTCGGTCATTACAAACTCATCCGCCGGCTGGGGCAGGGCGGCATGGGCGTGGTCTACGAGGCAGTCGACCAGAAACTGGGGCGCCATGTCGCGGTTAAATTTCTGATCGAAACAACGCACCGTGACAACTCCGCGCTGGAGCGTTTCTGGCGCGAAGCTCGCGCAGCTTCTTCGCTCAATCATCCAGGCATTTGCACCATCCATGAGCTCAACGAGTCGGCGGAGACGCCCTTCATCGTGATGGAACTGATGGAGGGCAACAGCCTGGAAAAGCTCTGCCGCGGCAGCCCGATCCCGTATCCAAAATTGCTGGAGACAGGCGTGCAGCTCGCCGATGCCCTGGATGCTGCGCATCGCAAAGGGATTGTGCACCGCGACATCAAGCCGGCAAACATCTTCATAACCAACTCGGGACAGGCGAAGCTCCTGGATTTTGGGCTGGCGAAGTTCGACAGCACCAGCGCAGAGACTTTGACTGCGCTAAGCCCGCTCACTGATTCGGATTCGAGGATGGGCACGGTCGCCTACATGTCGCCGGAACAGGCGCGCGGCGAACCTCTGGATCAGCGCAGTGACCTTTTTTCGCTTGGGGTCGTACTTTACGAGATGGCGACCGGACGGCGCCCGTTTGCAGGCGCTACAACCGCCGTGCTCTTCGATCGCATTCTGAACGAATCGCCCGCCGCGCCCATCTCGCTCAACCCGCAACTCCCGGTTGAATTCGAGGGCATTCTCAACAAGGCGCTCGAAAAAGATCGCGAGCTTCGCTGCCAGTCCGCAGCCGAGCTACGCGCCGATCTGAAACGGCTGCAAAGGAAGAGCGGTTCGGTAAGCGGTCCGGTCGCGACCTCGCCGGGAGCGTCTTCGTCTCGAGGCTCTTCGAACTCCGCTGCTGTGCTGCCAGCCAAAAAATCGCGTGGATTGGCGATCGTTGCGGCTTGCCTGGTCGTTCTTGCGGCCGCCGGATTCGGTGCGTGGCGCTTCTGGCCTCGGGCCCGGCCGTTCGCGACAACCTCCGTGAGTCAGATCACCAATGTAGGAACGATCGAAAACATTGCGCTCTCAGGCGATGGCCGCTTCCTGGCCGAGGTCAAGAACGACAGAGGCCAGCGGACGCTCTGGGTGAGAAACATCGCAACCAACACCGATACGCAGATCCTGGGTGCGTTTGGCAACGAGTATACGGGGATCGCCTTCTCGCCGGATGGCAATTACCTCTACTTTGTACGGCCGATCCTGGGGAACACGATCATAAACGCACTCTACGTCATGCCGGTCTTCGGCGGTACGCCCAGGCAGCTGATCTATAACGTCGACAGCGTTGGGAGTTTTTCTCCGGAAGGCAGCCGGTTTACGTACCTCCAATTCACTCCTGAACGGAAGGACCAGTCCTCCGAGATCCACATCGCTAACCAGGACGGCCGCGACAACCAGGTGATCTATGCGACCCGGGAAGAGATGGGTCCCCCGGCCTGGTCGCCCAGGGGCGACCAGATCGCATGGATTGGCACGATCGGGCCTGCGAAGTACGCGCTCCAGATCTTCGAGATCGCTTCGAAAAAACTGACTCAAGTCGCGCCGTCGCCGGAGATCGCTTTCGCGGGTCTGCTGAACGTGGCGTGGACCCCCGACGGCCGGCACCTGCTGGCCTTTTACGTCAGACCCCACAGCGATCACGCCCAGATCGGCATGGTTACGCTGCCCTCCGGTGATTTTCATCCGGTGACCAACGATGTCAGCTCCTATAGTAAGTTGGCGCTCTCCGCCGATGGACGCACCCTGGCAACGGTGCTCACGAACATCGATTCGAGCGTTGCGTGGTATAAGCCCGATGGCGGAGTTCCGCTTTCGACCGCGCCGCTGCGGATTACTCCCTACCGAATCGCCTGGGCGAACGAAGACCGTCTGCTCTTTGCGATTCCGCGCGTCGATATCGGCTGGATCGATCGCGCGACCGGCGAAGTGCACACGTTCGACCTCGGAGAGGTTGAGCCGGGAGATTACATCGCAGTGTGCGGCGATGGCCACATCCTTTTCAGCGGTTTCCCCAAGGGAGCAACGGCGCAGTGGGTGTTTCGTATGGACGGGGATGGGGAAAACATCCTCCAGTTGGCCGCCGGCGGAATCGCACCGGCTCCCGGATGCTCCTCTGACAATCGGGAGGTTTTCTATTTCGCGGAGGAGAATGAGATGTCCAAGGCATCGTTATGGTCGGTGCCGTTGAGTGGCGGAACACCACGACAGAGACTGCCGCCGGAAGCGACTGAGTATTACGCAATCTCCGCTGACGGGAGGCTGGCCGCCTGGACCATCCTCGATCCGCCGCAAGCCCGGTGGAATATCGTCGATCTGGCCTCAGGGCAAGCCGTTACCCAGATTCCATTGGATACCAGCGACATGGGCAGCGATGAAGCCAGCCCGGTGCGCTTTTCACCGGATAACCGCGCCGCCGTCTACTCCGTTCTCCGGAATGGCGGCAGGACGCTGCTGTACCAGCCGCTGGACGGTTCGGCCTCACGCTCGCTGTTCGACCCGGCGCAGGAAGTCATTCCGGATTTTGGCTGGTCGCCTTCAGGCAAACAACTGGCGCTGGTGCGGCAGAAGTCGAGCTCCGACGTGGTGCTGATCCAGGACCAGCGGGAAAAAGGAAAAGACTAGAATCCCGGGCTCCGTCCCGCATCGCCTTTCACTGGTGATCCGGATTCTCCCTGCAGTTGACACCAAATCGCCTCCAGCCACCGCTTCCTGTTCGGCGATCTGAGCAACGACGGCATGCTGAGAGCTTCGCCGCCGCCACGCGGCCAGGGCCGGCGATGATTCGAATGCTGACTACCGGCAGCGCCAAAACCGTTAGCCAAAGGCATGCCTGTGCTTACCCGTGGATCAACGGCGCCGGCCTGCGGAGTTCAACCGACCGGCTCATCGTTCGTGGAGCGTAAGAGCATAGATCTCGTCGTTGCCCACGTCGCGCATCAGCAGCGGATTGTCGGAGGAATCAAGGCCCATCCAGGAGGTAAAGAAGCCGGTGAAGTGCTCGGACTGCACGTCGCTCAAAACTTCGGGTTTTGTGTCGCCGGGGCGCATGCGGACCAGGGTCGCACTTCCCTTCCAGCGCAGGTAATAGAGGTAGCGGCCGTCGTGCGACCATTCCGGGAACGCGACCGAACCCGTATCAAGATTCGACCATTCGCCGGAGTCTACGCTGAGCACCTTCATGCCCATGGAATCGAGAGTCATCGCGGAAATGAATTTGCCATCGGGCGACCAATGCGGCACCACCAGCCCCTTCGAGCCGGGAACGATCGCTGACTTTCCGGATGCGAGATCGAGAATGCGCAGGTCGGAGTCGGCACTGACGCCCAGGGCCGGGCAGGTGGAATAGACCACCTTTTTCCCGTCGGGCGACCAGCTTGGGTCGGTCTCGTTATCGGTGTCGCCGGGCAGGAGCCGGCTTCCTGCGCCTCCGTCAGCCGCCATCACGTAGATCCCGCTGGCGCCTTTTGGTGTGCGATCGACGAAGAGGATTTTCGAACCATCCGGCGACCAGCGTGGCGACTTGGGATAGACCGGAGGTGCAGTGAGTTGCACGGTATTGCTGCCGTCGGCGTTGGCACGCCACAAAATGCCTTCCGGATAAGAGACATAGGCCACGGCGCTGCCGTCTCGCGTGAACGCAACAAACTCTGCGGAAATCCCTCCGAGGAAAGGACGCAGCTGCCGGGACTTCGGATCGAGACGCACTAATTCACCGCGCTTGGCACGCCCCGTGGCGAAAACAGTTTTGCCGTCGCGCGACGGTTGCGGCCGATCCCAGACAACGGGGCCGGATGTTAACTGGATTGGCTTGGCCGCTGCGATTCTTCCGAAGTGGGGCCTCTCGTCAAGGGCCCAGATCTGACCGTCGGAAACGAAGAAGTAGCGACCGTCCGGAGCCCACTGGCCGGAAAACTGAGACGGTGAATTGCTCCAGCCGGGCAAAACCCGACGCAGCGACGACCCATCGGCGGCAAGGTCCCACAGGAATCCATCTTTCGAGAAGCGAATTCTGGAACCATCCGGCGACCATGAAAGCGAATTGATGTAGCCGCCTGGAGCGCCAAGCTTGTGCTCATCGGTGCCATCGTTGCGAAGGTCAAATATGTCTCCGCCGGCCGTGGCGAAGACGAGCCGCGATCCGTCCGGAGACCAGGCTGCGTCGACGGCGCCGTTCGCGAGGCGGCGCAGCGAGTGGCCGATAAACCGGTAACTCCACAAAGAATCGGCGGGGCCCATGCCCTCCGATTGCGAGATGACCAGCATGGTGGACCCATCGGGAGAAACGTCGCCGGCCCAGGGTTCGCTCAGCGATATCGGAACCGGATCGAGCGCTCCGCCTGAAACAGACACTTCGGCGATGGAATGCGGGAGTTCCTCGGTAAAGTAGACCCGGCTTCCATCGGTTCCCCCGATCGATTTCTCGCGGCCATCGCGGGTTAGCTGAGCGTAGTTCGCAACCCGGAGCGTCAACGGCAGATTGAGCCGTCTTGCGGCCCACACACCCACGAGCAGTGCAGCCGCAAGAGCAGCTCCCCCTAGAAACCACAGGAACCGGCGCAGCGCGGATGATCGATCCCCGGGTAGAGACGACTCCTCGAGGACAATTTGAGTACTGACTCGAGTGTGCTGAACCAGATACTCGGGTGGACGATCGATCCGGGAGAGCGGCGGAAGGGCCTCAGGCGACTCGATGGCCTGCACCGCGGCTGTGAACTGATAGCCCCTGCCCGGGACGGTGACAATGCAACCAGCGCGATCGGCGAGCGCCTTGCGCAGGGCGAAAACGTGCTGGGAGAGGTTGCCTTCCTCGACGAAACACTCCGGCCAGACGGCTTTCAGCAACTCGTCTTTGGTGATCACGCGGCCCGGGTTCGCAACAAAGAAGGCCAGGACTTCAAATGTTTTGGGCGGAATCGCGACCGGGATGCCATTGCGGAGAAATATCCGCTGCGCAGGGTTCAGCTCGAACTCGTCGAATCGATATACGCCACTGAACAGGAGTGACATCGCCAGTCTTGAGAAGAATACAGGGACTCTCAGTCGCAACTGAAGAAATTCCCGAAACCGGCCTTGAACTCCATAGGAGTGGAGCCCGGACCTCTGCCGGCGAAGTGAATCCCAGCCGGGGAGACGATTGTCACTCTCCCTGAAGACGGGTGTGCCTCGATCCCCGGACGGATCAAGCCTGTTCACCCTGCTCCCTGGCGGAGCAGACGAGGGAGGTGGTTCCTGAATTCCGGCCTGCCGTCGCAGGACCTCCCTGGAAGACTGAAAATCTGCAACCCGAGCCGCATATACTGTCCGACTCAGGAGGTTTTCCTGGAATTCCTCAGTCGAATTGCGGCCGTCGATCTGCACGCCTGCGGTGAGCCGGGGCGCGTCATCACCGCGGGCGTTCCCGACGTGCCGGGCAGCACGATGTTCGAGAAGCGGCTCTACCTCGAAACCCACATGGACGACCTCCGCCTGCGCATGCTGCGCGAGCCGCGCGGCTATCCTGCCTCGAACTGCAACCTGCTCCTCCCTCCCACGATCCCAGGGGCAGATGCCGGCTTCGTCATCATGGAGCAGGTGGAGTACCCGCCGATGTCGGGCACGAACACCATCTGCGTCGTCACCGCGCTGATCGAGACCGGCATCGTTCCCGCCACCGACGGCGTGCGGCGCCTCAAGCTCGACACGCCCGCCGGCCTGGTCGAAGTCGATGCTGAGGTCCGCGGCGGCAAAGTCCTCAGCGTCACGTTCACCAACGTGCCGTGTTTCGCCGTGCATCTCGACCGGCCGGTGGAAGTCCCCGGCCTCGGCACCGTCACGGTCGACGTCGCGTGGGGCGGCATGTTCTATGTCATTGCGGACGCAGCGTCTGTCGGCCTCGCAGTGGTTCCCAGCCAGGCGCGGGAGCTGGTGCGCGCCGGGGAGATGATCAAAGCGGCCGCGCGCGAGCAATTGCCCGTCGCTCATCCTGAAAACCCGCAAGTCTCCGGCATCACGATCGCGCAGCTATCCGGGCCCTCACCCGATGCCGGCGTCAGCCGCCGCAATGCGGTCGTAGTTTCGACCGGCGAATTGGACTGGGATCGTCCCTCCACCTGGACCGGGGCGCTCGACCGCTCCCCGTGCGGCACCGGAACCTGCGCGAAGATGGCATGCCTCTACGCCAAAGGCCAGCTGGCTCTGGGCGAGGATTTCGTCCATCAGGGCATCCTCGGCACCACATTTACGGGGCGACTGATCGCGGAGACCACGGTTGGCCCCTATCGAGCGGCCGTCCCTACCATCCGGGGCCGAGCGTGGATTACGGGCTTTGCCGAATACGTCCTCGACCCCAGCGACCCCTTCCCGAGCGGATTCACGGTTCAGGATATTTGGGGCAACGCGGGCTGAGCGGACTCAACTGCCTGGTCTCGCTTTGCGGGGGCGAGGCGCTGACGCTTGCGGGGCATTCAGGAAATCTGCAACTCCTGCGGCGACCATCGCGAGCGGACGGCCGGCATCCGGGGTAAGGCAAAGGCGATTTGGCCGGCAGATCACATCGCGGATGCACGCTACGCCGCGGGGCACGCGCCTCAGGAACATCAGCCACTCGGCGCTGACCACGCCGCCCGCAGGGATGCGAAGCATCGTCGGTGTTCCGAAAAGATCGCCTCGCCGCAGGGTTGCGGCGCGGCCGATGGGCAGCGGGCTCACGCCAAACTCGAATGCACGCGCCCGTTCCCGGCCGAGCCACGGCGGTGCGGTGCGGGCGCAATTCTCTTCCCACAGCGTGACCCAGGGAAACTGAGAACGCCGGAAGACGTAGC
>DATJTG010000193.1:0-54715 GCA_035503555.1 Acidobacteriaceae bacterium | reverse complement strand
CCTACGTGCTCCACACGCCCAGGAAGCTTGTCCTTAATCCGCAACCACTGCGCTTCACTCAGTTCATAGCGGCTTGGTGCCATGGACCCAGGACACCAGGTTTTTCTCCCGCTGCAAAGTCTATATGTGGATACGCCCTAGTTCTGCGACTGAAGCTGGGTTTGCGGTTGCGGCTGGGGCTGCTGCTCCTGCTTCTGAAGTTGCTGCTGTTGCGTAGGCGTGTTGACTTCCGGCTCGGCTTTGGCCGGCTCGAGGCCAGGAATCACCGGCGCGCTGTGCACGCTGCCGGTGGCCGCGTCGACAATATTGATGCCGTAGCGATCGAGGGTGCTGGCCAGGGTCTGCTCCAGCGCCGAGCGGTCGTAGGCGAAGCGGGCGCGCGCCGCGATCAGCTGCGCATCGGCAGCCGCCACATTGCGTTGCTGCTGGAGGACGCTGGCGGTCGTGGATGCGCCGAGGTGCAGCTTTTTGATCTCAGCATCCAGGCTCTGCTGGTTGTAGTCCTGGTTGGAGACGGCGGATTGCACGGCGGCGCGGTCGTTAGTGAGCGCGTACTGCTCGCTGACGACATTCATGCGGATCTGGATATAGAGCTGCTGGAGCCGCATCTGTTCCTGGCGGTATTCGATCTGCGATTGCGCCTGGGTGGCCTGGGCGGCGCGATTACGTAAGGGAACCTGGAGGTTAAATTCGACACCCTTGTTGGGGCCGCTGCTGTTAAACAAGTGACCGAACACGGTGCTGTATCCGGTGGTACCGAGCAGGGCGCACTCAGCCGGAGGAATGCCGAACTGCTCAAATGCCTTCGCGCAGTTGGGGCTCACCGCACCGCCGATGGCGGTAGCGCCATAGAAACCCTCCACATCCAGCGTCGGCAAAAGAGCATTTTTGGCGCCCTTCAGCGCGATCTCGTCATTTTTCAGGGTGAGCAGGTCCTGCTCGACAGCCGGGCTGTTCGCTTCGGCCTGACGCACCAGTTCGTCCGCTGTCATGTGTTCTTCCGGCATCTCCGTGAGGCTGACGCGATCGGTGGGAACGATGGGTGCATTCGCCAGCGCCGGATCGTCGAGGTTCCGAGAGATGGCCTGCTTCATGGTGAGCTGCTGGTATTCAAGCGTGTTCTGCGACGCGATCAGCGCCTGCTGGTCACTCGACATCTGGCTCTTCGCATTCACGACATCGAGTGGCGCCATGCTGCCCACCTGGAGCTGTTTTTCGTCGTCCTGCTCGAGCGCGGTGGATTGATCGAGGGCGCGCTGTTTCGACTGCACGTCTTCGTAGGCGCTCACCAGACCCCAATAGATATTCTCGACCTGGTTGATGGAGTAGAGAAGCTGCTGGCGGAAAATGGAGTCCGCGATGCGGCGGTCGTTCTTCGCCTGCACGATGAAGCGGCCGTTGATGCCCCAGCCGAAACCCTGCAGCAAATGCTGCGTGAGCGAGAAGTTGAAGGTGGACTGAAGAGACGGGCTGAAGAAGCTGAACAGGTTGTCAGTCGTTGTTCGTGTGTTCTGAAACTGCACCTGCATGGCAGTGCCGGTGACAAAGCCCTCGTTATAGGTGAAGTCGTAGGTATTGATGTTTTGCGTAAGGGACGGCAGGCCTCCGGAGAAGATCGGGCTCTGCTGCGGCTGGATCTGGTGGTTCAGCTCGATTTGCCCGGTGATCGACGGATCGAGATTCTCGGGGGTGGGGCCGGCGCCGCTGGTGGTAAGCGCGAGACCGCCTACGCCGGTTCCTGAAACGCTGGCGGCCGCGCTGGCGCCGCCCGGACCACCGCCGACGGAGCTGACGGACGCCGTAGTGCCGCCCTGAGTGCTGGTTTGCAGGGCAGTGCTGATGCCATTGATGAGCGCGCCGGAATGGGAACGCATGAGATCAACATCCGCCAGATCCAGGTTCAGGCGCTGGATGGCGATGTCGTAGTTGTTCTGGAGGGCGAGCAGAACGGCATCACCGAGGCTGAGATAGATCTTGCCGTTCTTCACCACATCGTCGAGCTGGAGCGAATTGGCGAAGCTTTGCGCCGGCACAGTAGTCGGCGAGTAGGGCGCAAGTGGATTGGGCCAGTAACCGCGGGGCCGGGAGAAGTCGCGATTGGTGTCGCGCAAAAACAGCGGCTGGGTATAGTTGGGCGACGGCGCGGTGGGGATTGCCTGAGCGGCGGACTTGGTCTGCGTCTGCGCCTGCGCCTGTCCCTGCGCCTGGGGTTGCTCCTGAGCGTATGAGGGCGCGGTGCCCGCGAGCAGCATGGAAATCGCCGCCGCGCTCTTCAGTTTTGAAAAAAATGCCGCCGAAGACTTACTGGAAAGACTGCGTAACCGGGAAGCTGACATTGGCCGTCTCCACTCCTCATGACAACGCACTGCGAGTCTTACTTAACGGCGCCGCGGCACTCTGCCGGAACCGAGCGGCGCATTCTGTTCCCATAAAACCGTTTGGGCTCCTTAGCTATACGCGGCAAGCCCTGGCCCGGTTCCGTACTCTCGCCAACCGGCGGAAGGCCAGTGAGCCGCCCGGACGAGGCTTCGGACGGGCAATTGAGTCCACTCCTCGCAAAGGTTCAGGAAAGCTGAGTATATCGCAGCGCTTTGATGAAGTTACGGCTCGCCCAGATGCGACAAATTCGCGAGAATAGTTAAGCGATGGGCACTCATTCAGAGTTACCTGCGGCGCAAAACTGGAAGCTGACACTCGCGTATGACGGGACCGACTTTTTTGGCTGGCAGGTGCAGCCGGATCGCGTCACGATCCAAGGAAAACTGGCGGACGCGATTGAACGGGTGACCGGCGAACGCGTGCTGCCCCAGGGTAGCGGCCGCACGGACGCGGGCGTCCACGCTCAGGGTCAGGTAGCCTCCTTCGCGCTCAACGCACCGATCCCAGCGGAGAATCTGACGCGCGCGCTGAATCGCACCCTGCCGGAGTCGATTCGGGTCTTGCGTGCGGAACCGGCGCCCTCGGAGTTTCATGCCCGGCATTCGGTGATCGCAAAGACCTACGAGTACCGCATCTTTCGCGGCCAGATTTGTCCGCCGTGGACGGCGAGGTATGCGTGGGCGTTGCACTGGCCCCTCGACCCTGGCCGGCTGCAGACTGCGGCGCAGACGATTCTGGGGACGCACGACTTTACTTCGTTTGCGGCGAGCGACCCCGACCTGGCGGCGCGTGAGGCGGGGCACGACCCCGCTCCACCGGGGCGCGAGGGCAATGTGCGCAGTGTCTTCGCATCGGAATGGAGCGAGGAAGGCGATCTGCTGCTCTATCACGTACGGGGAAACGGATTCCTTCACCACATGGTGCGCAATCTGGTGGGGACTTTTGTCGATGTGGGGCGCGGGCACATTGAGCCTGCGGAGGTGAACCGCGTTCTGGAAGCGCGCTCACGTTCAGCTGCCGGCGCGACGGCACCGGCGCGGGCATTGTTTTTAGTCAGCGTGGAATATTGAGAGTGCTACGCTGAAAATTCCATGGCCAGTCCCACCGCTTCCGCCAGCATTGCCCAAATCGCCGCCGACCGGCGCGTCCATCAGGCGTTTCAATGGATGCACCTGCAGGAGCAGCGCATTTTGCAGTGGCAAATGGACCTGGTGAGCGTGCCGGCTCCGCCCTTTGGCGAGCGGCCGCGCGCGGAATGGCTCTGCGCGCGCTTTCGCGATCTGGGTCTCGGCGAACCGCACATCGATGAGGCGGGGAATGCCATCGCCGTGCGGCGTGGGACTGCGGACGGACGGCAGGTTCTGCTTTCGGCGCATATCGACACGGTTTTCCCCGCGAGCACGGCCGTGAAAGCGACGCTGAACGGAACGCGGCTGAGCGCGCCAGGCGCGTGCGATAACGGTGCCGGCGTGGCGGCGATGCTGGCTTCGGCGGCAGCGATCGAGCACGCGCAGATTGCGACGGCCTCGGACATCGTCTTTATCGGGAACGTGGGCGAAGAGGGCGAAGGCGACCTGCGCGGCATGCGCCACATCTATCGCGAGGGCGGCGATGCGATTGCCGCGCACATTGTGCTGGATGGGGCCGGGCACGAGGCCGCGGTCACGCACGCGCTGGGCAGCCTGCGGTTTCTGGTGACGATCGACGGGCCAGGCGGGCACTCGTGGACGGATGCAGGGCGGCCCAATCCGATTGTGGTGATGAGCCGCGCCATCGAGAGATTCTCGCGCGTGCCGGTGCCGGAGATTCCGCGGACGACGATAAATGTGGGGACGATCGAGGGCGGGACGGCGATCAATGCGATTCCGGAGCGAGCGACGGCGCGCTTCGATCTTCGCTCGACGGAGCCGGAGCAGCTCATCCGCCTGGAAGTGGAGCTGCATCGGGCGGTGGAAGACTCGGTGATCGCGGCCAATGCGGCGCCGCGGTTCGACGCGAAGGCGCTGCGCTTCTCTATTGAGAAGATCGGGGACCGTCCGGCGGGGCAACTTCCGGCGGACTCGGCGCTGCTGGATCTGCTGCGTGCGGTTGATCGGCATCTGGCGATTCGCACGGAGCAGCGCGTGGCATCGACGGACGCGAATGTTCCGCTGGCTCTCGGCGTTCCCGCGCTGAGCATCGGAGCCGGCGGCGAAGGCGGCGGCATCCATACGGTGGGTGAATGGTATGACGCGCGCGGGCGCGAGCTGGGGCTGCGGCGCTTGCTTTTGCTGCTCCTGGCGCTGGCGGTCGTTTAGACTCATCTGCGTGAAAGCGCTACTCTCCGGGATTCTGATCGCCATCGCTATGAGCTCTTCTTCTGCTGTCGCGCCGCCTGCGTCCGCTGCCGACGCAATCTATTTCCACGGCAACGTCCTCACCGGCGTCGATCTGGAGAGGCGGCCGCATCCACAGCGGGTTTCGGCGATTGCTGTCGCGCACGGCGAAATTGTCGCAGCGGGTTCAGACGCAGAGGTTCTTGCAAAATACAAGGGCGCGGCAACGCGGCTGGTGGATCTCGCGGGCGCTTTCGTGATGCCGGGATTCAACGACGCACACGCGCATCTGGGCATGGGCGGGAAGATCCTGCTCTCGGTCGACCTGCTCGGCGTGCATTCGCTCGCGGAGATGCAGGCGCGCATTCGCGCGGCAGCGGAAAAGGCCGCGCCGGGGCAGTGGCTGACGGGCGGCGGGTGGGATCACACCCTGTGGCCGGGCGGCAAGCTCCCGACACGTCAGGACATCGACTCAGCGGCGGGCGGGCATCCTGCGATCTTTACTCGCGTGGACGGGCATATTGCCGTGGCGGACTCGGCAGCGCTGGCTGCGGCCGGAGTTACCCGCGCGACCCAGGCACCGGAGGGCGGCGAGATCGACCACGATACGGAGGGCGAGCCTACAGGGATCATGCGCGAGACGGCGCAGGGGCTGGTGCAGGCGCCTCCACCCACGCCGGAGCAGCGGCGGCGCGGGCTGGAGCTGGCTCTGCACGATGCGGTTTCCCATGGCGTCACGACAGTCCAGGATTTTTCTGACTGGGAAGACTTCCTGGTGTTCGAGCAGATGGAAAAAGAGGGAAAGCTGCCGGCACGCATTGCGGAGTGGATTCCTTTTGCCGAGCCGCTCGCGCTCGAAGAGAAGCAGAGGGCTCGTCATCCGGCAACGGATCGCATGCTGCACACTACGATGCTGAAGGGCTTCATGGATGGTTCGCTGGGGTCACGAACGGCGGCGATGAATGCCCCGTATGCGGATGATCCTGGAAACTCGGGCATTCCGCGCTTCGAGCAGAACAAGCTCAACGCGATGGCGGTCGAGCGCGCGACGGCCGGGTTCCAGATGGGCTTTCACGCCATCGGCGACCGCGCGGTGGAGATGGCGCTGAACGCGTTTGCGGCGGCTGAACAGGCGGTTCCTGCGGGCGATCATCGCTACCGGATCGAGCACAGCCAAGTGGTGAGCGCGGGCGATTTCGCGCGCTACAAACAACTGGGCGTGATCGCGTCGATGCAGCCGAATCATCTGCTGAGCGATATGGCGTGGGCAGGAGCGCGGTTGGGGCCGGAGCGCTCGGAGTATGCGTACGCGTGGAAGTCGTTTCTCGATGCCGGCGTCCCGCTTGCCTATGGGACCGACTATCCCGTGGAACCGATCACGCCCTTTCGCGGCGTCTACTGCTCGGTGACGCGCATGAACGAGGCGGGGACGGCGACGTTTCATCCCGAACAAAAGCTCACGATGCCGCAGACTCTCTACGCCTACACGCAGGGCGCGGCTTACGCGGAATTCGCAGAAAGCTGGAAGGGCAAGCTGGCGCCGGGATACGTCGCGGACTTTGTGGTGCTCGATCGCGATCTGACCGCGATTGCAACGCACGACATTCTCGACACGCAGGTGCTGCGGACTGTTGTCGGCGGGAAGACCGTGTACAAGAAACGCTAGATCTGCGCCGGTTTCAGACGTTCGACAACAACTGGCGCAAGATGCGAGACGTTGCCGGCGCCGAGAGTGAGGATCACGTCGCCTTCTTCAGCACGAGCCAGCGCGCGGCTGATGGCCTCATCAGAGGATACGGCGTAAGCGATGCCGTCGCGATGGTGAATGGACTTGACCAGAGCCTCCGCGGTCACGCCCGGAATCGGTTCTTCGCTGGCGGCGTAGATGTCGAGGATCTCCACGGTTGCTGCATCGTCGAAGGCGTGCGTAAATTCGTCCATCAGGTCGCGCGTACGTGTGTAGCGATGCGGCTGGAAAATGACATGGACGGCGCCGTATCCGCAGTCGCGAGCGGCGCGCAGGGTGGCGCGAATCTCGGTGGGATGGTGGCCATAGTCATCGACGACGGTCACGCCGCGAACGCAGCCCTTGATCTGGAAGCGCCGGTCGACGCCGCGGAAGGATTGCAGTCCGGCGGCAATGTCTTCGGGCTTCATCTCAAGCTGCGCGGCGATGGCCACGGCCGCCGTCGCATTCAGCACATTGTGGATACCGGGGACATGGAGTTCGAGGGGACCATAAACCTCGCCTCCGGCCGCGACTTCAAACCGCGAGCGGCAGCGAATCTCGCCGCAGTTCTCCTGGGTGGGGACGGCGGGCAGCATGCGCAGGACGAAATCGGCACTGGGCGATTTGCCGTAGGTGAAGACGCGGCGTCGCACACGCGGCAGGATCGCTGCCAGCAGCCGGTCGTCGGCGCAGGCAACACAGGCACCGTAGAACGGCACCTTGTCCATGAATTCGACAAACGCGTCTTCGACGTCCGCCATGTCGCGGTAGCAGTCCATGTGCTCGCGGTCGAGATTCGTCACGATGGCGAGGATCGGCGAGAGGCGCAGGAACGAGCGATCGCTCTCATCCGCCTCGGCGACCAGGTATTGCGACTGGCCGAGGCGCGCATTGGAGCCCATCGTGTCGACACGGCCGCCCACGACGACGGTGGGATCGAGTCCACCGGCGGTGAGCACGGACGCGACCATCGAGGTCGTCGTGGTCTTGCCGTGCATGCCCGCGATCGCGATGCCGTACTTCAGGCGCATCAACTCGGCGAGCATTTCGGCGCGCTGAATGACGGGAATCTTGCGGACTCGCGCCTCGCCCACCTCAGGATTGTGCGACTGGACGGCGGAACTGACGACTACAACACCGGCGCCGACCACGTTGGCGGCGGCATGGCCCTCAAACACGGTGGCGCCGAGAGAGGTCAGGCGGTCGGTGACCGGAGAGCGTTTGAGGTCGGAGCCGCTGACGGGATACTGCAGGTTAAGCAGGATCTCGGCAATCCCGCTCATGCCGATGCCGCCGATACCAATGAAGTGGACGCGCTGCGCTTTAACGAACATTGTGGGAAGCCAAGAGACAGTAGATCAGAAAGCGCGAGAGCGGGTGAAAAGCCCCGGCCTACGTCTTCGTGCCCGATGCGGTGGGCGTCGCGTCAAGGATCAGCTCTTTCTGGTGGAGAAACTGCACGAAGATTTTAAAGTCCTTGCGCTGATCCCACTGCTGGGCGCTGATGGGGTAGTGGAAGATGATCTGCCCGTCGAGCTGTTGGCCTGGCGTCATAGTGGTGTCGCGCAGGATGGGCGTGGTCTGCCTGGGCGCGAGGTCGGGATACGCGACGAAGACCGCGTGGAAATCGCTGGTGCTGGCCGCGGTGCTGCGCTGGGTGGTGCCGTCGGCGAGGGTGACGTCGGCCCACATATCGTGGAGGAAGAGGGGCAACTGCGTCTGGCTTTTAATGTGGACATTGGCGATGACGATTTCCTCGTCGTAGATATCCTTGCTGCCCGCCAGGCCGCCCAGCGCATTGCCCGTGGATAGCTCACGGTGAATGGGATACGCCGTGATCGATACCAATTGGCCGGCGTGGACCGGGGGTTTGGTATTGACCCAAACGTAAGCGCCGATGATTGCCACCACAATCACGACCGCGGCCACCGCCGCAAAGACCGGATGGACACCGGACTGGTTATTTTCAGCCATGGTCAACCTGCATTCTACAAAAAGGAAATTAGATGCCGATATTGAGCGGCTACGCCGGTTGCGGGCGCAAAGCTGCCAGAAATTTATTCGCGGATAACGTATTGAGAACATCGCCTTTGCTCAGCCAGGCCCGGCGCAATTGCCGGATGCCGTAGTGCATCTTCACGAGATGGCTGGTGTGGTGCGAGTCCGTGTTTACCGAAATTTTGCAGCCAAGCTCCTTCGCCAGGCGCAGGTCGCGGTCGCAGAGATCGAGACGGTCAGGATAGGCATTGTGCTCGACGGCGACGCCCAGTTCCGCCGCGCGTTTGAGCACCCGATTCAAATCAATCTGGAACGGTTCGCGGCGGAGCAACAGCCGACCGGTGGGATGACCGAGAATCCGCACATACGGGTTCTCGATGGCGCGCAGCACGCGCTCCGTCATCTGCTGTTCGGGCTGGTTGAAGAGCGAATGGACGCTGGCGATCACCACGTCCATCTGCGCCAGCACCTCGTCCGAGAGGTCGAGGGCGCCATCGGCCAGGATATCGACTTCAATACCGGGGAAGACGCGGATCTTCCCATTCAACTCAGCGTCGACCGCGCGAATCCGTTTGATGTGCTCGATCGCGCGCTGATCGTCGAGGCCGTTGGTCATCGCGAGGTTCTTCGAGTGATCAGTGATGGCAATGTACTCGTAGCCGCGCGCGATTCCAGCCTCGGCCATTTCGCGGATGGAGTTTTTGCCGTCGGTTTCGTGCGTGTGCATGTGTACATCGCCGCGAATATCCTTTTCCTCGATGAGAACCGGCAGGCGATGCTGCTCGGCCGCCTCAATCTCGCCATTGTTCTCGCGCAGCTCCGGCGGAATCCAGTCGAGGCCGAGCGCTGCGTAGATGTCTTCTTCGGTGGCTCCGGCAACGAAGGCCCCGTTGTCGAGGCGGGCGAGCGCGTACTCGCTGAGCGTGTAGCCGCGCTTGAGAGCGCGCTGCCGCACCGTTACATTGTGCATTTTTGATCCCGTAAAGTATTGCAGCGCCGCACCATACGACTTTTCCGGAAGAAGTCGCACGTCGACCTGAAGACCATTGCCCAGACGGAAGCTTACCTTGTTTTGCCCCTTGGCGAGCATCGTCGCGGCCGGAGGATAGGCGGCGGCATGCTCCACGGCCGCGCTCACCTTGTCTTCTTCGCAGCACGGCCCGGTGGCGAGAATGTCGAGATCGCCGACTGTGTCGCGTCCGCGGCGCAGCGATCCGGCAGGGAGGATGGTGGTGAATCCTGGAAACTCGCGGAGGTAGGCGATCAGCTTCTCCGCCGCGATTTCGGCGACGTCGATCAGGAAGCGTCCGCTGTTCTGTTTGTAGTCCTCGATACCCTTGCGCAACTTTTCGACGAGCTTGTCGCCGAAGCGCGGCAGACCGGCGAGGCGGCCGGCGGAAATGGCAGCCTCCAGCTCATCCACCGATCCGACCCGGAGCGCATCCCAGAGGAGCGCGACGGATTTGGGGCCCATGCCGGGGAGACGCAGCAATTCCAGCATGGTGGGTTTGTATCTCTTCAGCAGTTCATCGCGGAGCGGAAGGGATCCGGTGCGCTCTATTTCCTGAATGTTGGCGGCCATCCCTTTGCCAATACCGGGGATCTCCTGCAATTTTTTGGGGTCGACTGCGATGGCGCTGAGCTGGACCGTCGACGATTCCACCGCCTCAGCTGCGCGGCGGTAAGAGCGAATGCGGAAGGAGTCGCCGGCGTCGATTTCCAGCAGGTCGGCTGTCTCGGCGAGCAACTGGGCGATCGAGCGGTTATCCATCGGAGACGATTAGACCACGTTCGCCAGGACGGAAACCAGGCGGGGGATCGAAGGCTGATTGAAAGCGGGGGGCTAAACGGCGGCACTTCCCCGCGGAGGGCGAGGAAGTCCGTCACGGCACAAATATTGAAGGAGACTGGAGATGGCCGATCAGGCTACTTCGCGGGCGCGGACGACCTGATCTGCCTGTGGACCCTTCTGCCCCTGAATAATGTCAAACTCGACGTCGTCGCCTTCTTTCAGGCTCTTGTAACCGTCCACCTGAATCGCGCTGTAGTGCACGAAAACGTCCGGCCCGTCGTCGCGTCCGATAAACCCATACCCCTTAGCGTTATTGAACCACTTCACTTTGCCTTTGTACTGAGCCACAGACACGAACCTTCCTCTCGTGCAGATTCGGTTGGGGGTACCAACCTGCTCACCATACAGACGCTAAGTGGATAGGTTTGGTTTTCTATGGCAGTGAGGAAACCCCAGCTCACTTCTTGCCCCGGCGGCCAAAAAGTGCGTAGTAGAGGACGGAGATGATTGTCTTGCCGTCCCTGATCTTGTCCGCCTCGATCAGGCGCAGCAACTCCGACATGGGGACGAACTGCAGCTCGAACGATTCATCTTCTTCAGGGCTGGCCTCGCCGGGCGTGAGACCTTCGGCCAGGAAAACCTGCATCCATTCCCCGAGGAATCCGGGGCTTGCGAAGTACTTCAGCAGCTTCGTCCACTTCCTGGCCTGAAAGCCCGTCTCTTCGAGCAGTTCACGCTTCGCGGCGTCCAGGTGGTCTTCATCGGCTTCCATCTTGCCCGCCGGGACCTCGTACAAATACTGCTGCGCAGCGTGGCGGAACTGGCGCTCGATGAGAACCAGGGGATTTCTTTTGCTCTTGCTTTTGTCGATGGCCAGGATCACAACCGACCCGTTGTGGCGGATGACGTCGCGGCTCACCCGCTTGCCGTTGGGCTCGCGAATCTCATCGCTCAGCACGCGAAACAGGGGACCCTCGTAAGAGACCTTCGACGAAAGCACCTCGGCTGGCTTGCCGGCATCAATCCTGAGCTTTTTGCACATGGTTACTTCCGGAGCTTTGGACTTCGCGGCTTTTTTCTTCTTCTCCCCCATGCCTCTCCCCTTTCCTTCTACCGTACCATTCAGACGGAACGAGGCCGGCGGCCACGCCGCGGATCAATCTGCATCCTCAGCTCGGGCTGCGGCATCGGATTGTCGCGGGCATTCCCCTTCTCATTGCGGATCTCAGTGCATCGGTCGCCGCTCCCGATGTGCGTGAGAGACTGAAAGCAGGCACCGAGCCGTGACGGTCGATTGTTATCCCATCTCGATGCTCCCCCGGCTTAGCGGGCTCTTTGCCGATTACGCGGCGAGCCATGAGCCGATTGCGCCTTTCTTTCAATCTTCGCCGTGGTCGCAGGAATGGCGCACTTCGATTCCCTCGCAGGATGCATCGCATCGCTCGGCCGTTGCCGATTTGCTGCGCGAGCAGAACCTGGCATGGGGCGCTGGCGAAAAGGCACTCGCGCAGATCGAACGGCTCCGCAACGGAGCAGGCGCGGTCGTTACCGGACAGCAGGTGGCGCTTTTTGGAGGGCCACTATTCACGCTGCTGAAAGCAGCGACAGTCGTGCAGCGGGCGCGAGAAGCGAATCTTGTGCCGATTTTCTGGCTCGCGTCGGAAGACCACGACCTTGCGGAAGTGGATCACGTCACGCTGCCCTCGCGCCACGCGCTGCACACGCTGAAGCTGCATCAGGAACAGCCGTCTGCGGCGCGGCCGGTGGGGGCCTTGCCGCTGGGCAAGAAGATCGAGCTTCTCCTCGATCGAGCGGCGGAGCTAATTGGCGGCAGCCCGGAGTTCGACTTGCTGACGGCAAGCTACACCGCAACGGCGACGTTTGCCTCGGCCTTTGCGCGCCTGCTGTCGGCGGTCTTCGCCGAGCAGGGACTGGTGGTGATTGACGCTTCGAACCGGGGATTCCACGCTCTGGGCGCATCAGTGCTGCGCTACGCGATTGAACATGCCGCGGAACTCGAGTCTGCGTTGCACGAACGCGACCGCCTGATCGCCCAGAGGGGTTATCACTCGCAGGTGCTGGTAGCGCCCGGCAGCAGCCTGCTGTTCCTTCTCGAAGATGGAACCGGAGCTCGCGTGGCGCTGCGCAGGAAGGGCGATGCGTGGACCTCTGGCAAAACGACGCTGGCAACCGCGGACCTTCTCGCAATTCTCGACTCGGCACCTGAGCGCCTGAGCCCTAACGCACTGCTGCGGCCGGTTTTTCAGGATTCCATTTTGCCCACCGCGGCCTACATCGGCGGACCGGCGGAGATTGCTTACTTCGCGCAGTCCCAGGTGCTGTTCCAGGCGATCCTGGGCCACACTACACCGGTTCTGCCGCGCCTGAGCGCCACGCTTATCGAGCCGGCTGTCGACAAGCTGATGGCGCAGCACGAGCTTTCGCTCCCCGACATTCTCCAGGCGCATCCCGATGAGCTGGCGCATCGGCTCGGCGCGCGCGCCATTCCGATCGAAGGCAAAAAGCAGTTGGCAGCGACAGGCAATGCCCTCAACGACGAACTCGAAGCCCTGCTCGCCTGGACAAAATCCCTCGATGAAGGCCTGTCCCGCGCCGCGGGCGTCGCCGCGTCAAAGATGCGCTACCAGATGAACCGTCTGCGCCGCCTGGCTGCGAATTATCAACTCCAGAAGGAAGCCAGCATCCGACGCCACGTGGACACCCTCTCCTTCAACCTCTTTCCCGATCGGCATCCTCAGGAGCGCACCATCGGCGGCATTGCCTATCTGGCTCGCTATTGCGCCCCGCTCATCGCGACCCTGATGGAGGCGGCCGCCCAGAGCTGTCCCGGCCATAAGGCTATCCGCCTGTAGCCCGCTGGCCCTGTACTTTGCCCCCTGCGTTTGCGATACACTCACCCTCGTAAGCGAGTAGCGGTATGGTGGCCAAAACCCAATCCAGTCCGATTCTTGAGATCGCCTGCCCCGACTGCGGGGCGATGATGAAAATCGACGTCAACGCGCGTGCTGTGATCTCGCATACGCCAGCGCCGCGCAAGCGCACCTTCGAAGACTTCGACGCTGCCACTAAGGCGATGCACGAGGCCAACGAGCGCAAGGAAAGCCTCTTCCGCCAGGCAGTGGACGCGGAAAAGAACAAGGAAGACCTCTTCAGCAAGCGTTTTGCCGAGGCGGTGAAGAAGGCGCAGGAATCGCCCGATACTGGCAAACCGCTGCGCGAATTCGATCTTGACTGAGAACGCCCGCATCCTATATCGAGGAAACCCGAGACCCTCCAATGAAACTTCCGCGCCAAATCGAAGGAAACCTCACGGAAATCCCCTGGACGCGCAGCGTAGCTGCCGGATCCCTCATTGTCAGCGCGCTGCTCTTGATCAGCGGCAAGCGGAAATCGGGACTCGCCGTGGCCGCGGCTGGCGCTGCGGTCGCGCTGTTCGAAAACCCCGGAGCCGTGAAGGAAGCGTGGGAGGCGATGCCCCGCTTTGTGCGCGCCGGGCAGGACTTCCTGGTCCGCGTGGAAGATTTCGTCGACGAGCTGAACAAGCAGGGCGGACGCCTGCGCAACGTACTCACGCCGGAATAAGCGTGCGCCTCTGGGCGACGCTCCGGCAAAGGCCCGATCGGGCCGCGCGAGACCAGCCGGTAAACTGAAGACAGCATGAAGCGTGTCATCACGCACTACGAACTGGTCCGCAAGCTGGGCGCGGGCGGCAGCGGCGTCGTCTACCTCGCCAACGACACGCAACTGATGCGCCCCGTCGTGCTCAAAGTGCTGAAGCGCGGCGCGCTTACCCTCGAGCAGATGCGGACTACGGTGCTGCGCGAAGCCCGCATGGCTTCAGCCATTGAGCACCCCAACGTCTGCGCGATCTACGAGGTCGATGAGGAGGGCGAGGAAGGCTTCATCGTCATGCAGTACGTGCCCGGGCAGTCGCTGGCGACGCTGATCACGAAAGGTCCGGCGAGCCTGCAGCTCGTGCTCTCGGTCGGCATTCAAATCGCGGACGGTCTGAGCGCGGCGCATTCGCTGGGCATCTTCCATCGCGACCTCAAGCCTGCCAACGTGATGCTGACCGACGGAGGCCTCGCGAAGATTCTCGACTTCGGCCTTGCGCGGCGATTGCCTCCCGAGGAGCTGGAGTTCGATCCTGCCAAGGCCTCGCGGCGCAAGCCCGGAGCGCCCATCGCCACCTACACCGCGCGCGGCGGCACCATCGCCTACATGGCGCCCGAGCAGTTCGTCACCGGGCAGAGCAGCGTGCAGAGCGATCTGTGGGCGCTGGGCGTGATCCTCTACGAGCTGGCCAGCGGACGCCATCCGTTTGCGCGGCCGGACGGCGACGAGTTCCAGTCAATCCGCGCCATCCAGTTCCTCGAGCCGCTCGCGCTCGAAGGCATTCCTGCGGAGTTCAGTTCGGTCATCCTGTGCTGCCTGAAGAAAAACCCGCTCGATCGCTACGGAAGCGCTGCGGAAGTGCGCGAGGCGCTGAAGACCATCATGAAGGCGCTGCAGTTTGAGACGGGTATCATTCCCGGCGATGCCGCCGCCGTGCTGCCTCAGACGAACAGCGCCGATCCTGAGAAGCGGGCGACCGGACTGCTGTCGATGCTGGCGGAGCGCTTCCGCGAAACCTCGAACGAGGAAACGCGTGAGAATACCATCCTCGTGCTGCCGTTCCAGAACCTGGGACCGTCGGACGTTGCGCCGCTTTACGGCTTTGCGCTCGCCGACGCCATTGCCGCGCGCATCGCGCGCGTGTCTACGCTGGTGGTGCGCCCTTCGAGCACGCTCATGCATCTGCCGCTGGCGCAGATGGATCCGCTCGAGATCGGCCAGAAGCTGCTGGTGGCGTGGGTGCTGACCGGGAATTTCCTGCGCTCTACGGAAGGCTTCGACCTGAACTGGCAGCTGCTCGACGTAAGCAGGCAGAGCGTGCAGGGTGGCGGATCGATCAGCGTGCCGTCTTTCGACCTGATCGCGGTGCAGACAGAAATCTGCAATGAAGTATTCGCGTCACTGCAGGGTACCGGGCAACTGAAGCCGGGGGTTGCGGGCGAGCCGGTTCGACGGGGCGCGCGGCCGGCGCAGCGCAACGGACTCGGCGAGCAGCTCTCGGAAGAGTATTTGCAGGCGCGCGCGATGCTTTCCGGATTCATGCAGCGTACCGGCAATCGCGGCGATCTGGATCGCGCTCGGGAGCTTTTTGAAGCCGTCGTGGAGCGCGACCCAACCTTTGCACCTGCGTGGAGCGGCCTGGGCATCGCGCAGCTCCAGTACGTCCGCTACGGATTTGGCGGGCACATGCACGTGATGGCGGCGCGCAAAGCGCTCGATCGCGCGCTCGAACTGGATGCCGGCGCGGTGGAAGCCAACCTGTATCGCGTCTACATGCTGCTTTCGCGCGGTGAAAAGGAAAGCGCTCGCCATGGGGTCGAGCACCTGCTGCACACGGCTGATAACGACTGGAACGTGCACCTGGTGGCGGGCATCACGCTGCGCGTCGACGGCATGTACGACGAGGCGCTGCAGCAGTTCAACCGCTCGCTCGTGCTCAACCCATCGAACGCGGCCGTCATCTACAACCATCGCGCGCGCGTGTATCAGTATCAAAACCAGCTCGAGCTGGCCGAAGAAGAACTGCAGAAGGGCCTCACGCTCGAGCCGAAGTATCCTCTGCTGCGCACGTCACTGGCGTATCAGCGCATGCGCCAGGGCGATCTGGGGCAGGCTATCGACATGCTCGAGAGCGTGATTCGCGACGATGAATCCATGCGCATCGCCGTGCCCACCCTGGCCATGTGCTACGTGCAGGCCGGGGATCGCGAGCGCGGTGCGGCGCTCATCGCCGAGGAGACGATGGCCGCGGCTGAGGCCGACGCCGAGATGACCTACCGCCTGGCCACGTACTTTGCCGTCGATGGCGATGAGAGTGAAGCGCTGCACTGGCTGCGCCGGGCCATCTACCTGGGGAATGAAAACTATCCCTGGTTCTCGAAAAATCCCTCGTGGAACCGGCTGAAGGGGCACACGGATTTCGAACGTATCCTCGAAGAGCTGAAGAAGAGCTTCCGGCGCAATCAGAAAACGTGGAAGCGGCTACTGGCGGAATCGACGGCCTGACGGGGAATTCGCGCACTCCAGGCGCAGAATTGCCCTAGTGCGGGCCGCCGCATTGCGGGCTGGCCCAGGTCAGGCAAAAATGCAGTTATGCGCGCACCCATTTATCAAGTCGACGCCTTTACATCGACTCGCTTCGCCGGCAATCCGGCAGCCGTCATTCTCCTCACAAAGTTTCTTCCCGATGCGACGTTGCAGGCCATCGCCGCCGAGAACAACCTCGCGGAAACGGCATACCTCGTCCCCGAGAATGACGAATACCGCCTGCGCTGGTTCACGCCCGAGACGGAAGTGCCGCTTTGCGGGCATGCCACGCTGGCCAGCGCCGCGGTTGTGATGGAGCGCGTCGATCGCAACCGAGCGCAGGTGGTCTTCCATTCCGCGAGCGGACCGCTGACAGTAACGAAGAACGGCGCGGGCTACTTGATGGACTTCCCAACGCGCCCATCGGGGCCGGTTCCCGCTCCAACCGGGTTGGCCAAGGCCATAGGTGTCGCGCCACTGGAGGTGACCGAGAACGATTTTAACTATCTCGCGCTGCTGACGGACGAGACGACTCTGCGTGCTGTGGTGCCGGATGGCACTGCGCTGATTCGGATCGGTAAGCCGGGACTGATCATCACCGCACCCAGCAGCGATCCCCGATACGATTTCGTGAGCCGATACTTCGCGCCGATGAAGGGCATCCTCGAAGATCCCGTGACTGGCTCGGCGCACTGCATGCTCGCGCCCTTCTGGGCGCCGCGTCTGGGCAAGACGGACTTTGCGGCGTGGCAGGCTTCGGCGCGCGGCGGTAAAGTGATCTGCCGGTTGCGCGGCGATCGGACTGAGCTCGAAGGGGAATGCGTGTTTTATCTGGAAGGCCAGGTGGAGATTTAGTCCAGCCGGTACCTCGTCTCCGCGAGGTGATAGAGCGGGCGCCAGACGAGGCGATTGATGGTGACCACCATGAGCGCCATAATCATGGTCGCGGCCAGCAGCACCGGATAGTTGCCCTTGTCGCTCGCGGCGCTGATCTGCGCGCCCAGTCCCAGCGTGGCCAGAGTCTGGCCCCTGAGCTGGAAGTACTCCGCGACGATGGAAGCGTTCCACGCGCCGCCCGAGGCGGTGATGAGGCCGGTGATGAGGAATGGGAAGATGCCCGGCAGGATCACCGTCGTCCAGCGCTGCACATCAGGAAAACGGAAGAGCGACGACACCTCGCGCAGATCGGACGGAATGGCCTGCGCGCCGGCGATGACGTTGAAGAGGATGTACCACTGCGCCGCGAGCAGCATGAGCGCTACTGAGCCGATGCCGAGCCCGAGGCCGATCCGCTCCAGCGCCAGCAGAATGATGGGGAAAAGCGCGGTAGCCGGAAACGACGCGGCGATCTGCGCCACAGGCTGGGCGATGTGCGAGAGGCGCGGATTGAAGCCGATGGCGACGCCGACGGGGATGGTCCAGAGCGAGCCGATCAGCAGCGCGGCATTGACGCGCACAAAGGTCAGGAGGGCTCCCGCCAGCAGCCTGAGAAATTCGCTGCGCTGAATGTCTTTGAGCAGAAGCACCGCGTGGAACGCGGCAATCCCGATCGCCACCAGCACAACCGCGGCAACCACCAGATAAACGGCCGTCGCGGTGCGGCTCGACTGGCGTTCAACCGGGCGCGGCTTTCTGCTCGCGCGGCGCTGCGCCATCTCCATGTAGAGCTTCTCGACGATCGGCCGGAACGTGAAACGATTGATCACCCCGACGATGCGCGAGTTGCGCAGGGCGTCGAGCACCGGCGAGGTGACGCGGGTGCTGCTCTCGACGCTTTCAAACTTGAATTTGTCGGACCACGCGATGAGCGGCCGCCACAGCACCTGATCGGCCAACACAATGATGAGCACCATGGTGAGCAGACCCCACGTGACCGCGACAAAATCGCCGTTCGAAGCGGCGGTCTGCAGATACGATCCCAGACCGGGCAGGCGAAAATTGCGGCTGCCCACCGGGAACATCTCGCACACCATGAGGAAGAACCATCCGTTGGCAACCGACACAATGGAATTCCAGATGAGCCCGATGGCAGCAAAGGGCAGCTCGAGCTGGAACAGCCGCTGCCAGCGCGAAAAGCGATTGATGGCGCAGGCTTCCATCAGCTCGCGGGGAATGCTCTTGAGCGACGTGTAGAAGCTGAACGCCATGTTCCACACTTCGCCCGTAAAGATGAGGAGGATTGCGCCGAATTCGATGCCCAGTTGCCGCGACGGGAACAGCGACATCATCGCCAGCATGACGCCGGGCAGAAAGCTCAGCACCGGAATCGACTGGAGGATGTCGAGAATCGCGATCATCAGCGCTTCGAGCCGCTTGTTGTAGGCCGCCAGATAGCCATAGCCGATCGCAAACAGCAGGCTGAGCGCGTACGCGAAAAAGATGCGCACCACCGAATAGAACGCGTAAAGCGGCAGATGCGACGGCGAGCGGTAGATTTCTACTTCGGGAATCGCGGAGCTAAACCAGAATTTTGCGATCCAGAGGATTCCGTAGAAGCCCGCCAGTAAAGCGGCGGCCACGCTGAGATCGATGAAGAAGGGCCATGTCCGCTCTACCGCAAATGCGCGGGAGAGCGTCAGGCGGGGCCTCATCCGGCACGCTCCGAGGCCGTCTCGGTCGCTTCCTCAGCCTCGTGGTGGTGCAGGACAAAACGGCGGCGCGAGTCGTCCCAGTCAAAGAGCGCGGCGTAGCGGCCCCAGTTGATGGCGGTTTCCAGCTGCAGCTTGCACTCATCGTCACTGAACTGCTCATCGAGCATATCGAGGAAAAACTCCTCGCTGACGGAGTGATCGCTCTTGTTGGCCAGCGCTCGCGTAATCTGGCGCAGCAGCAGCACGTGATCGGTGGCCGCCTTGCGGAAAAGCTCTTTCTGCTTCAGAATTTCTGACTCGGCAAACTCGCGGCCTGCCGGAGTAATGGCGGCATCGCCCTCTTCGATCTTCAGGAAGCCCAGCAACTGCGCCGCTTCCACGATGGGGAAGAGATCGTCGATCTCGAACGCCAACTCGTCGGCCAGGCGATAAATGTCGGTGCGGCCGCCCAGATCGATGATCAGCTCCAGCAGTCCGGCAATGCCGCCTGGGCGCGCATGGGGCAGCATTTCGTAGTGCATCTGCCGCTGGTCGCGCACCCGGCGTCCGTCTTCGATCACCGGCATCTCCGCAGGCGCGACATCAGGCTGGGTGAGCACTTTGTAGATGTAGTCCACCAGTCCGGTGAACGCCGGGTTCTTGCGCTCGCGCGGCTGGGCCAGCGCCACCTTGAAATCAGTGCGCACGTGGCCGGGATTGCGGCCGAGCACGATGATGCGATCGGCCAGCAGCACGGCTTCCTCGATGTTGTGCGTGACCAGGAAGATCGCCTGCGTGGGGATGGTCTTCTTCTGCCAGAGTTCAAGCAGCTCGCTGCGCAGGTTGTCTGCGGTGAGCACGTCGAGGGCCGAAAACGGCTCGTCCATGAAGAGGACTTCCGGCTCCACCACCAGAGCCCTGGCGAAACCGACGCGCTGGCGCATGCCACCCGAAAGCTCCTTGGGATAAGCCGCTTCGAAGCCATGGAGTCCGACGGTATCCAGAATTCTGAGACTGCGGCGGTGCCGCGCGGTCGCCTCCATGCCATGGGCCTTGAGGGGCGCCTCGACGTTCTCGAGGACCGTCAGCCACGGAAACAGCGCGAAGCTCTGGAAGACGATGGACACGTTAATCGGGGTCGAGGCCACGTCTTTGCCGTGCCACAGCACGCTGCCGCCCGAGGGCCGCGACAATCCCGAAAGCATCCGCAGCAAGGTTGATTTGCCTGATCCGGACGGCCCCAGAAGGGCGACGATTTCGCCCGGAAAGATGGCCAGGTCGGTCGGCGCGATCACCTGAATGCGGGCGTCGCGCGACTGGGCATAGTACTTTTCGACCTGTCTGGCCTGGATGATGGGGTCCGTCATAGGGGTCAGCTCGGTATCCGCCGCGGCGCGGAATAAGATGGTCTGCTTGTCCTGGTCTGCGGGCAGTCCTGCCAGATTGATAGTGAATTAACCATAAGCTGGAAGGGTTGCTGGGAGATGAAGCATCTCCCGAACTCAGCGTATCATCATACCTGCGAGATTCTCCGGTACCGGGTCCCCGGTGGTCCGCACAGCGATCGGCAGTCCCCGTTTTCTGAAACCATCAGCTTGATGATAAGGAATTGGTAAGAAAAGAATGTCCGAACAGCAGGCGGCGAACCAGCCTAAACCCAGGGTGCTTGTCGCAGACGATGAGCGCGTGATTGCCGATACTCTGGCCATCATTCTTAACCAGAGCGGTTTCGAAGCGACAGCCGTTTACAGCGGCGAACGGGCTGTGGAAATGGCCGAGATTCTCAAGCCGGACATGCTCATCAGCGACGTCATCATGACCGATCTGAACGGAATCGACGCGGCTATTCGCATTCGCGCCATGCTGCCCGGCTGCAAGATTCTGCTCTTTTCCGGGCAGGCCGCGACCGCGGATCTGCTCGACCGCGTCCGCGCGCAGGGCCACGAATTTGAGATCCTCGCCAAGCCGGTGCACCCGCAGGATCTGCTGGCTCGCCTTCGCAGCTAACTCCCGCTCTTCCCGCTCGTCCGTCAGCCAAGCACGACACGCTGATCATTGGGCATGGGCAGAAGAAAACGCGCAATCGCTGGGCTCTTCCTGATTTCATGGTGCGGAGCCTTTGCACCTGCGCAGCAATCCGACCAGGGCTACACTTTTCAGGTTGAGGTCAACGAGGTCACGCTGCCCTTCCGGGCGATGACGGCGAGCGGGCGGCCTGTGGCGAGTCGGCAGCTATCCGACCTCAACCTTACGGACAACAGGAAGGCACCGCGGCAGATCCTGAGCTTTGCGCACCTGACCGATCAACCTATACGCATTGGCTTTCTGATCGACACGAGCGCTTCGATCGATTCGGACTCGCTCTACCTCAGTCAGGACATCGCCACGAGTTTCACGCTTGAGTTTCTGCGGCCTGCAACCGACGATGCGTTTGTTTCATGGTTCGACTTCGAGCAGAAGTATCTTTCCGTGTGGACGAACAACCCGCCCGCCATCGAGTCAGCCATCAGCACGATACGCAGCCCGGGGAGAAGCCGCACGGGCGGCACAGCCATTTTCGACGCACTTTATCGCGGCATTCGCGACGAAATCGCTCAGCAAACTCTTGCCGGACAAAACAGTAACGCCATCCTGCTTTTCTCCGATGGCGATGACGATGACAGCCATGCGCGCCTCAGCGAAGTGATCGGCATTTGCCAGCGCACTAACACTGCGATTCATGTCTTCACAAGCAACCCAAAATCGCGATTTGCCGAGGGAAACAAAACGCTGCAACAACTGGCGGCCCAGAGCGGCGGGCACGTGTTCTTCGATCGCGATGCGACCACGATTCGTGAAGGCCTGCGCGCCATCGAGCAGGAACTGCGCGACTACTATCTGATCGCTTATCGACCCGCGGTTCTTAAGCCCAACGGAGAATTCCACAACGTCCGGCTGCAGAGCGGGCGGCGCGACGTGGAGATCAGCGCGCGCAGCGGCTACTACGCGCCGCAGCCGCATCGTTGAAATTGAGCCAGTGGCGCGCTACTGCTGCTCTTTTTCCTTTGGGTACCAGGTAATCTGAGCCGCGACCGTGGTGTCGCTCTGCGCGCCGGCCTTATAGATCGGGGCCTTCCAACTCTCGTACTGCACCCAGCCGCGCGCCTCGATGTCCTTGCCGATGCGCTTGCGCACTTCCCCTTCAAAGTCGTTCTGGGTGGTGCCTCCGGCGATGAAGTCCTTGGAAGCCTTCGCATTTCGGTAAGAGAACTCGATATCTTCCTGGGGCGACAGATGGTACGTCAGCCATGCCTGGCCGCCCTTGCCTTCACGACCGACCCAGTCGGGCAGAAAGCCTTCATTGGTGGGTCCCTGCCGTTGAATGACTTCCCAGTACAAAAACTGACCTTTGTTGATTGAGGCAAGACCGCCCGGGTTGGAGTGGCTCACCGGTTCAGTGTTCGCGCCTTCGACCCGTAGGTCGAGCTTCGGCACCCCTGGGAACTGCGACAAGTAGAGGCCCGGATGAACGCCGGCGCGGCGCGGCGCGGCAATTGGGCTCACATCGTCATGAACTAACGAATCCGAATAAATCGAAAGCCAGTTCCGCAGATACGGCAGGCGATAGTTGAAATCGAACGTGCCGAAACGAGCTCCCGGGTCTCTGCGCGAATCTTTCTCCGACTGGGGCACATTCTGAAAGCTGAAAAAGCTCTTCAGAAAAGAATGAAGCGTGATGGGCGCATGGCCCTTCCCCCCCCACACCACCATGCGGTCGAATCCGAACTCAAGGTTCTTTGTGGGTTTGAAGCCGATCTTCTCAATGTGCATCCACGGATCGTTGGGGTCCGTGTGGCCTTTCAGGCTACCCACGAAAAAGTCATAGCGAAAGGGCCCGGTAACGCGCGATAGCAGCGGCACACGGAGCGGCTCAACACGATCGATCTGAAACTGATAGATATCCTGCGCGTTGTCACTCCACAGCATGGACGCGCCCTGGTCCGGCCCCATCCAGTGATCGTTTTTGCCGAACGATACTTCATGACCGAGGAGGTGGTAGGAAATGCTTGCCTCCATCAGCCTGGGGACCGTCGCCGTTCCAATAGGACCCTCGGGGATGGTGATCTGGTTGGGATTGACGATGCACGGGCCACCAGTCGCTGGATTGACCGCCACGCCGTCAACAGTGCACGAAAGATAGGTGTAAAGAGCGGGCGAATAGCCCGTGGCGCTGGGTGCGTACTGGTATTCACCGCGATAGTAGAGGGTGAAGCGCCCCGCTTCTGCCCGGACGCTGAAACCGGCATAGTCATTGAAGCCCGGCTCGTAGGGGCGGCCATAGTCGTTGACAATCGACTGGCCGAGATGGAAACTGTCGCGCAGCGTGGTGCCGCTGATATAGCGCATCTGGTCGTAAACGCTATCCAGTTCGGCGGTCGGACGAGTGACCTCGCTGGCGTTGTCGATATCCGGCTGCACCTCATTCAGCACCGAAAGATAAATCTCTTTCGCCTCGTCATTATTCGTATCGGTGTCGATGCGATCGGAACTCTGCTGCAACATGTGCGCGATGCTCAGGCGCGTCCACGGCCGGAGACCCAGGAACGCCGTATCCAGATAACCGAGGGCGTGGAGACGATCGAGAGCCGGATAAACCCAGCTGTCCATAGGAACGTAGGTGGAACCTTCCGCGCTTGTGGTTACCATGGGCGCCGGCGGCACGTATCCGGGAGGAAAAGGCGACTGCGTGGAAGTTTGCGCCTGAACCTGTGGCAAAAGGGGAGCTGCCAGCAGAACGGCGCAGAAATAATGTACCGGTTTCAAGCGCACCTCAGAGGAGAATCTGCCATTCCCGGCAGGGTAGATGATCCGTGCAAGGCTCACGCGCTCAGGTTAGCGTCACAAGCCCGAAGATCCGGAGGCATTCTGGCAGGTTGCCTATTTGATTCAGCCTGGACGATTGATCGGGCAAAGTCAAGCGCGCCAAGGTGTTGGGGGAATGACGAATACGCGGTGCGCCGGCGGCAATTTAAGCATCGCGCCGGCGCGCCAGCATCACAGACGGGCGGGATCGGTTCCCTCGGTCTCAACGCCCAGTTCGCCAAAGGCCTGCTGCGCTCGTTTCGCGTCGAATTTTCCGTCGCGCGCCAGCTTCGACAGCGTCGCTGTCACGACCGATTCCGCGTTGACCTCGAAGTGCCGGCGCAGATGCTCGCGATTGTCGCTGCGTCCGAAGCCATCGGTGCCAAGAGAGACCAGGCGCGGCGTGAGCCAGGGCGCGAGTTGATCGGGCACGGCCTTCATGTAATCCGTCGCCGCGATGATGGGACCCTTGGTCTTTGCCAGAACCGACACAATGTGCGGCATCTTCTCGGCCTCCGCAGGATGCAGACGGTTCCAGCGCTCCATGCTGAGCGCCTCGCGCCGCAACTCGCTGTAGCTGGTCACGCTCCACACATCGGCCTGTACGCCATACTTCTCCGCGAGGATTTCCTGCGCGCGCAACACCTCATTGAGAATGGTGCCACTGCCGAACAGCTGTGCGACCGCCTTGCCGCCGGCCGCGGGACGCAGCCTATAGATGCCCCGTAGAATGCCTTCGCGCGAGCCTTCCGGCATCTCCGGCATGGCGTAGTCTTCGTTGTACATCGTGATGTAGTAGAAGCGGTCCTCGCAGTCCTCATACATCCGTTTGAGCCCGTCCTGCATGATCACGGCCACCTCATACACGAATGCAGGGTCGTAGCTAACGCACGTTGGGATCACGCTCATCAGCAGGTGGCTGTGGCCATCCTGGTGCTGCAGGCCTTCGCCGGTCATCGTGGTGCGCCCCGCGGTTCCCGCCATCAAAAAGCCTTTGCCGCGCGAGTCAGCGAAGGCCCACATCATGTCGCCCACGCGCTGGTAGCCGAACATGGAGTAGTACATGTAGAAAGGGATCGTCGGCACGTGGTAGTTCGCGTAACCTGTCCCGGCCGCGGTGAATGAGGCCATCGATCCGGCTTCCGTGATGCCCTCTTCGAGAATCTGCCCGTTTTTTTCTTCGCGATAAAAGAGCAGCATGTCCACATCGTGAGGTTTGTATTTCTGGCCTTCGCTCGCGTAAATGCCCACCTGGCGAATGGCCGACTCGAGGCCGAAGGTTCTACCTTCGTCGGGCACGATCGGCACCACGTATTGGCCGATCTTTTCGTCCTTCATCAGATGACGGAGGATGCTCACGAACCCCATGGTGGTGGAAACCGCGCGGCCGCGTGATCCGCTCGTCCACTCGGCGAAGCCATCGAGCGCCGGCGCCTCGAACTCGATCTTCGGCACATCGCGCTTCGGCATGTAGCCGCCCAGCCCCTGACGCCGTCCGTGCATGTAGGCCATCTCCGGCGCGTCCTGCGGCGGGCGATACAGCTTCCCGGCACGCGCATCGGCTTCCGGAATCGGCAGATCGTAGCGGCGCACGAAGTCAAGCAGGGCGTCTTCGGCGACCTTCTTCTCCTGGTGCGACGCATTGCGCGCCTGGGTGCTGCCAAGGCCGTAGCCCTTCACGGTCTTCGCCAGAATCACCGTAGGTCCGCCCTTGTGTTCGACGGCACGCTTGTAGGCGTTGTAGATCTTACGCGCATCGTGTCCGCCGCGGTGCAGATGGAAGATCTCATCGTCGGACATGTCCTTCACCAACTCGAGCAACTCGGGATACTTGCCGAAGAACTCGCTGCGAATGTACGCGCCGCCCTTGGCTTTGAACGCCTGGTACTCGCCGTCGACGCATTCTTCCATGCGCTTGAGCAGCAGCCCGGTGTGATCGCGCTCGAACAGCGCATCCCAGTCCGAACCCCAGATGACCTTGATCACATTCCAGCCCGCGCCATGGAACACGGCTTCCAGCTCGTCGATAATGCGGCTGTTTCCACGCACCGGGCCGTCGAGCCGCTGCAAGTTGCAGTTCACGACGAAGATCAGATTGTCGAGGTGCTCGCGCCGGCCAAGCGAGAGCGCGCCGAGCGAATCCACTTCGTCCGTTTCGCCGTCACCGAGGAACGCCCAGATCTTGCGGTCGGTTTTCTCAATCAGGCCGCGATTCTCGAGGTAGCGCATAAAGCGCGCCTGATAGACCGCGTTCAGCGGTCCGATGCCCATCGAGACCGTCGGGAAGCGCCAGAAGTCGGGCATGAGCCAGGGATGCGGATACGACGAGAGGCCTGGTGTGTCTCGCAGCTCGTGGCGAAAATTGAGCACGCGCTGCTCGTCAAGCCGGCCGAGCAGAAATGCGCGCGCGTAAATGCCGGGGCTGGCATGGCCCTGGAAATAGACGAAGTCTCCCGGCTGATCTCCGTAGCTGGCGTGGAAGAAATGGTTAAAGCCGACTTCGAGCAGCGTTGCCAGCGAAGAGTACGTCGCGATGTGACCGCCAATGCCCGCATCCTTCTTGTTCTGGCCGTGCACCATGGCCATCGCGTTCCAGCGAATGAGCGCCTCGATTTTGCGTTCGTGCCTGCGATCGCCGGGGTACGGCACTTCCTCGTGCTTCGGAATCGTGTTGAGGTACGACGTAGTCAGCTCGCTGGATTGCGCAATACCGGCTTCGCGCGCCCGCTGCTTCAGCGCGGTCAGCAACTCGGCGCCCTGATCCGGCCCCTCGGCCACGACGACGTCGTCAAATGCTTCGATCCACTCGCGAAGCTCCTGAGAAAAATCGTTCTGTACCGCCTCGGTTACCTTCGTTGTCATAATCCCTCAATCCTGATCTTTCGCCAGCGGCTCGCGCCTTGCTGGCCGAGCTCCACGGCAATCTGTTGGCGCCATTCCTGAGCGGGCAGTCCTCGCGCAGCCAGCCAGTGCTCCAGGCTCGCCGCCGCATTGGCGCTGCGCTGTCTTGTCTGCACGTCAGCTTCCGGATCCGGAACGCACAGTATCCGCGTCGGCCCGCTGCCCTCGCGCGCTCGCGCAATGGATTCGTGCGCCACGCGGTACATCGCCACCACATCGTCGGCGTCCACAGGAATCGCCGGCATCCAGGCGGAATCTGCCGCTCCATTCGCGTGCGATTTCCTCGCGGGCGTCCGCCACTCCGGCGCTTCTTCCACAAACAGGACAGGCAGGCGCGCCCGCTCTGCCAGGCGCTTCGATTCGTCCAGCACCGCCGCAGCCTCCAGGCTCGGTAAGTAAATCACCGTGACCCGGCCGTTCTTCCGCATCCGATCAGCAACAGCCCGGCCGGTGGCTTCGATGACGCGCTCGTTCAGGCTCGATGCGCTCGCGCTCCCTTTCCCGTTCTGCGCTTTAGGAACCCCGCCGTGCAGCAGCGCAGCGATTCGTGGCTCGCCGTGGGCGACCAGCACGTCGTTATCGCGTAAATCCGCTACCACGCCCGCCAGCGCGGCCTCATGCCCGCCTGTCAACAGGTCGCCGCCCTCGGCCATCAGGTGCAGCTTCACCGCCAGCGCATACAGTTGGCGGAATTTCGCATCGCTGATGAGCGTATGGCCGTTCTTGCCGTTCGCCGCAGCCGACGGAACGGCTATTTTCGCTTCGGGTGCCATGGATTCCTGAGAGGTTCCTTTGCCGCCGCCTCCACTGCAGGTGCGGCCTTCGCGGCCTCATGGCGCCTGGGTCGCGGCACGACTTTCACGGCGTGCTGGCTGGAGTTTCGGCGCAATCGGCTCTTTAAAAATTGTAGCGCAGCGAAGCCTCAGGCTTTGCTGGGTTCTCGATTGCGAGCGAATTGGAGGATGAGCGTGTCCCCCAAGTCGCCTGTCGAGGCTGCTAGAGAAAGAAATGACACTCACTGAACTCCTCAGCGTGACCTGTCCCATAGCACCTTCCCCTTCGGCATCCGGCGTATTGCATGCCGTCAGGGCGGGAATAGCCGCGTGGTGCGCGGCGCTCCCCATCACAACCTTCATCGGCGCCATTTGCATCTGCGGTGTCACTCTTACGATCCACAGGATCGCGATTCCCTGCGAGCAAAACTTCAGAGGCCTGCCCCGGGCTTCTGCGCTGTCGCGATAACGTTTGCAATTGGGCTCGGAATCGGCGCTACTGCCGGTGGCCTGGTGGGTGCTGGTCTCGCGAATGCGCTTCGATGACCTTCCTGCAGGTAAAGTACTCCGAGTCACTTTCGTAACTCATCGCAATTCATGAACGGCGCAGCAGATTTCAACAGTTGTGTGAATATCCCTGTTGATTTCCGGTCGGATTCTCAAAATCTGCGCGTAATGACGCGCACTTGAGCATTCTGCACTTTCTGCGATGCACCTTCGCGCGCAAGAATTCTTCTTGATTTCCTCGAGCACCTGAGGGACACTGAGCCTCGCATTTTCCCTGGAACTCCATCGCACTCTAAGCGCGGTCTACGTTGAGTAGTCCGCGTTGATCGCGACGTATTCCTTCGTCAAATCGCACGTCCAGAATCGGCAGCGGCCAGTGCCCACGCCGAACTCCAAACGAATGGAATACTCCGGCTGCGTGAGATACGCATGCGCGGCCTGCTCGTTGTATTCCGCGGCGCGTCCGCCATTGCGACAGATGGGCAGATCGCCAAACCAAATCGCGATGAGCGCTGGATCGATCGCGACTCCAGCGCATCCAGCAGCGGCCATCAGCCGTCCCCAATTGGGATCGCAGCCGGCCCACGCGGTCTTGACCAGAGGCGAATGCGCGATGGACTTCGCGATCTTCAGCGCATCGACGTCGCTCGGCGCGCCCTCAATCTGCAGTTCCACGACATGGGTAATGCCTTCTCCATCCGCAACAATCTGCTTCGCGAGCGATGTGCAGACTGCGGTAAGCGCATCGCGAAATGCCGCATTTCCCGCTCCGATCTCGGCTCCGGACGCGCCTGAAGCGAGCAGGAGCACCGTGTCGTTCGTCGAGGTGTCGCCATCGATCGAGATGCGGTTGAAACTCTCCTCCACCGCTCCGCGCAAATGGGCATCGAGCACACCCGGTTCCATCTGCGCGTCGGTAAAGAGATAGACGAGCATGGTTGCGTGGAGCGCGGGCTCGAGCTGCGGATGAATCATCCCCGCACCCTTGCACGCGCCGGCGATGCGCACCTCCCTGCCGTCGACCCGCAGGGTCGCGTGCGCGATCTTTACGCGCGTATCGGTCGTGAGCATCGCGTGTGCGAAGCGCAAAAATGCCGCGGGATCGGCAGCGAGATCATTCCCAACGGCGGGGAGCGCCGCGGCCAGCTTTTGCCAGGGCAGGGGAACTCCGATGATGCCAGTCGAAGACGGAAACACCTCGTAGCCTTCACATCCAAAGGCCAGCGCCGCCGCCCGGCAGATCTGCTCGCACGCCGTGAGACCAGCCTCGCCTGTCGCGCAGTTAGCGTTGCCAGCGTTGACAGCAACCACACGCACGCGACCGCCGCTGCGCTCCAGATGTTTGCGTCCCACGGTAACAGGCGCAGCCTGCACGCGATTGGAGGTAAACATCGCGGCAGCGCTGGCGGAGCCGTCGGCAACGGCGACCGCAAAATCGGGCTTTCCGCTCGGCTTGATGCCGGCCTTGACCGCCGCGAAACGAAACCCGCGCGGCAGCGCTGCATCTGCAATGGAAACAGTGTTGGACATGGACAATTCTCTAATCTACCAAGTCCCTGTGTTGCGATAATGAAGCTTCGCGACGCCAGATGGAATCCACCGGATCAGACTTTCTACAGATGCAGCATGTGAGCGTGGCGCGCGGCGACAACGTCGTGCTGCACGATCTTTCGCTGCGTATCGAACACGGCGAGCATGTCGCCATCCTTGGCCCCAACGGATGCGGAAAGTCGACGCTCATCAAAACCATCACCTGCCAGTGTTACCCAATCGTCACACCCGAGACGCAACTTCTGCTGCTCGGCCGCAGGCGCTGGGATGTCTCGCAGCTTCGTTCGCACCTCGGCGTGGTCTCCGCCGAGCTGCCGGGCGAGCGCACCCCCGTCACCAATGGCCTCGACGCCGTGACCGCCGGATTCTTCTCGGCTTCGATGCTCTGGCCGAATCTGCACGTCACGCCAGACATGCGCGATCGGGCGCACGAAGCCCTGTACCTGATGCAAGCCGCGCATCTCGAGAAAAAGCTGGTCGGCGAAATGTCCGCCGGAGAGCAGCGCCGCATTATGATCGCCCGCGCTCTCGTGCATCGTCCTCAGATGCTGCTGCTCGACGAGCCCTCCAACGCGCTCGATCTCGCCGCGCAGCGCGAACTGCGCGAGGCACTGCGCCGCGTGGCGCGCGAGGGCGTCGGCATCCTGATGGTGACGCACCACCTCGCCGATATTCTTCCCGAGATCGATCGCGTGATCATGATGCGGGACGGACGCATCTTCGCCGACGGCCCGAAGAACGAACTCATCACGACGAGGAAACTGCGCGATCTTTTCGGCGTCGAGGTCTCGCTCGTCGAGCACGACGGCTCCTGGCACTCCTGGTAAATCGCCGACTCTTTGCGGCTTCGCCTGCCGGTCTCGCCGAACTTGTGCCGTATTATTGCCTTTGCCGAGGTCTCTCATTGACGAACGAAGAGAGTATCGCCTTCATCCGGGAATTCATCGCAGCCTGTGTGCGCGCCGATCCGGATGAGTTTGCCGGATTTTTCACTGAAGATGCGGTTTGGTGGAACTCTCCGTGGCGAGCGATCGAGGGGCGCGACGCCATTCGCGAAACGCTCCGCCGTGGCGCGGAGAAGATGAAGGCCGTGCCCTGGGAGATCCGGCATATCGTCGCCGAGGCCGACGTGGTGATGACCGAACGGATCGATCGTTTCCGGGTGGGAGATCGCCAAATCAGTGTCCCGTGCATGGGGATTTTCGAATTACACGACGGGAAGATCGCCGCGTGGCGCGATTACTGGGACCTGCGGCAATTCGAAGCGCAGATGCCGACCGCACCCGATGCGCCACGCAAAGAGCCGGCCTGATCTCATCCTCCGCTTGCCGTTCCCTGCGTCTGCGCGCTACCGTACCAGTACACGGGAAAGGAGGATGATCCAGCCTATGACCAATTCTGACGGTAGTAGTTGCAACCTGCGTGAGGTGACTGAGGCTTAGAGCCGCTCCTGGCTCGAGTGAAGTAAGTCCTGGCGTTGCAAACCGACGCCGAGGCACTCCGAAAGCGGGGGCGCCTCAGGTCAATCTCAACAGCTCACCGGTGATCAGGGCCCGCTTGCCATTTCGGCAGCGGGCCTTTCACGTTGGTGCTCGCAGCGACACCCGCCCCGCGGACTTACAATAACCTCATGGAACCTCTCGTCATCGCAGGCAAAGCTTTTCAGTCGCGCCTGATTGTCGGCACCGGCAAATACAAGGACGGCCCCGAGACGCAGGCCGCCATCGAGGCTTCGGGCGCCGAGATGGTCACCGTGGCGGTGCGCCGCGTGAATCTCGACCGCTCCCGCGAGTCCCTGCTCGATTTTATCGATCCGCGCCGCTACTTCCTGCTGCCCAACACCGCCGGCTGTTACACCGCCGACGAAGCCATCCGCGCTGCGCGCCTCGGCCGCGAAGTTGGCCTGTCGGACTGGGTGAAAATCGAAGTCATCGGCGACCAGGCGACCCTCTACCCCGATGTGCAGGCGACGCTCGAGGCCACGCGCGTGCTCGTCAACGAGGGATTCACGGTGCTGCCCTACACCTCTGACGACATCGTCTTCGCGCATCGCCTCATCGATGCCGGCGCCGCGGCGGTGATGCCGCTGGCCGCGCCCATCGGCTCGGGACTCGGCATTCAGAACCGCGCTACGCTGCAAATTCTGCGCGAGAAAATCACCGAGGTTCCGCTCATCGTCGATGCCGGTGTGGGCACCGCATCCGACGCAGCCCTTGCCATGGAAATGGGCGCCGACGGCGTCCTGATGAACACCGCCATCGCCGCAGCCGCCCAACCCATCCTCATGGCCGAAGCTATGCAGCACGCCGTTCTCGCCGGGCGCGAGGCGTTTCTGGCCGGACGCATGCCCCGCAAGCTCTACGCAACGTCCAGCTCTCCTCTGGAAGGAGTTTCGCGGTAGGCCGAATCTCCGCACACTCCGAATCATCCAAAAATCCGGCAGCCAGGCTCAGGCACTCAGCCCACGCCAGTTGACCGAAAGGAAGTATCCGCAGGCATGCTCCTCAAACTCATGAAGTCCAAGATCCACCGCGCCACGGTGACCCAATCCGACCTGCACTATGAAGGCAGTATCGGAATCGACGAAGACCTTCTGGAAGCCGCTGGCATTCTCCCCTTCGAAGCTGTGCACGTGTGGAATGTGAACAACGCCCAGCGCTTTGAGACCTACGCCATCGCGATGCCCCGCGGCTCCCGCGAGATTCAGGTGAACGGCGCGGCGGCGCGTCTGGCGCAGGCAGGCGATCTGATTATTGTCGCCACGTTCTGCTGGATGGACTCGCAGCAGGCTCACGGCCACCAGCCCTCCGTGCTGCTGCTCGGCGAAGGCAACGCGGTGCAGACCCGGAAGCCCTGAACGAAACCTGGACGGCTCTGCGGGAGAGCCCGGGTGAGCTACGCTTTGCTCCCATTTCCTTCGTGGCGCGGGTCCTTTCACCTGGGGTAAACTTTGCGCATAGATTTCCTGTTTACCTTGACCCGGGGCTGAGGATAACCCATGCGTGTCTGCGGTATCGACTGCGGGACAGAAACCACCGGTTTCGGAGTCGTCGAGTGGGACGACCGCCATCCCAGCCCGGCATTGGTTTGGCTGGATGCCGGCGGCATCAGTCCGTCGCGCAAATCGCACCTTCCGGACCGCCTGGCGACGATCCATACCGAACTGACCGGGTTGCTCGGGCGCTGGCGCCCTGACGTGGTCGCGGTCGAAGAGGTTTTTTATTCGGTCAACGCGAAGTCGGCCATCCGGCTCGGACACGTGCGCGGGGTCGCCCTGCTGGCGGCGGCAACCGCCGGCATCCCGGTTGCGGAGTACGCTCCCCTCACAATCAAATCCACCGTTACCGGCTACGGGCTCGCGGCAAAACAACAGGTTCAGTTCATGGTGGCACGCTTGCTGCACCTCGCTTCGGCGCCTGAGCCCGCCGACGCCGCCGACGCTCTGGCCATCGCTATCTGCCATATCCATCACGCTCAAACGCTCGCGGTTCAGGAGGCTCGTGCGATTTAGTTATGCGACTTTATAAGGGTTCTCATCCGATACTTCCCTGCCTTCTGGTTCTGGCTGCAGGTCCGCTCGCAGCGCAGAGCCCGGCCCGCATCGTATACACCTTCGATCATCCGCAGTTGCAGCCGGCCCGCTACACGATCACCATCGATGAATCCGGAATAGGGCATTTTGTGTCGCAGCCGGGTCCCGCTGACCCGAATTCGACCGACGACGTTTTTCCCGCGCCGATGGACCGCGATATCCGCCTGGATGACAGCCTGCGCGCCAGCCTCTTCAGCTACGCGCGGGCCCATGGCTACTTTGACGCGCGCTGCGATCGGGGCAACGCCGGGCTGGCCTTCACCGGCAACAAAACGCTCGCTTACAGTGGTCCCGATGGCCACGGAACCTGTGCGTTCATCTGGGCTTCGGACCCCGTGCTGCAACGCCTTGCAGACCAGCTCAATGCTGTCGCTTTCACGATTGAGATCGGCCGGCGCCTCGACGTCGAGGTCCAGCACGACCGTCTTGGCCTCGACTCTGAACTGGCCTCGCTCCAGGACGCACTGAAAGACCAGCGTGCTTCCGATTTGCCCAACATCGCAACCGAGCTACAGGCCATTGCCGGCGACCAGCAGGTGATGGATCGCGCCCGCAAACGCGCCAGTGCCCTGCTCAGCCGCTGCGACAGTGGACCGAAGCGCAACTAAAATCGGCAATTGCCCGGCGTTGACAGAGCCAGCGGCGACGCGTGGCGCCTCGCCACCATGCGAAAATAGACTCGAAACTAAACCGCAGCCTCGCTCGTTTATATAGTGCAGATGCGTTGTGGGTCTGCGGCGCCTGCCCGTTTCCGGGGTGCGTGATCACGACTGGCGGAGCCGTTCCGTCCAACAGGGTCGCGCATTCCGATTCCGTCGCAGGCGCGCATAAGGAGGTGCCAGTATGGGGCGCCGCTCTTTGTTCCGCTTTCGTCTGAATCCGACTCGTCCCCCGAAGGCTTTGGGCGGGCTTTTGGCTCTGTCCGCAGCCCTGGCTCTGTTCCTCTCGGCCCTGACCGTGATCGGACAGGATACCGCTCCTCCTCCACCACCCGACACCGACACAACCACGCCCGCTCCGCCGCAGCAAAGCAATGTACGCGCCGTTCGCCTCAGCGACGTCGAGGGTCAGGTTCAGGTGTTTCAGGACGGTCAGGAAGCCTTCAACCAGGCGGAGCCCAATATGCCCGCGGTCGAAGGCATGCGCTTTGTCACGGGCGACAATGGGCGGCTTGAAATTGAATTCGAAGACGGAAGCGTCGCCCGGGTCACCCCGAACAGTTCCATTCGTCTTTCTCAGCTGCGGCGCAACACGGACGGTACCACGGTCACCCAGATCGACGCGCTCACGGGCCTCACTTACTACGAACTGAACGGCCACGGCGGCCAGATCGGGGTGCACTTCGACGGCGACACCGCGACGCCGGTGGACAGCGGGGTATTCCGCGTCTCCCTGGACGCAGCGCCCAACGAACTCGCCGTGATGCACGGCGCGGTCCACGTGGACGACGGCCAGGGCATCTCTCTCGATGTGCATCCCAACCAGAGCTTCCAGACCGATCCGCAGCAGGCCGGTGAGTTCACTGTCGCGCAGAGCATCACCGCAGACTCCTGGGATCAGTGGAATTCCGACCGCGACCAGGCGCTTTCCGAGATGGAGTCGAGCGAGACCACCGCACGCGCCAGCTCCGGGGAGCCGGATAATCCAGCGTGGAACGATCTCGACTACTACGGCAACTGGTACAACCTGCCCGGCTATGGCGAAGTCTGGTCACCGGCAGGAGTAGGCGCCGACTGGGATCCCTTCGGCAGCGGCTACTGGGGCTATTACTCGTCCTTTGGATACACCTGGATTTCCGGCTACCCATGGGGCTGGTGGCCTTATCACTGCGGAGCGTGGGATTTTGTCGACGGCTGGGGCTGGATGTGGATTCCGGGCAACTGCGGCTGGGGCTTCTACGGCGCCGGTTGGTTTCCGTATTCGACAGTGTGGCGCATTCCTCACGGGTACGTGCCGCCGCCCAGGCCGCATATCGGTCCGCGCCCGCGCCCGCAGCCTCTGATCACGGTCAATCGCGGCCCGCAATTCTCAGCGCCGTTCCACTTCACACCGGGAGCCCGGCCGGCTCCGCGACCCCTCGAGTTTGACGGCAAGTCGATCACGCCGATGGAGGCGAACATTCACCCCATTGAGCGCGGCCCATTGGGAGAAGGCTTCACGACTGCTCTGGTGCGCACGCATCCAGAGTTGGCGCCATCCATCTCCCGCGGACCGGGCTATCGTTCGGCGTACACAGGCTCGGCGGGCACCCACACCTTTGGAATTCCCACAGGCCCCGCGCGCTCCTCCGGATTCGCAGAACCCCACGGCTCCAGCGCAGGAGCCGGGCATCCCAGCGCCGGTGGAGGCGGTAGCCACGCGGTCGGTGGCGGAGGAGGCGGCAGCCACGCCAGCAGTGGAGGCGGAGGCAGCAGCAGTGGCGGCGGTTCGCACCCACACTAATCCGCAGCCAATCGAGCCGGAAGCCCGCTAAGCCAGGACGACAGCGGGCTTCGTTGTTTTCTTGTAAACCGGAGACAGTTCGCGAAGCCGAGCCACGGCAGACGGAACCAACTCCAGGGCCGTATCGACTTCGGCATCGGCATTCAGGCGGCTGAGGCTGAAGCGCAGGCTGGCCCTCGATCGCGCGAGCGGCAGACCCATGGCCTTCAGCACGTGCGACGGCTCCGTTGAGCCCGACGAGCACGCTGATCCACCGGAAACTGCCAGTCCCTTCAGATCGAGCGCGATCACCAGCGCTTCGCCTTCAAGATGATCGAAATAGAGGTTCGCTGTGTTGGGCACGCGCGGCTGGCCCGCTCCGTTCACGCCGGTTTCGGAGACGCTCGACAGCAGCCCCTGCTCCAGCCGGTCGCGGAGCAGCGTAATGCGGTCTTCGGTGCCATCGGTGAGCGCGGCCCGCGCCATTTCCGCAGCCTCGCCCAGTCCCACGATGCCGGCTACATTCTCGGTGCCCGCGCGCCGCTGCCGCTCGTGCGCGCCGCCAAAAACCAGCGGCTCAAACCGCGTGCCGCGCCGCACATACAGGATGCCGATCCCCTGCGGCCCGTGCAGTTTGTGCCCGGAGAGGCTGAGCATGTGACAACCAATCGCCTTCACGTCAATGGGGATCTTGCCCGCAGCCTGCACCGCGTCGGTGTGGAAGCAAACCTCGGCCTCGGCGGCGATTTTGCCGATCTGCTCCACCGGCTGGATGACGCCCGTTTCGTTATTGGCCATCATCACGCTGATCAGCTTCGTATTGGGCTTGAGCGCACGATACACATCCATGGGGTCGACCGCGCCATCGGTTGACACCGGCAGAAACGTCACCTCCACGCCCCGAGCGCGAATCTTTTCCGCCGTGTGCAGCACGGCATGGTGCTCGATCGTCGACGTGATCATGTGGTCGCCCTGCCGCAGCACCCCGAAGATTGCCGTGTTGTCGCTTTCCGTGCCGCCGGAGGTAAACACGACTTCAGCCGCCCGGCAGTTCAGCAAGGCGGCAACCTGCTCGCGGGCTCGCTCTACCGCGGCCCTGGCATGCTGCCCATGTTGATGAATCGAGGACGCGTTGCCGAACGATTCGATGAAGAACGGCCGCATGGCCTCCAGCACCTCAGGGAGCAGAGGCGTGGTGGCATTTGCATCCATGTAAATTCTCCGCATCTGCTTCCATTGTACCGGGCAGCCTCCACTCGCAGAATCTGGCAACGCTGTGATTTCACCCGCTGGTACCGGCCAAATTCAGGCAAAATTAAGGGCAGAAGGGGCATTCTGACTGGTATGCGAGTCCTGGTGATCGAGGACGAGAAGCGTGTGGCGGAAAACATTGCAGCCGCGCTGCGCGAAAGCGCCGGGTTCGTCGTGGACATCGCGCTCACCGGCCCCGATGGCGTGGAATTCAGCCGCCAGGCGAGCTACGACCTCATCGTCCTCGACCTGATGCTGCCGGGCATGAGCGGCGAAGAAGTGCTGCGCACGATGCGCATGCGCGGACAGACCGCTCCCGTGCTGGTCCTTACCGCGGTCAGCGAAAAAGCCTCCGTTGTAAGCCTGTTGAATGCGGGCGCCGACGACTATCTGGCCAAGCCCTTCGACCTCGGCGAGCTGCTCGCGCGCACCAAGGCGCTCATCCGGCGGGGCAAGGGCGTCAGCCATCCCAAAATTGAGGTCGCCGGCCTTGTCATCGATACGCTCGAGAAATCGGTCACCATCGGCGGCCGCTGCGTGGAGTTGTCCCCGACGGAATATCGCGCGCTCGAATATCTCAGCCACCATCCGCGCTCCGTAGTTTCCAAGCAGGTGCTCCTCGAACATCTCTACGATTACAACTGGGAGCACCACTCCAACGTGATTGAGGCACACATCTCCAACCTGCGCCGCAAGCTCAACAGTGGCAAATCCGCCGACCGGGGACCGTGGATTGAAACCTTGCGCGGGCGCGGGTATCGTCTCATTCCCACCGCAGCAAGGGGCGAGCCGCTATGAGGCACTATTCGCTTCGCCGCCGCCTGATCGCCGCCGCGCTGCTGCTGGAATGCGCGCTGACCGCCGGGATGACCGCGGTAACACTCTTCTACGTCTGGCACGATCAGATCCGCGCGCTGGATGCGTCGATCCGCGGCCGCGCGGATTCGCTGCTGGGTGCGGTGCACGACGCCGAAGATCCAGGCGACAACGTGGCCATCGATCCCGCCGCGCTCGATCTGCACCCGAGCGACTTCTGGATGGCCCAGGATGCGCGCGGTCCCGTGCTGGCTCACTCGGCTGCATGGATCGCAGGCGCGGAGAAGACCTTCAGCCCTAAACCGCGAACGCACAATCTCCGCATCGGCGATACGAATGTGCGCGGCCTGGTTCTGCACGGCGTGCGCCAGGTGGATGCTACCGATACCAACCCCGGCATTGCGCGTCCCGTGGTCATCTATTACGCTGCGTCGCTTCACCCGGTCTATCACGCGCTGGGGGAAGCGGCTCGCTTTCTTGTGCTGGCCAACATCCTGCTTCTGCTGCTCACAGGAACCGTCCTGGCTCTCCTGCTGCGCCGCGGCCTGGCTCCCCTGGGCAGCCTTAGTCTCGCCGCCGCCGGGATGACGCCGTCGCATCCGCGCTTCCGCGCCCCTGAGCATGCCCACGAAATCGCAGAACTGGCACCGCTGGCGAAGGCGCTCGAATCGGCAACGCAGCGCCTTGATGAAGCTTTTCGCCAGCAGCAGGTCTTCGTGCACGACGCCGCGCACGAGCTGAAGACCGCCGTCACCATCGTGAAGTCGTCGCTGCAGTTGCTGGCATCGCGCCCGCGCACTACGCGTGAATATGCCAGCGGCCTGGAAACCTGTATGGACGACTGCGCCCGCATGGAAGAGCTGGTGCAGCGCATGCTGCAACTGGCCCGCTTCGAGCGCGCCACAGCCGGTCCTGGCGATCGCTGCGATCTGGCCGAAGTCACGCGCGATGTAGGTGTGCAAATGGAGCGGCTCGCGGAGATTCGTGGGGTCGTGGTCGCCATTGAGGTTTCTGAGGCTGCTCCGATTCCCCTGTCCGAGGACGCCTGCGCGTCGCTGGTTGCCAACCTGCTGCTCAACGCGGTGCAGCACACGCCCTCGGGCGGCTCGGTTGCGGCGCAGACTCGCATCGACGATACAGCCGCAATTCTCGAAGTGCGCGACACTGGATCCGGCATCGCGCCGGAAGAAGTGCCTCACCTCTTCGAGCGCTTCTGGCGCGGCGACACCTCGCGTGCGCGCAGCACCGGCGGCGCCGGGCTCGGATTATCCATCTGCAAAGCTATCGTGGATTCCTGCAGCGGAGCGATCGATATCCAAAGCCAAATCGGCCTGGGCACCTGCGTCATTGTGCGCCTGCCCCTCGCACCGGCACGGGACGCGCAGCAGCGGCGCTCGTCCCAACCCGAACCGGCACTGCGATAAGGTGGCGCAATCAAAAGGGCGGGGATTGCTCCCCGCCCCGGCAGTTCTGAAACCGCCTAAAGAATCAGTTCCCCGCACACTGTCGCGCCCTCTTCCGCCAGCGCGAAGCCGAGCTTGCGCGCCAGGTGCCGCATCGCCGTGTTGTCGGGCAGGAAATGCAGAAACACGCGGCCGATCTTCTCCGCGCGCGCTGCCGCGAGCGAACGCCGCAGCAGTTCCTCGCCGAGGCCACGGCGCTGGAAGTCGTCGGCAATGATGACAGCCAGAGTGGCCGACCGCCCGTCTTCCTGACGGATCAGCCGGCCCACGCCCCCGATCACCTTGCCTTTCTTCGGATCGTCGGCTTCGGCCACTAGTGCCAGCTCGCGGTCGTAGTCGATAAAGCAGATGCGCGTCAGCCGCTCGTGCGCGGTGCGCGCGCTCAGCTCCAGCGCAGTGAAATACCGCTGCACCACAGTTTTTTCCGAGAGCCGGTCATGGAAGTCGACGATCAGCGGCTCGTCCTCGGGCCGGATGGGGCGAATCATCATCTTTGCGCCGTTCTTTGCCGTCCAAGGCGCCACGTATTCCACCGGATAGGGCCGGATCGCCGGGCGAGGCAGTTGTGCTTCCGTCGTCTCCGCATCGAACAGCACCACGCGCGCGTCGAGCGCGATCAGGCCATCCGGCGAAGCCAGCAGCGGATTGATGTCGATCTCACGGATCCAGCGCTGCTCCACAACCAGTTCGCTGAACCGCGCCACCAACGCATCGAGCGCGTCGAGGTCCACCGGCTTGCGCCCCCGCACGCCTTTCAGCGCCGTGTAGATCTTTGTCTGCTCCATCTGGTGCCGCGCTAACGTCGCGGTCAGCGGCGGCAGCGCCAGAGCACGATCCTTGTAGACTTCAACGAGCTGGCCGCCGGTTCCGAAAAGCAATACCGGCCCGAGTTGCGGATCGATGCTGCTCCCGATAATAACCTCGTAGCCGTCGAGCCTGGCGAACGGCTGCACCGTTACCCCGAGAAAGTGCTCGGCGCCGCATTTCGCAGTGACCGATGCCTGAATCTCGCCATAGGCCGTTGTCACGTCGTGCGCCGTGCGCAGGTTCAGCTTCACGCCGCCCACATCGGTTTTGTGCGTGATCGTCTCCGAGTGCAGCTTCAGCACCACCGGATACCCGATCTCGTTGGCCTTGTGCACAGCGTCGTCGGCGCTGGCCGCCAGCTCCGTGCGGACGGTCGGTATGCCATACGCCGCTAACAGTTGTTTCGATTCGTACTCGGTGAGAATGGTCCGTTTCCCGGCGCGCACCTGATTGACGATCTGTGTCGCAACGTCTCGCTTGGTATCGAACAACGATCCATAGCGCGTCGTTGGCGTCTCGTACAGGTCGCGCAGGTGGCTGGTGTGCTTCCACGTCAGCACGAACGCCTCAGCCGCAGCATCGGGATACGGAAAAACCGGAATACCCGCCCGCTTCAGAATCGCATCGCCCTCGGCGACGCCGTCGCCGCCCATCCAACTCGCGATGACTGGCTTCCCTGTGCTCGCCGCATAGGGCGCCAAATCGCGAGCGATTGCCGTGGGATCGGTCATACCCTGAGGCGTCAGAATCACCAGCATGCCGTCGGTGTTCGCGTCTTTCGAAGCAATCTCGACCGCCTTCGCGTAGCGGTCGGCTTCCGCGTCGCCGAGAATGTCGACCGGATTGTTGTGACTCCACGCGTCGGGCAGAAACGTGTTGTAAGTCTCAATTGTCTCCGTCGAGATTTCTGTCAGCTCGCCGCCCGCGGAGATAAGCGCGTCGGTCGCGAGCACGCCCGGCCCGCCTGCATTGGTGAGGATGGTGAGTCGCGGCCCTTTCGGGCGCGGCTGTTTGGCGAGCACCTCCGCCACATAAAACAAATCGCTGATAGACTCCACGCGCAGCACGCCCGCGCGCTGGAATGCGGCGTCGAGCACATCGTCGCTGCCGGTGAGCGAGCCGGTATGGGAAGCAGCAGCTTTGGCCGCCGCGGCGGTACGGCCCGCCTTGATAACGAGAATTGGCTTGTTCATCGCCACGGCACGCGCCGCCGAGAGGAAGCTGCGCGCATCGCCAATGGATTCCATGTAGATAACGATCGAATCCGTGTTCGGATCCTGCCCGTAGTAGTCGATCAGTTCGCCGAAGCTCACGTCGAGCATCGACCCGGCAGAGACGAAGCCGCTGAGGCCGACGTTCTCGCGAATGCACCAGTCGAGCACCGCGGTGCCCAGCGCACCGCTCTGGCTGATGAACGCCAGTCGTCCCGGCGCCACCATCGACTTCGCGAAGTTCGCGTTGACGCCGCCCACAGGGTTCATCACGCCCAGGCAGTTCGGCCCGATCAGCCGCATCCTGCCCTTGATGATCTGCGCGATTTGCCGCTCCAGTTCCTTGCCCGCTTCGCCGACTTCTTTGAAGCCCGCCGAAATCACGATGGCTGAGGGAACGCCCGCGTTCACAGCTTCCTGAATGATGGCAGGTACCGTCGCCGCCGGAGTCGTCACGACGATCAGGTCGGGCACACCCGGCAGTTCGGTAAGCGACTTATACGCCGGCAGCCCCAGCACCGCCGGCCGCTTCGGATTGACCGGCCACACCGGCCCGCCGAACGGACTCGCGATCAGATTGCTGAGCACTGTGCAGCCCACGCTGCCTGGCCGCTCCGACGCGCCCACCACCGCCACCGATTTCGGCGTAAAAATGGGCGCCAGTGAACTGCCCCGCAGCCCCACCAGATCGTGCGCGGGATCGATGATGACGGTCGAGTCGGGCGCGAAGGATGTTGCGGTTGCCATGGGAAAAAACTCCTTATTGTCTTGCTCAGTGACCATAGCCTGTCTCCGCGGACACTTTACCGCGGAACAGCGAATAGGCGGTGACAATGTAGATCAGCGCCAGAACCAGCCCCACCGACCACCACACCAGCCCCACGTGCAGGGAGTGCGGGCCGGTCAGCGCCCGCGCGACGGTGATGCTGAGCGCGGGATCTCCGGACGACGGCAGCAGCGTGGGATACAGCCCCACCGCAGCGCCCACCAGCATGAACACCAGATACAGGCACGACGACAGGAAAGCCGCCAGCGGCTTGCGCAGGCGCGTGAAGCTCAGCATCCCGATCAGAGTGGCGACGACCAGAAGCGGAATGGCAAACAGCACCGGGTGTGTCCTGTAGTTGTCGAGCGCCGAAGGCCGCACCGCGATCGTCGCCGGCAAACTGACCAGAGTCACCAGCAGCAGCACTACCCACAGCGCCGTCGCTGCGCGCCTTGCGCGCTCTTCCAGCTCGCCCGGGGCTTTGATCACCAGCCAAAGCGCTCCATGCGATGCCAGAGCCACCAGCGCAACCACGCCACCGATCACTGTGTACCAGTCCAGGATTCCTGGCTGCGCGCCAGTGCGCCAGTCGGTCCACAGCGGCAGAAAGAAGTAGCCGTCGGCGCCCAGCGGCACGCCGCGAATCACATTGGCGAGCGCAGCGCCGAAAAAGATCGCCAGCAGCGCGCTCGCCACAAAGAACAGACCGTCGAAAAACGAGCGCCACACCGGATGATCGATGTGCATGCGCAGTTCGACGCTCGCCCCGCGAGCAATGAGCAGCCACAGCACGATCATCAGCGGCAGATAGAATCCGCTGAACGACGAAGCATAGAGAAGCGGGAAGGCGAAATACAGCGTTCCGCCTCCGGCCAGCAGCCATACCTCGTTGCCATCCCACACGGGTCCGATCGAGCGGATCATCGTTCGGCGATCCTCTTCCGTGCGCGCCAGAACTGCTGAAAGAATGCCAACTCCGAGATCGAAGCCATCGAGCACTACGTAAACGGCGATCATCACCGCGACTATCCAGAACCAGACGAATCCCATTGCGCTACCCTCTCCCGCCGGCCGAGGCCAGTTCCGGCTCAGGTTCTTTCGCCCCGTTTACAGCAACCGGCCCTGCATGAATGAACCGGTAGACCAGAACGATCCAGAGAATCGAGAGCACCGAGTACATGCCGAGGAAGCCCAGCAGCGTGAAGAGCGTGTTGCCTGCGGAGACGTGCACCGAGTAGCCCTCTGCCGTCCGGATGAGTCCGTAGACGAGCCATGGCTGTCGCCCGATCTCCGCAGTCATCCATCCTGCCGTGTTGGCGACATACGGCAGCGGGAAGCTGAGCAGAATCGGCCACAGGATCCAGCGCGTGCCGAATAGTTTTCCGCGCCATAGCAGAAACGCGGCGGCCAGCATCAGCAGCAGGAACCAGGTTCCCAGGCCCGCCATGATGTGGTAGCTGTAATAGAGCAACGGCAGCGCCGCAGGACGGTCTTCGGGCGCGAATTCGTTCAGGCCTTTCACCTCTGCCGACGTCGTGCCGTAGAGCAGGAAGCTCAGCACGTTGTTGATGGGCACGGGATTGTCTATTTTCTGGGCGTTCTCATCCGGCTGGCCGATCAGCACCACCGGCGCGCCTTTCTGAGTCCTGAACAGCCCCTCCATACCGGCGATGGCCGCTGGCTGATTCTTTGCCACCATGCGTCCGTGCAGATCGCCAGTGGGGAAGATCTGTACGATGCAGGAGACAAGGCCAAAGATCACGCCGATCTTCAGGAACAGGCGCCCAAACTCCTCGTGGCTCTTCTCGAGCAAATAGAACGCGCCCGTCGCCGACACGACAAAGGAGGCCGTAACCACGGCGCCGCACATGTTGTGTGCATACTGCAGCCACGCCCACGGATTCAGCAGCAGTCCCCAGAAGCTCGATACCTCATAGGTCCCATTCGGCAACAGGTGGTACGACACCGGATGCTGCATCCATGCGTCGGTCACGATGATGAAGAAGCCGGAAATCCACGAGCCCAGCCACACCATGAAGGCCGCGCCGAAATGCGCCGCCTTCGAAAGCCGCTTCTCGCCGAAGAGGAACAGTCCCAGAAAGGTCGACTCGAGGAAAAAGGCGAATACGCCTTCCATTGCCAGCGGCTGGCCGATCACGCCGCCGGTGCGGCGCGCGAATTCCGACCAGTTCGTCCCGAACTGGAATTCCATCGGAATCCCGGTGACGACTCCGAGCAGGAAGTTGACGGCAAAGATCTTCGCCCAGAAGCGCGCGGCCTGATTCCAGCGCTCATCGCTGGTGCGCAGGGCAACGATCTTCATCACCACCATCAGCAGCGCCAAACCCATGGTGAGCTGCGGAAACAGATAGTGGTAAGTGACGGTAAAAGCAAAGTGGATGCGGTGTAACAGAAGTGCGTTCATGCCACGGTCAGGGTAGCCGCGAGAGGTCGAAAGGCTCTGTGACAGTTGTCACACGGACAAAGCGAACCGCCGGAAAGCGCAGCATCATGCGGCGTTTTCCGGCGGCCGGGTTCGTTTCGGAACCCCTCGATCGCGGGAGTTACTGCAGCCGCACCTCGTTCTGCAGTTGCAGATCGTTGAGCACGCTCGGCGTTGTCTCGTCGGTCGCCAGAATGTTGTGGCACAGACTGCAGTCGTTCGAGAGGGATTTCCCATCCTTCGTGTTGTGGCTGCCGTCATGGCACCGGAAGCATCCCGGATACGCCATGTGCCCGATGTTGTTCGGGTATGTACCCCAGGTCACCTTCATCTCAGGGAACACATTACGGCCGTAGATGGCCACCAGGCGCTGCCCTGCCGCCTCCACCAGCGGCCTCTGGTTCTTCCACACTTCGGGATACTGGGTGCGGTAGAACTCGTCGAGGCCGGTGACAATCTTCTTCCCGGCTTCCGCCTGCGAGCCGTAGGTTGCCTGGATGAGCGCGAGCCCCTGCTTGTGCACGAACGGCAGGTCGGGACTCGGCGTGCCGTCCACCATCGCCTCGTCGATCGCCTCTTCCGCCGTCTGGAACACATGCGTCGCCTGGTTGTGGCAGTCCATGCAGTCCATGGTGCGGTGCGCACCCTTGATCTGCTCGAAGGGCTGCTTCACGTCGGAGCTGATGTAGTCCGTGGTCGTCCCGTCCGGGTTCGGCTTCCGCACCGCGAGAATCGTCTGCGCGTCCGCGTCACTGGCCACGTATTCGAAGTTATCGAGGTGATGGCCGTGGATGCCCGTCAGGTGCGACACCGAATCGACTCCGCCCAGATGCAGCACCAGCACCGTGCGCGTCATGGAGTTCTTCACATCGTCGCCGAAAGTGGTCTTCACGAGCAGCTTTTCACCCACGAACTTGGCCGGCGTGTGGCATTCCTCACAGGTTTCGCGCGCCGGGCGGAGCCCGTTCAATGTGGCCCGAATCGGTGTTGGCCAGCGATGGAACGAGACTTCGAGGAGCTGTCTGGTCCCGTTCACCTTGGCCTGCACGTACGACTTCATTCCCGACCCAACGTGGCATTCCACGCAATCCACATGAGCGTGCGGCGATTCCTGATACGCCGACCACTGCGGCGCCATGACATGGCAGCTCTGCCCGCAGAAATGGGGCGAATCCATGTAGGACACCGCACGATACGAAGCCGTGCCCACGATAATGAAGTTCACAAAGGTCACGAGCGCAACCAGTTCGATACCGCGCCGAAAAAAATCGTTCTGCAGGTCGATTTTGGGGTAAGCCGTCGGCACCTCGCCCGCGGCGACCAGGCGCCTGCGCCGCAGGTAAATGCCGATCGGAATGAGCACGAGGCCGAAGACGAACAATCCCGGTAGAAACAGATCGAAGATCAGCCCCAGATAGGGGTTGGACGACCCTCCGTGGCCAAATGTCGAGACCACCCAGAAGCCGATCAGAACCAAAGACGACGACGTTGTGAGCGCCCCACCCAGCAGACTGAGTGGGTTGTTGCCGTAGAACAGTATCGGCCTCAGGTTGTTCTCGATCTTCCTGAAATCCAGCATGGAGCACCTATCCCGCGATGTACGCGCTCAGAGTCAGAATCAGCAGGGTCAGGCCGATAAACAGAGCCGTAAATCCCACCACTCGCGAGAAATTTATCAACCACTTAGGAGGCGCGTCTGTGATCCTTATCGCAGACCTTCCCTCCTGCTGCATGCGCGCGTACTCCATGGGACGGCGCTTCCTGAACTCCTCTTCGCTCTCCCGTCCTGTGAAGATCACGAAGTCCATGGGGAAGCTGTCGGGCCTCAGGTGGGTGTTGACGAAGTGTATGGCAAAAATGAAGAGGATCGCCAGCAATCCCTCTTCGCTGTGGATGATGAGAGCCGCGTTCAGCGCCCAGCCGGGCAGAAAGCGCGCGAAGAACGGGGCGAACCACATCGCGTAGCCCGAGAAGCCGATGACCACCATCCCCCAGAAAACCGCCCAGTAATCGAACTTCTCCCAGTAGGCGTAGCGCTCGAATTTCGGCTTTGGTCCCAGGCCGAGGAACCACCGCATGTGACCGAAAAGGTCTTTCACGTCCTTCCAATTGGCGACCATGGACGTCGGCCCCCAGAAGATTCCTCTCTCGCCGCCGAAGATTCCGCGGGCAATAATCTCGCGCACGTGGATCAGAAAAGCGACGGTAAGGACCAGCGCGCAGAATTTGTGAAAGAACAGAATCGTTCCAAATCCGTCGACGAGTTTCGCGAACCGCACCGCCCAAAGCGCGCTCGAAAAGCGCAGCGGCAGCCCCGTGGCGGCGAGACCCAGAAACGTTGAGAAAAGTACGGCATGCAGATACCGCTGTCCCAGGGTGAACCGCAGGAACCACCGCTCATTCTTTTCAGAAACGCGCTCCGCGGCCATGGCCTCATTGGCAAAGATCGGTGCTTCTGTAGTCTCAGGCATTTTTCCCTCCCTCAGGCTTGCGGCTTACCTGCTGGAATCGCGACCGCACCAGCCACAGGATGGTGTGCAGCAGGAAGAAACTGAGCACGCTGGCCAGCAGCAAATTCATGAACAACCGGATGTAGAACAAGGCCGGGTTCAGCTTGCGGTTGCGCGCATTCGCGTGCGGCTGATACTGCACGAAGCTCATATTCGCGCCCGCGTGGCAGCGCCCGCAGGTCGCGACCAGATTCTTCTGCGCGATGGGCGATTGCGGATCGGACGCGGGCAGGACCTCGTGCGCCTGATGGCAGTCCCAGCAGCGGGCGGTTTCCGTGTATCCGCCCAACAGGCCGAGTTGCGAGTGGAACGTGTCGCGATACGTGCTGAATTTGTCACGATGGCAGTTGCCGCAAACCGGCGTCGACTGCATGCGGAATTCCGACGAGGTCGGCTCCAGGATGCCGTGGGCCGTGTGGCAGTCGGTGCAGACCGGGGCATTGGGATTGCCCGCCGCTACCGCCTTGCCGTGCACGCCCTTCTGGTACTGCTCGTTGATGCCCACGTGGCAATTGCCGCAGGTGGCCGGAATGTTGGCGCGGAACGTCAAGCTCTGCGGATTGCGATGATCGAGAATCCTGTGCGATCCGTGGCAACTGGTGCAGTTCGCGGCCACCAGCAAGCCTTCCTTGCCGATCGCGAATCCGTGGATCGAATCGATATAGGCGGCGTAGACATTCGGGAGCCCGTACTTCTTCGCCATGGCCGCGTCGCCGTGGCAGTTCCCGCAGGTCTTCGGGATATTGAGCGGATACACCGGCGAGTTCGGATCCGTCTTCGCGACAATCTCGTGCTGGTTGCCGTGGCAATTCAGGCAGCGATTCTTCGTCTCTGCCCCGGTCGCCAGAGCCGATGGCTGGCTGGCATTCGCGTGGACGCTGCCGCTCAGGCTGCTTGCTTCGTCGGTGTGGCAGCTTTCGCACTCGACCGGCGCAATCTTATCGGGGTGCGGATAGGCCTTGATGTCCTTGTGGCAGTCGCCGCAGGCAAGACTGCCATGGACGCTGGCGTGGAACTTGTCAGCATTCACGCCGATGCTGTGCCCTGCAGCATCCTGCATCGACGCATCCCCATGGCATGCCAGGCAGTCGGTTTGCGCTTTTGCGTTTCGTCCCGGCCCGGTCAGTACAAAAATCAGTACAACGAAAAAAAGGGTCCTCATAGTGGCTCCGTTGTGCCGGATTCCCAGTCGCCGGGTCGATCGGGAAACGGGCAAGCATCGAGCCAGGGCTGCGGCGGGGCGAGGGAGAGGCAGGGATCTCCTGTCACTCCCGCCGCTCGACGCAGCGATGGCGTTTCGTTCTGGGCCTTTTACAGCTGGTCCTGTTTACTTCTGCAGCGTGCGGATGAATGACACGACGTCCTTGATCTGGTCGTCGGTCAGCTTGCCGTTATACGAAGGCATTTTGCCCTTGCCGTCCTTCGTGATCGCGATCAGAGCCGCATCCGTCGCTTTCACCTGATCGGGGCTCTTGAACGACGGAATGTTCATCATTTTGCCCATAGGCGTCGCCGCGGTCCCGTCGGGGCCGTGGCACATTGCACACTTGGCTTTGTAGGTATCGGCGCCGGCGCTCTGTGCGAACACAGGCGCGGCAAGGGACGCGGCGAGCAGACAAATGGCCGCGGTTCTGATGCGAAGGTTCATTGGTATTACTCCTTTTGGGGCATTGGGGCCCTGGGCCTTCTCTCTGATAACCGGTTGCGTACGCCACGGTCTGTGATATGCCGCACAGACGCGGGTTCATCTTACACACCGAACGTAACCTTCGATCAGGAAATACCCCAGTTTGGAGCCCTTCGGGAGTTAGTCATCCCCAGCCGCCGGCGCGGTGTCTGCGCCGGACCCCGGGCGCTTGTCCGCCGGTTTATCCTCCACGCCTTCCCGAACCTCATGTTCCGGCGCTCGCCCGGTCAGGAACGTCCACTTCACCGGATAGACGTCCGGATCGAAGATCACCGCGTAGAAATGCCAGATCAGGATCGCCAGCGTCGCCAGGATCGCCTCATAGAAGTGGATCGCCGTGCTGATCGCCAAAATCGACGCCGGATGCGGCAGATGTGCCAGAATCCAGTCGTTCAGCCACAACAGCACGCCCGTCACGGCCATCACCGCCGTGCCCCAAACCAGAGCCCAGTACTCCGCTTTCTCCGCATAGTTGAATCGCCGATACTTCGGCGGCCCGTCGCGGCGGCCCAGGTTGTATTCGACAGTCTGTATGGCCTCTTTCGCGTCGCGCAGATCCGGAATCATGTCCTTCACCCAGTTCCGCCCACTCTTCTTCAGCGATACATAGACCATGTGATAAACCGAAGCCCCGATGAGAACCACCCCGGCAATGCGGTGCAGCCACCCGCGCACGGGGTGCCCATGCTCCATGTCGACGAACGGCACCGCCCAGAATGCGTGCGGGAACTTCAGCGCAAAGCCGGTAATCACGAGGACGATGAAGCTGACCACCAGCAGCGCATGCTGAATGCGCTCGCTCCGGTTGAGACGCGCTTGTCCCGGCGCCTTGCGGTAGTGGGCCAGCGATGCCCGCGCCTTACGACGCCAGTCGATTGCGTTGTGCACGAACATCAGGCCCAGGGTTACCGGAATCACGACCAGGTAAAACAGTTTTACGAAGCCCAGCAACTTTCCACCCGGCGTCGTGGTCGCCATGCCGTGCACCGGCCCGATGGCGAAACGCCGCCCGGCGTCGGCGTGGCACTGCCCGCAGGTTTTGCTCAGGTTGGCGCGGTTAACCGTCGAGCGTGGATCCCTCGACGGATAGATATTGTGCACGCCGTGGCAGCTCGCGCAGTTGGCCACCGTCTGCCGCCCCTCATGCGCGGCCAGCCCGTGATAGCTGTCTTCGTAAGTCGGGACGCGGTCCTGCGGCATATTGAAGTCGGCCATCAGCGCCGCATCGGCGTGGCAGCGCGAGCAGGCCTCCTGCGAGATATTCGCCATGTACACCGGCGAACCCGGATCGCCCGGCGCCAGAATGCGATGCTCACTGTGGCAATCCGTACAGGTGGCCGCCTGGAGCACCCCCTTCCCAACCGCCTGGCCGTGAATGCTCTGCAGATAGGTTTGCGCCACGCCCGTATGACATTGCCCGCAGGTGGTGGCGACGTTTTGCTTCCATATCTTCGAGTGCGGATTGTTTACGGGAAGGATGTCGTGAGAGCCGTGGCAGTCTCCACAGGAAGCTGCATGCAGATTGCCGCGCTCGATCGCGCGCCCATGGACGCTGGCGCGATACGCCTCCACCGGGCGCACTTCAGCAAACATATACTTCGCGGCCAGGCTCGAGTTCGAGTGGCAGGATCCGCAGGTATCCGGCAGATGCTGCTTATTTACCGGTGAACTGAGATCCGCCGCGGCCACTGCCGCGTGCGTCGATCCATGGCAGTTCGTGCAGGTGGGTACGTCGGCGTTGCCGTGGGCGCGCGCGCTCCCGTGCACGCTTGCGCTGTATTGCGCCGTTTCCTTAGCGTGGCACGTGCCGCAGAACTGCGGCCCGGCGACGGCCTTCGCCGCGTTCGAAGTGCCATGGCAGGCGATGCAGGTTTCCGAGTCGGTCGGCTTGCCGAGCGCTGCGTGCACTCCGCCACTCAGCGCCTTTGCCTCATCCGCATGGCAGGTGATGCACGAAGCCGATGCGGATTTTGAGGTGTGGGACTGCGCCGCGGCTCCTGCATGGCAAGTCACGCAGCTCAGGCTGCTATGCGGGCCTTTCATGTGCGTCGATGCGTTGACGCTGATGTCTTTTCCCTGCGAATTCCTCAGCCCCACCGAAGACCCGTGACAGGTCAGGCAATCCGAAGCCTGCTGAGCCGCGGCCGGAAGCCGCGAGAAGATCATGAGGAGGAAAACAGAGGCCATCGAACCGGCCAGCACGCGCGCGATCCGGCCACAGACGCGCCGGACTCGCGCAGGCCCTGCATCTGCACGGGTGCCCATCTCGTCCCTTCCCTGCCCCGGCCGCGAGAATCCGGAGCCTGCGCCGTCGCCCGCGCATGAATCTGCGCGGATCCCGGCGCACTTCTCCATCAGTCGCGTGATCGAGCGCAGGTCGGTCCCGCCGCTCTGCGCTCGTACGCCTCGCCGGCCCTTACTTCTGGAGGGTCCGGATGTACGTGACGACCTGCTGAATCTGATCGTCTGTCAGTTTTCCGGCATAGGCAGGCATCTTGCCTTTGCCTTCTTTGGTCACTTTCGCCAGATCGGCGTCGGAGGCTTTCACATCCGCGTCCGACTTGAACGAATTAACCTTCATGCTCTTGCCCACCGGTGTGTCGCCGGTGCCGTCGGCGCCGTGGCACATCGCGCACTTCGCCTTATAAGTTGCATCGCCACCCTGCTGTGCCATCGCAGGAATCGCGAGAGACAGCCCCAGAATGGTCAGTACTGCCATGTGGCCTGTTGTTTTCACGTCGTTCTCCTCCGTAGGGTGACCGGAGCAGAAACCGGCCACGGTTGGCTGACTGTGCCTGCAATCGACTGCCGGTTGCGGGCGTGGACATAACGGAGTGGGAAGACGTGGCGTGCATGATTGCGAATCGCGACAACGGATGCGTTCATGCCGGCCTCCCTTCCGTCATTGCAGAAAAGCCTCGCTGGTGTTGGAACCGTGAATCTGGTGGTGGCACGTCGTGCAGTCTACGGGCTGCGTGGCCGGCGCGGCACCGGAGGCGTGCGTTGGCTGCGTGGTGGTCTGCGCGTGACACTGCAGACATAGTGCCCTCTGGCTGGCGACGGTCAGCATCCTGGGATTCGCCGACCCATGCGCCGCGTGGCACGTGCCGCAGCCTTCCGCATTCACGACCGGATGCTGATGCGCAAAAGGGCCTGCATCCTCCGTGTGGCAGCGGGTGCAGGAGGCATTCTGCTCCGCAATCGTAGGCTGCTTGTGCGCCGCCATCTCGCGCGAGCCGCGCACATGCGCCGTGTCCATCGTGTGGCAATCCGAGCAGTTGACGGCCTTGCCCGCAGACGCGTGCGGGTGCGCCTTCACCTGCCGAACGATGTCGCTGTGACACGTAGAACAGCTCGTTGCGTCGGCGGCGGTTGCCGCCGCCCCCTGCGCAGTCGCGGCAACCTGCGGAGCACCCGCAGCACGGGCCGTTCCACTCAGACCCGGAAAGAGAAGAAGACACGCGATGACGGTTGATCGGCCCATGCGCATGCACCGCGTGCAGCCGGTTGTAGTTTTTGCGGCTCGTGAAACTCCGCTTTCACCGCTTCACGCAAACATGCAGCATAGCGGGCTGTCCGAAGGACGGACAGTGACCGCAATCACAGGGACGGCGCAGTGACGGATATCACCCTGTTACCTTGGAATCCCGGCGGCTCGCTCAGGCAGACTTCTGCTCGCAGCAGCACACCGGCTGTGCAGCGATTTCCCACGACCACGCCCGGACCTGCTCGAGAGCAGCGGCCGCCAGTTTGCCCAGCACCGCCTGCACCGGCTTCGTCAGTTCGGTGCCCCAGGCAATGCGCTCCGGCTGCACGCCCAGCACCACAATCTGCTGGGGAGCGTCGCCAGTGAGCATCATCGCCCCGATCAGGTCGGAGAATCCCAGCAGATGGACGCTCTTCGTCACAGGCATATCGGCAACGGCTTCGCCGGCAAAGCGCAGCACCGTTCCCGGCGCCTCGCCCGCGTCGATCGCATCCAGAGCCAGAAGATGAGTGACTCCGGACAGGGGGTACAGCAGTTCGAGCCCCAGCGTACCGCCTTCGATCAGCACCACACCCTCCGGCAACTGCGACCGCTGCTGCAATTGGCGGAGGGCGAGCATGCCTACGGCATCATCGGTCCGCATCAGGTTGCCGAGGCCAACGACTGCGATGCGCGGACTGATCATCGATCCCAGTTTCGGTTGCGGTGAATATTGCGTTTCCCGAAAATATGCCGCCGTTCGCTGGCGGCGATCTTCAGCTCCTCGTCGATCGTCTCGTCGTCGACAAATTTGTAGCCGCTGAAGATGCTCTCCATTTCCGCGTTGCGCTCCGTCATCGCCACCAGAGCGGCGCTATAAACGTGATGAATGAAGAACGCCATCAGGAAGAACATGAACAGGAAATGCACCGTGCGGATCCACTGAATGTTGATCAGCTGCGGAATCCAGCCCACGAAGAATTTTAGCGTCGGCGAGCCCTCGACCGTGGCAAAAAGCACCAGCCCGGTCACGCACTCGCACGCCACCATGAAGTACACCCAGATGTACGCGAGGCCGGCCAGCGTGTTATGGCCGATCTGCTCGAACGGCTTGCGCTGGCGGAAGCTGTAATAACGCACCATTTCCTTCAGGCTCTGCCACTGCCGCCGCGTCAGCGGAACGAACTGCCTCCACCGCGCCCAGTGATTGCCCGCAAAGAACCAGTAGATGCGCACCAAAAGCGCGCCGAGCAGCTCGAAGCCGGCCAGCTCATGGATGAACCGTACCGTCCCCATCGTCCACGCCGTCCTGTGCGGGAAGATCAGAAACGGATGATTCATGTAGAGGCCGGTCCAGGTCAGCACAGTCACCGCAGCCACCATGCCCCAGTGGCTCAGCCGGACCGGCAGTTCCCATACGTAGACCGGAACCAGATGCTCCTGCCCCTCCGCGAAATGTCTGCGCGGCGTAAAGATATTCGGGATGCTGACCATCAGAAGCCTCCCAGGCCCAGCCCCGCGGGTACCGGAGGAAGCGACTTGGATCCCTCCGGTTCCGGCGTGGCCACGACTTCACGGCCATATCTCCGTCCCTGCGCATCCACCACATGCACCGCGCAGGCCAGGCACGGATCGAACGAGTGGATGGTGCGCAGCACCTCCAGCGGACGTTCCGGATCGGCGATCGGCGTGTTCACCAGCGCCGCTTCGTACGCGCCGCGCTGTCCCATCGCATCGCGCGGTCCTGCATTCCACGTGGAAGGCACGATCGCCTGGTAGTTCACGATCTTCTTGTTTTCGATCTCCACCCAGTGGCCCAATGAGCCCCGGGGCGCTTCTTCCAGCCCGAACCCTGCGCACGATTTCGGCCAGCTCTCCGGATCCCACTTGTCGCCGTTGTGGATCTTCACATTGCCGTGCGACATGTTGTCGTCCAGCTGTCCGATCCAGTCCGGCAGCTTCTGCACCACGATGTCAGCCTCGATGGCCCGCGCCGCAATACGGCCCAGCGTCGAGAAGAGCGCCGTCGGCGGAGCGTTGAACTTCGCCAGCACTCCGTCCACCGTCTTCTTCACCTGCTCATCGCCCGAAGCATACGCGACCAGCGTGCGCGCCAGCGGGCCCACTTCCATCGGCTTGTCGTCGTACCGCGGTGACTTCAGCCATGAGTACTTCGCGTCGGTGTCGAGCTGATCGAACGGCGGCTTCGGCCCCGAATACTTCGGATTCGTCTCACCAACCGCCGGCTTCAGACTCTTCTGATCTCCGCCGGAATACTCGTACCAGGAGTGCGTGATGTATTCGGCGATCTTGCCAGGATCGAGGGGGTGCACGGTCGAGAGGTCGCGGTTGAGGATCACTCCCCGCGGGAAGAAGAATCCCGCCGGGTCGCCAATTCTGCCCGCTGGCAAATCGCCGTAGGCCATAAAGTTGCCGAGGCCCTCACCGTAACCGAACCACTCCTTATAGAAACTGGCCACGGCCAGAACATCGGGAATGTAGACCTGCTGGACGAAATCCCGCGCACGAGCCGCAAGCTCATTGAAGAGCGTAATGCGCTCCGGATTGATCACGGCTTCCGGCTCGTTGCCATCGATTGCGGTAGACATCCCACCTACGAGATACGTCTGCAGGTGCGGATTTTTACCGCCCAGGACCGCGTGGATGCGAATAAAATCCCGCTGCATATCAAGCGCTTCGATGTAATGCGCGACAGCAAGCAGGTTCGCTTCCGGCGGCAGTTGGTAAGCAGGGTGTCCCCAG
>DATJTG010000192.1:0-3820 GCA_035503555.1 Acidobacteriaceae bacterium | reverse complement strand
GTGCCGTCGTTCCTCGGCAAATCGCTGCGCGACGTGGTGGTGCAGGCCAGCGGCGCCAGCCTGGGCGTTCAGGTGGTGGGCGCGGGGCTCGCGCGCGATCAGGTGCCGGCGGCGGGGACCATGGTTCCCGTGGGCACGGAGATCATCGTGCGATTCGGGCGATAGCGTCGCAGCTTACAATCACCTTGTCATGCGCTTTGACGAAGTCCTGAGCGGGTGCGAGATTGTCCGCCGCGCCGGTCCGGCTACTGAGGTTGCGGGCGTCGAGTACGATTCGCGCCGCGTCCGTCGGGGCTCGCTCTTTCTGGCGATGAGCGGCGGGACGACCGACGGCAATCGCTACATCGGCAAGGCGATCGAACAGGGCGTGAGCGCGGTTGTGTCGGATTCGGCTGCGGCGTTTGCCGATACCGCGCGGAAGCACCCGCAGATCGCGGTCGCCGAGATTCCCGCGGGCGGCGGACGGCGCGCCATGGCGGTGCTGGCGGCCAATTTCTTCCATCATCCTGAACGGCGGATGGCGCTGAGCGGCGTGACCGGGACGAACGGCAAGACGACCACGGCTTTTCTGCTGGACGCGATGCTTAACTCCACTGGCCGTAAAACCGTGCTGATCGGGACGATTGAGAATCACGTAGCGGGGGCGGTCCGGCCTGCGCCGCATACCACGCCGGAGTCGCGCGATCTGCTGGCGCTCTTTCGCGAGGGTGCCGATGCCGGCGCGAGCGAGACGGTCATGGAGGTGTCGTCGCACGCCCTCGACCAGGGGCGCGTGTACAGTTTGCCGTATGATGTGGCGATCTTCACCAATCTCACCCAGGATCACCTGGACTATCACGGCACGATGGAAAACTACTTCGTTGCGAAGCGCACGCTGTTCGATGGCGGGCTGGGCAATGCGCCGCGCGTCGCGGTGATCAATGTCGACGATCCATGGGGTGTGAAGATGGCGGACGCGGCGCGGGCGGCGGGCGCCGAGGTTTACGCATACGGGCTCGCGGGCGCAGAGTTTCGCGCCGAGGATGCGCGGATGGCCGCTTCAGGGATGACGTTTCGGCTGCTGACGCCGCATGGATCAACCGCCGTGCGCACGCGTCTGACGGGCCGTGTGAACCTCTACAATCTGCTGGCAGCGTCGGGCGCGGCGCTGGCACGCGGCCTCACGCTCGAGCAGGTTGCGGAAGGCGCGGCGTCGCTGGCGTGCGTGCCGGGGCGCTTCCAGACCGTCGATGCGGGGCAGCCGTTCACGGTGGTGGTGGATTACGCGCACACCGACGATGCGCTGCGGAATCTGACGGCGCTGGCACGCGAATTTGTCGGACGGGAACATCGCGTGATCACGCTGTTCGGCTGCGGCGGCGATCGCGATCGCGCCAAGCGGCCGAAGATGGGCCGCGCGGCGGGCGCGGGCAGCGACTTTGTGGTGCTGACGTCTGACAATCCGCGCAGCGAGGATCCCGAGGCGATCATGGCCGACGCGCTGCCGGGCTTGCTCGCGACGGGCACGCCCTATGTGGCGGAGTCAGATCGCTCGCGGGCGATTCATCTGGCGCTCGAAGCGGCCCAGCCCGGGGACATTGTGCTGCTGGCCGGCAAGGGCCACGAGAAGGAGCAGGTGCTGCGCGACCGGACAATCCCGTTCGACGATGCGGCGATTGCGGCCGAAACGTTGAAAAGCCTGCATGGAGTGCGCGCGTGCAGCTGACGCTCACGCAGATTGCGCGCTGGCTGGCGATCGATGCGCCGGCCGGCGGCGACGCGATCACGGCAACGGGATACTCGATCGACTCGAGGACGCTCGAGCCGGGCGATCTGTTCTTCGCGATTCGCGGCGAGAGATTTGACGGACACGAGTTTGTCGCGGCGGCGTTCGAGCGCGGAGCGTGCGCGGCGGTGGTGCAGAAGCTCACCCAGTCCCGCCAACAGTCGAGTTCCCAGGGTCGGATCCTCGCGGTCGACGATGTGCTTCTGGCGATGCAGCGGCTGGCGGCGAGCGTCCGACGGAACTGGGGCAAACGCGTGGTGGGCGTGACCGGATCGGCCGGGAAAACGACGACGAAAGAGGCGATTGCCACAGTGCTGGGCGCCCGCTTTCAGGTGCTGCGGTCGCAGGGCAATCTCAATAACCATTTCGGCGTGCCGCTGCAGCTGCTGCGGCTGCACCCGGAGCATGAGGTCGCCGTGATCGAGATGGGCATGTCGGCCGCGGGCGAGATTGCCGCGCTGTGCCGCATCGCTGCGCCGGACTGGGGCGTAGTAACGAACGTCGGACACGCCCACGCGGAGTTCTTCCCCGATGGCGTGGCCGGGATTGCGCGCGCGAAGTATGAGCTGGTGGCGGGTTTACCGCGTTCCGGCGTCGCGTTTCTGAACTGCGACGATTCTTACGTTTCGCAGTTTGGGCGGGATTTCGCAGGGAAGGTCGTTTATTACGGGCGCGGGCCGTGCGCCGATCCCCGAGCGGAGTCGGTGCAGGCGCTGGGTGCGGAGGGGATCCAAGTCAGGATTCGCGCCAGAAATCAGCAGGCGGAACTGCATCTGCGTCTGCCCGGCGAGCACAATGCGAAGAACGCCCTGGCGGCGATTGCGGTGGGCCTGGAGGCAGGTATTCCGCTGGGTGAGTGCTGTGCGGCGCTCGAGACGATGCAGCCGGACGAGAAGCGCGGCCGAGCGATAGTAGTGCGGGGCGCGACGATTATCAACGATTCGTACAATTCGAATCCCGAAGCGCTGAAGTCGATGATCGGCACGCTGAGGGCGACGCCGGCGGAGCGGCGGATTCTGGTAGCCGGCGAGATGCTGGAGCTGGGGCCGGAAGCCGCGGCGCTCCACTCGATGTGCGGGAAAGAGGCGTCGCTGGCCGGGATCGATGTGGTGATTGGCGTGCGAGGCCTGGCGCGGCACCTGGTGGACGCTGCCGCGCACTGGGGCGTGGAAGCGGTGTTCGTGCACACGCCGGAAGAGGCCGGCGTCTGGTTGCGGGAACGTTTGCAGCCGGGCGATGCGGTTCTGCTGAAGGGCTCGCGCGGCGTGCGGCTGGAGAAGGCGCTCGCAGCACTATCCGACGCAGAAAATCAGGGCAATTCCGCACAGCCCGGGGATTTAAACTGAACTGGTCTTATCGTTAACATCGCGGCTTCGGTCGACTGCGTGAGCCCCGCTTCAGTGGCGGGTCTCATTTGTCGCATTACCAGTTGCCGAGGGTGGATGAGATCAGTTCTAACCGCAACCCACTCGCGCGTTCGCCGGAGGAAGTTTGCTCTACTGGCTCCTGTATCAAAAGCTATTCCCGTACTTCAGACCCTTCCGCATCTTCCGGTATCTGACCTTTCGCACTGCGTTCGCTTCGCTGACGGCGCTGCTGATCACGATGATCATCGGGCCCTACGTGATCGAAAAGCTGCGCGAGTTCCAGATCGGCCAGTACATTCGCGAGGAAGGGCCGAAGGCGCACCAGAAAAAGGCGGGCACGCCGACGATGGGCGGGGTGCTGATCCTGATCGCCATCGTGCTGCCGACGTTTCTGTGGGCCGACCTTTCGAATCCGTTTGTGTGGGTGGTGATGTTTTCGGCGACGGCCTTTGGGGCCATTGGGTTCGCGGATGACTATATTAAGGTCGTTCACCGGCGGAATCTGGGGCTGACGGCGCGGGCCAAGCTGGTCTATCAGTTCCTGGCCTCGGCGGTGATCGCCGTGGTGTTGGTGCTGATGGACCTGCGCGGCAGCTACTCGACGCGGCTGGTGGTGCCGTTCGTCAAAGTCTTCCGGCCGCGGCTGGCCATTCCGGCAATTCTGTCGCACCTGCCGCATTTCGGAGTG
>DATJTG010000191.1:0-54558 GCA_035503555.1 Acidobacteriaceae bacterium | reverse complement strand
GCCTTCATCCTGCGAGGAGTGCGCCATGTGCAGGATGGCGGGGACGTTGGCTTCGGTCCAGTTGATGTCGTAGGGGAAGCTGGAGATGAGCATGACGATCGTCTTCGGGTTCTTGATCATCACCTGCTTGATGATCTGCTCCTGATAGAGGTCGATGGTCTCGCGGTCTCGGCCCTCGCGGCCGTCGCTGGGCACGGTGCAGGGCAGCGTGATGCCGCCGCCTTCGGTGGGCGAGTTGTACCATCCATGCGCTTCGTCGCCGCAGGTTGGGTCGTTGCCGACGACAACCACGGCGACGTCGGATTCGCTCGCGGCTTTCATCGCATCGTCTTCGCCGGATTCGGTGTCGTAGGCGGCGAAGTTCACCTTCACGTCGGGCCCAACCTCATCCTGAATGCCCTTGAGCGGCGTGGTCGCATACGGGGGAGTGCCGCCGTACCAGTCCCAGTGGACGACATTGGCCAGCGGCCCGATGACGGCGATGGACTTGATCTTCGTTTTATCGAGCGGGAGGAGGTTGTTCTGGTTCTTCAGCAGAACGACGGATTCGAGCGCGATCTTTTTGGAGATGCCGCGGTCGCGGTCGGTGTTCCAGGGCTCGGGCGAGTCTTTGATTTTCGTGTACGGCACCATGTCGGGCGGATCGAGCAGGCCGAGCTTTAATTCAATGCGAAACTTGCGGCGCAGCGCGTTGTCGAGATCGGCTTCGGTGATGGAGCCGTCCTTGAGCGCGGCGTGCAGCTCGCCCTGATAGACGTCGAGGTATTGATTGATGCCGGCTTTGAGGCAGGCGACGACGGCGGCTTCCTGATTGGGGAAGAGCTTGCGCGGAGAAACGAGGAGCTTGACCGCGCCGCCGTCGCTGGAGATGACATCGACGCCCCACTTGTCGATAACGATGCTGCGCAGGATGGGATTGACTGCCATCGGGGTGCCATTCCATGCGTTGTAGGAGGCCATCACGGCCTTCGCTCCACCTTCGGTGAAGGCCATGCGGAAGGGGACCGAGTAGTACTCCCAGAAGAGGCGCTCGTCGAAATTCGACGAAGTATAGTTGCGGCCGTTCTCGTTTTCGTTGGCGAGGAAATGCTTGAGCAGCGGCGCAGCCTGCCAGTACTTGGGATCATCGCCCTCGAGGCCGCGCGAGAACGCCACGGCCATGGTGCCGTTGAAGAAGGGATCTTCGCCGTAGACTTCTTCGCTGCGTCCCCAGCGCGGATCGCGATCGAGATCGGACTGCGGTCCCCAGAGCATGAGGATCTGGCGGTTATATTTCTCGGTTTGGGAGATGAAGCGCGCTTCGTAGCCTTCCACGCCGGCGGCCTGGCGGACGAGGTCGGGGTCCCAGGTTTCACCCATGCCCGGCGGCTGCGGGAACTGCGTGGTGGTGATGGGCTCGCGGCCGAAGCGCGCCTGGCGCTGCACGACTCCGTGGATGCCTTCGGAACTGCCGATGTTGGGCACCCCGAGGCGCGGCACTCCGGTGATGGTGCCGAGGCAGTCGATCTTCTCGTCGACGGTCATGCGCGAGAGCAGATCGTCGATGCGCTTTTCCGGCGCCAGGCTGGGATCGTCGAAGGGAAAATGCTGCAGGTGCCACTGGTCGACTTCTTTGGGGCGGGGCTGCTGGCGCTGCTCCTGCGCGTGAGTGGGCAGGACCGAAAGCAGGGAAGCGGAAAGGAACAGAACAACGGGCATTTTCATCATCAGCGCAGCATTCCTATCGCGATCAGGGATGGCAAACGCCCCAAGGCTACCACCTTTGCCGAGGGCAAAAGCCGCTATGCGGAACGCCGGGAAGTTTTCAGCGGGGCGCCATGCCGGAGCGATTGCGGCCGGCGATTCGCGATCGAAGGACTGGGCAGGCATGCGCGGGGCGCGGTATCATCGCCGCGCTGGGCATTTCCGGAGGTCTTTCTGATGAAACAGATGAGGAACTGGATCGTTTTGTGCGCGGCGCTGCTGATGATTGCGACCGCGAAACCAGTATTCGCAGCCACCGACGTAACGGGGACCTGGACGGGCTCGCTGACCGCGCCCGACGGGAGCAATTTCCCGCTCACTTTTACCTTCAAGCAAGATGGCACGAAAGTGACCGGGACAGTACTCGGTCCCCAGGGCGATCCGATCGACATCGATAACGGAAAGATCGATGGCGATAAGCTGACCTTCACTGTTTCGTTCAACGGCATGACCATCACGCACGAGTGCACGGTGAGCAGCGACGAGATCAAGGTATCGACCAAACCCGACAACGATCAGATGCCGCCGATGGAGTACACGCTGAAGCGGTCTGCCGCGGCTGCACCGGCCGCCGGCGACGCGCCGAAGGCGGATGCATCGAAGCCGAGCACGCCGCAGTAATTCCCCGCCGGAAAAATACAGCGCCCGGGAACGGTATCCGTCCCGGGCGTTCGTGTCGATGCCGGCGTCTCCTGGTCAGGGCCGCTGGCTGGGGAAAGTAGCCGCGGAGAACGCCGGAGTGAGCTGGTCGATGTTGGGGTTGTCTTTCGCGAAATCGTCGGGATAGTAGCCGAGGTGGAGGATGCCTGCGTCCTGTAACTCGCGGGCCTGTTTGGCAACGCGGCTGGTGGGAATCGGCTGATTCGTGCGCCAGTCAACGGTCTGCAGCTCGAAGACAGTTTGCTCGGTGCCGCCCGGGGTCGCTTCCACCGTGCGCGCGAGGCGGGCGAGCCATGGATCGGCCCTGGCGACATTCTCCATGGCGGGCATGGCCATCAGCGCGGTGATGTTGTAGCTGTCTAAAAACGCCGGCAGCGATTGCGCGAACCACGCTTCGGCTTCAGGGTGGAGCACGGGCTCGGCGAAGAGATTGCGCGCCGTCGCCAGTTCGGGGCTCCAGCGGCGCGTGTGAGCGGCCATCTGAAGAGTGAAATCAACGAGCGCCTTCGTCCGCTCGGGGCCGGGAGCCGGAGCGTTCGGACCCAGGTTGTCGGTATCGCGGAGCACCGCGTCGTCGCTGAACAGGATGCCGGCGACGGGGGCGGCGCGGCCGAGGTCCTCGTATAAATCGCCGACGAGCTTCTGCGTTTCGGGCAGAAACGGATTCAGACGCGCCGGTGGATCGTCTTTCGCACCGGCTTTCGGCTCGATCTGTAATTGCTTCTGCATCGCCGCATCGGGCAGATGCCAGGCGAGCACCGGCATCCACGCATAGACTTCAACGCCGCAGCGGGTGCGTAATTGCCAGGCCACGCGGGAAAACAGGTCGGCGCGCATGGGCAGCTCATGGTTGGGGAAGTAGACGGATCTGGCTGTGCCGGATCCGCCGGGATCGGCGTAAGCCTGCAGCCAGACGTGGGTCACGTTGAGCTTCTGGATGCGGTCAAGCAGCTCGCCGAGGTTCTTCTCCTCCTGCGCAGGGTCGGGATCGTAGATGTAATCGAGATCGACCTGGACGGCGCGGATGTTGTTGCGCACATACAGGTGGTTGAACGACCACAGGAAATCGGAGAGGGTGGGGTTCGACATCATCACCAGGCGCGGAATCGCATGCAGCCCGGTGAGTCCGTAGGTGCGATCAGGAAACGTCACCGGCCAGCCCAGGGTGAACGAGATCTTCATGCCGAGAGACTCTGCGATCGAATCCGCCACCTGGGTGTACGCGCCATAAGGCCACATCACGGCGCGCGGCGCATGGCCTACATGCTCTTCGATCTCGTGGGAATTGCGTGCCAGATCCGCGCGAATGCGCGCGGAGTATTCCGCGTCGGTCTCGTAGCGATGGGCCTTCGCATCGTACGCGTGCACAATGACAGCCGGGATGACATTGCCCTGCGGATTGGCGACGATGCCGTCGTGCAGGTCCCAGGTGTGCGAAGCGATCTCGACCAGGCCGCTCTGCTGCATTTCGCGCAGCTCGTCCCAGGTGGCGAAGTCGTCGCGGGTGAAGTCGCGAAATCCGTAGGGAACTTTGCCGTCGTCCGGCAGGCTGGCCCACGCGCCCACGACCGCCATCACAGCGGGGTAGCGGTAGGCTCTGAGCAGGGGAAAGACTTTGGTGTACGCGCTGCGGAGCCCGTCATCGAAGGTGAGAAGCACGGCATGGTCCGGCAGGGCCGCACCGCCGCTGCGGGCATCGATCACCTGTTGCAGGCTGACGACGTGATAGCCGTGCGAGCGAAGCCAGTCGAACTGCGACGCCAGATTGCGTGTGCTGATCGCGTACTGATCCTGATCCAGCTCATGCCGGCCCGAGACGATGCCCCGGGCGCCTTCGGGCGAGGTTGGCGTACCGCCTACATCGTCGCGCACGTCGTGATAGCAGAGCGCGACAAAATCCGGCGCCTGCGCTCCCGGAATCTGCGCCAGGGCGGCGCAGGACGCGCCGAGCAGGAGCGCGGCCAGCGCAATCCTCTTCATTGACTTCCCCATTTCACGCCAAACTCCAGACCGGTCCAGGGCTCGTTGCTGCCGTCGTAGGGCTGGCTGTCCCATGTCAATTTGTCGAACGCGCTGAAGCGCTTGCTGATCGTGAACCGCTGCTGCAAGGTCAGGGCAATGGCTCCGCCGAGGCCGTAATTTTCCTGCCAGTACGGGGCAACGTACGCCGTGAAATCCTGCGTGAAGTTGCGGCTGTAGCGACGCCAGGTGAGCCAGCGAACGCTCGTGGACGGGCCCAGCGAAAAATCGGCTTTGGGATTGAAGTAGATCCGGTTCTCATTTTCAGAGTTCGAAGAAGACCAAAGCTCCGGCGTGACGGTCAGCTGTACGCGCGGGGTGGTCCAGGCACGCTGATCGAGCGAGGCGGTGAAGATGGTGCGCTGATTGCCGTCGGTGAAGAGCATGCGCTCGACGCCGGCCTGGATGTCGCGCTCTTCGCTCTGGCGCCATTCCAGACTGGCCGCTCCGCTGCGCGCGTGCACCTTGCCAAGCTGGGTGATGAGCTGCGTGCCGGTCACATCGTCGGTGTCGCCATTGAGCTTCAGGTTCCAGTGGTCGCGGTAATTGAGATCGGCGCCGGCGGCGACGGCCGGGCGGGCTCCCGCCGTTCCATCGTCTCCGGCCACTTCGAGCCAGCCTGCTTCGCGGCCGTAGTCGTAGCTGACGCCCATGGCGGTGCGGGAGCGATATGCCGATCCTTCCTTGAAACTGCCCGTGGCGCCGAGCGCGTGCGCATAGGCGCGCCAGCGATTTTCGAAGAGCGGACCGTAGAGATGCCCGTCGGAATCCTCGGAGGTGCCGATGAATTTGCCGCTCGACCACTCGAATCCCGTTTCTGCATCGGCCTGCCAGCCGCGTTCGATGGCCTCGTCCGTGAGAAAGCGGTTGATGGAGGGGCTGTTGCCGTCGCGCTGAATGAGTGCGGGCAGCATGGCATCGACCTGATCGCGACGTCCCATTGCATCGAGCACTTCCGCGTCTTCGAGCACCGGCAGCGCATCGGGCTGGGTGTAGCTGTCGGCGATACGCTCCTGACGCTGGGCAAGGAACGGCCATCCGCGCGCCAGGTAATTCATGGCCATGGTGCGGTTCAGATCCTGGTTGGCCGGGGCCGCTGCCAGCAGAGGCATGAGCCGCGCGGCTTCCTGCGCAGGCATATCGGCGTAGCCGCGCATTTCAGCAGCCTGGAGGCCGAGGCTGGTGTGTTCCGCATTTTCGAGAGTGACTTTCAGCCCGGACGCTCTCAGGGTTGCCGGCGCATCGCTGTAAGCGAGGTCCACAGTGTGGAACGACTCGCTCAGGTGCTCCTGCTCAAATTGAGCGTAAGTCAGCCCTCCCCACATCTGGCCATTCGTGGGGGCGCGCTTCACCAGTTCCCGATAGAGCGCCTCTGCGTGGCGCGGGCGATGTCGCGCGAGGTAGGCGCCGGCAACGCTGCCGAGCGCGTAGGCCGGCACTTCGATCTTTTGCGCGCGCAAGTGTTCGTATGCGGCAATCACATCGGTCATGCGCCGCAAATCGTAGAGCGCCAGAATGCGGTCGATCTCCGCCGTCTTCCAGGTATCGTCGCGGCTCGGCGAGGCTGCGATCACGCCGTCCAGTAGCCTGAGAGCGGCTTCGCCTTCCGAGCGCCGCTCCGACCAGGTGTGCGCGTAACCCTCGGCCCAGCGGACGCGCTCAGCGCCCTTCGCCTCCTGAAGCCGCCGATCATCGGACGGCTCCGACTGCGGACAAGTCTCCTCAGCCAGCGTTTCGCCGCCCAGGTGCGCGAGGGCCTGGGCCATCTGGCACTGGATGGCTGCGCTCTGCTGCGGCCGATGCCGCATGAGGCGCTGATCCATGTCGAGCATGCAGGAGTAGTCGCCCTGCCGCGAGCAAAGATACGCATCGCCCGCCTCGACATCGGCCTCGTCGAGGTGCTCGCGCAGCAACGGCTTCATCTCCTCGGACGCTTCGCGATATTTCCCCTGGTCGGTGAGCACCAGGGCCTGGCCGAGCAGGGGCTGCCAGCGATCCTGCGCCAGCGTCGCCGCAGTGCGATAAAGGTCCAGCGCCATGTCGTAGCGGTGCAGATTGCGCGCGGAGCGAGCGGCAGCCTCCGTCACGCCGGCGTCGTCTTTGGGTGTTTCGGGGCGCGCGTAGATCTCAAGGGCGTACGCGTCATCGCCGGCCCAGTTGGCCACAATGGCCGTATCGGCGAGGAGCCGCGCATCGCCGGGATAATTCATGACGAGCATCCGCAGCGTGGCCAGGGCATCCTTTGTGTCGCCGGCGCGCGCCTGCGCTACGGCAGCCTCGCGCGCCGAGCGGGGCGCCGCAGCAGTATTGGCCGGCAGCGCTGCCGCACACCCCAGAACGAAGCCGGCCATCGCGCATGCGCGGGATCCATAAATAAGCACGCGGCGCCTCATGCGGTATCCCGCCGGATGTGCCACGTCTGCACCCGCGGAGGCTTCCGCAGAAGCGCGGGGATGGTGTAGACGAAGGTGATGATGGCCATCATCATCCAGTAAATGATGGGATAGAACACAACGTCGGGGGTGGACCAGAGAATCTCCTTGTCGTACTTCTTGTCGGTCCAGGCGCCGATGACCAGCTGCGCGATGCAGGTGGTGGCGATCATCATTCCCCAGAAGTTGGGAAACGGGGAAGCGCCGCGCGGATCGTAGCCGACCACTTTGCAGAAGATCCAGAAGATCGTCATCAGGACGAAATCGAAGGACCAGAGGATCGACGCGCACGACTCGTAGTAGATGGGCCACATCCGGCGCATCTTCCATCGGAAGGGAATCTCCCGATGGCGTTTGAGAGCCTGCGCGAGGCCGCGCGTCCAGCGGCGCCGCTGCTTCCAGAGGTCGCGAATGTTCAGGGGCACCTGCATCCAGACGACCGCGCGGGGTTCGTAGCGGATATCCCAGTGCTGCATCTGCAGGCGCCAGGTCATATCCATGTCTTCGGTCGCCATGTGGGAGCTGAATCCGCCGATGTCGAGCAGAGCGGTGCGGCGCACCGCGAAGACCGCTCCGGAAACCGTGAGGATGCGTCCCAGCACACGCTGCGCACGCCGCTGCATGGAGACGATCGACGAGAACTCGATGGCCTGGAGGTGCTGCAGGACGGAGGTGCGATTGCGCACGCGCGGATTGCCGGTGACGGCCGCGACGCGCGTTCCCTGGAAATGCGGCACCATGTATGTCAGCACGTCGGGCGTCACGATAATGTCGCCGTCAATAAAGAGGAGGATTTCGCCGCGGCAGAAGGGAAGGGCATCGTTGAGTCCCATTGCCTTGCCCTCGTTCATGGTCTTGTTGATGAGGCGCACGCGCGGATCCGACAGATAGCCGCGGGCTATTTCGGCGGTTTTGTCGGGCGAGTTGTCGTTGACGATGATGACCTCAAAGGCGGGGTAATTCATCGCCAGCAGCGCATCGACCGTGTCGGTCAGCGTGGCTTCTTCGGCATAACACGGCACAACCACGGAGACCATGGGGAACGGCGGCTGCATCTCGATGGCCTTGTCTTCCTGGCCACGCCGGAAGAACAGCGACAGCGAGATCCAGAGCCAGCTCATGGCGATGGGATAGAGGCCGTAGAACTCGAGGGCAGCCCAGTACAGGTTCGAATGGTCGATGGCTCGAAGGCCGGGCAGGAGGTGGGAGAGGAGGTCTTGCATGGCTGCCGTTACACCAATTCCGCGACGGGCACCGGGAGCCGGCCCTTGCGGCGGCGGCTGGTTTTCCGCTGCTTCGCCGGCTGCCGAAGCTCAAGTGCAGGCAGATAAAATTTCGTGTCACCGTCGACGCGAACAATGACTTCCTGACTTTGCCGCGTTTGCTCGTGTACCACTAACTGGCGTCCGAGCGAGTCCTGCGAGAAAACAGGGACCGTGTAGCGGGTCATGAGACCGCGCTTGCCCTTCGCCGCCAGCCGTTTATTGTGAGAGATCCATGCCGCGATGCCGGCATGCATCAGCAGAGTTGCAGAGATCAGAAGGATGACGAATGCGATGGGCTCATGGCGCGGTGTCTGACAGGAGACGTGCACCCACTCATAGAAGTAGAGGAGCCAGCCAAAGGCAGCGGCCATATGACGCAGGGATTTGTATAACCGCGGATAACGGTGGGACGGCATGATTCTGGCGTTCTTCTCATTTCCGGAGCCCCCAGGAAAAAACGGCGCCAACGTACGGCCGCGACTGGCTCTCAATTAACCCTGTCCAGGTTACAAAAGTCCTGGGTGAGAGAGTATCCCCATGTAGTCAGTGAGTTATGGCCCGATGGTTGTATTACGGTTACATAACTGGCGAGTACACGGGAGGGCATGGCCAGTGTTACCGATGGAGGCTGATCAGGGACGTGCCGGCAGCGAGTCCGCGGCCTGGTTGAAGGCTACGACGGGCTGCGGCGCCTGCGGCCAATTACGGGGAGGTGATTTCGATGCCCTGCTGCGTGCAAGGGAGTTGCTGCACGTCGCGCCGGTCGATCTTGCCCGTGCCGGGCATCGAGCCATCCTGCAGATCTGCGGTGTTTACGGAGGAACGATTTTCAGAGCCATAGCCATCACGATGCCCCAGCCCTGACCCGAGGGCGTAATCGAGGTAGTGATCGACGACGAGGCGCTGGGGTCGTATCCGTCCACATTGCCGAGGCTGGTGGCCGTTCCGACTGTCCACGGTGAGCCGACGCCCGTCGCCTGACCGGCGACATAGGAGTCGAAGTAGGCAAGTTCGTTCGAACCCGAAAGCGTCAGTGTCGACTTAGGGTTCGTACTGCTGGATGTAAAAGCGCAACCGTTGGTGTCGGTGTCGAACGCGGCTGTGCCGCCCGAAACCGAGAACTCATAGGCCCAAATCTCGTCAACATTGTCGTTAGGGCTGTCAGAAAATACTACGGTGTTGCTGCCACCGGGCGACGAGAGCAAATAGAACACCCACGCATGGCTGGTGACGGATCCGCCGGTGCAGGGCGAGTTCGGAGACAACGTGAAGACATGGCCGGCACCATCCTTAACGCCCGTCGCAGCTACTGTGTTGTCGATGACGGCTCCGCCGATGACCAGATCACCGGCAGCGACCGGATTCGCGAACGTGCAAACGTTGCTGGTGTTCGACGCGGCATGGCATTTCTGCACGAGGGTGAAGCCTGGGCCACCTGAAGCAAGGTTGACCACGACCGACTGCGTGACTTGCGTTGCGGCCAGATAGTTGGCGTTACCGGCCTGGTTGGCGGCCACCACAATTGTGCCGGTGCCGGTGATGGTGAGCGTAGTCCCGCTCACGGTGCCTGGTCCGGAGACCACGCTGAAGACAATGGCGTTGCCCGAGGCTCCGCCGGTCGCCGACAGCGTAATCGGGTTCGCCGGGTAGGTGACCGGGCTGGTTGGCGGTGTGAAGGTGATGGTCTGCGCGGCCTTGTTGACTACGACCGATTGCGTCACCTGCGGTGCACTCGCGTAGGTTGCATTGCCCGCCTGATTGGCGGCAACTACGACGGTACCGGCTCCAGTAATTGTCAGCATGTTTCCGCTGACGCTGCCCGGGCCCGAGACCACGCTGAAGACGACCGGATTCCCCGACGCGCCGCCCGTAGCGCTGAGCGCGATCGGGGAGACTCCGTAGGTGACCGGCGAGGAAATGGCGGTGAAGGTGATCGTCTGGGAGATCAGGCTTCCGGAATTGACGACGACTGATTGGGTCACCTGCGTTGCGGCCAGGTAGTTGGCGTTACCCGCCTGGTTGGCGGCCACCACGATGGTGCCGGTGCCGGTGATGGTCAGGGTGCTCCCACTCACGGTTCCTGGTCCCGACACCACGCTGAACACAACGGGATTTCCCGAAGCTCCGCCGGTTGCCGTCAGCGCAATTGGACTGGCCGGATAGGTGACGGGGCTCGCCGGGGGAGTAAAGGTGATGCTCTGGGCTGCCTGACTCACCACCACCGACTGCGTCACCTGCGCCGCGGCCGAGTAAGTTGCATTACCTGCCTGGTTGGCGGCCACCACGACGGTACCGGCACCGGTAATCGTCAGCGTATTGCCACTCACTGTCCCCGGACCCGAGAGCACGCTAAAGACGACCGGATTGCCCGATCCTCCACCCGTTGCGCTCAGCGAGATCGGTGAAACTCCGAACGTGACCGGAGAGGGAATCGCAGTGAACGTGATCGTTTGAGAGAGCAGCGAACTCTGGTTGACGACGATCGACTGCGTGACCTGCGGTGCGGCCAGGAAGTTGGCATTTCCGGCCTGGTTTGCGGCCACCACAATCGTACCGGTGCCGGTAACGGTCAGGGTGGATCCGCTTACGGTTCCCGGTCCCGAAACCACGCTGAATACAACAGGGTTGCCCGAGGCCCCGCCGGTTGCCGTCAGGGTGACCGGGCTGGCTGGGTACGTGATCGGGCTGGCCAGCGGCGTGAAGGTAATAGTCTGGGTCGCCTGATTGACTACCACCGATTGCGTCACCTGCGGAGCCGCTGCGTAGTTCGCATTGCCTGCCTGGTTGGCGGCGATTACGATCGTCCCGGCTCCGGCTACATAGAGCTGATTATTGGTGATCGATCCTGGGCCGGAAACAATGGAGAAGACCACAGGATTTCCCGAGCTTCCGCCGGTGGCGGAAAGCGGGATGGAGCCGATGGGAATTCCCTTGATCGCCATCGACATGACGATGCCCCAACCATCGTTGGCCGGAGTTACCGCGGTTGTGATTGAAGTCGATGCGTTGGTGTCGTATCCGTCCAGGCCCCCGGCAGTGCCCTTGGTGCCCAGCGTCCAGGGCGAGCCCACGCCCGCGGATTTTCCTCCAACCAGATATCCGAGAAAGTACGCCAGCTCATTCGAGCCTGCCAGTTGCAATGTCGCTACAGGGTTGACACTGCTGCCGGAGGATCCGCAGCCGTTGGTGTCCGTGTCGAAGGCCGCCGTGCCTCCCGAAACCGAGAACTCATATCCCCACAGCTCGTCTACATAATCGCCGGGATTGGTGCCGTCATTGTCGGTGAACACCACCGTATTCGTATTCGTTCCGCCGGGGGACGACAACAGGTAAAACACCCAGGCGTGGGTGGTAACCGATCCGCCCGAGCACGGCGAATTCGGCGACAAAGTGAATGCATGGCCTGCGCCATCGTGCACGCCAGTGGATTGAATCGTGTTGTCGATCACTGCGCCGCCGATCACAAGGTCGCCCGCCGTTACATTCTTGGCGAACGTGCAGGTGTTCGATGTGTTCGATGTGGGATGACACTTCTGAACCAGCGTAAATACCAGAGGCGACTGCGAGGTCGAACCGTACGTCACCGGAGAGGTGAGCGGCGTGAAGTCGATGGTTTGTGGGGCCGGATTGACCACTACGGACTGGGTGATCTGTGGCGCGGCCGCATAGTTGGTATTACCGGCCTGGTTTGCGGCGACGACAATCGTGCCGGCCCCGGTCACGGTCAGCGTGCTCCCCGAGACTGACGCCGGGCCCGATACTACGCTAAACAATACGGAATTGCCCGATCCCCCGCCCGTCGCGCTCAGCGAGATCGGTGATACGCCGTAGGTGACCGGCGTTGGAATCGCAGTGAAGCGGATCGCCTGGGATGCCTGGCTGACAACTACCGTTTGTGTGACTTGTGCGGCTGCCGCATAAGTCGAGTTCCCCGCCTGGTTGGCAGCCACAACGATCGTTCCAGCCCCGGTGACCGTCAGCGTATTGACTGAGATCGATCCGGGGCCCGACAGTACGCTGAACACCACCGGATTACCTGAACCTCCGCCTGTCGCGCTCAGGGTGATGGGCGATACGCCGAATGTGACTGGCGTGGGGATCGGTGTGAAGCTGATCGTCTGGGTGGTCAGCCCGGGAGTCCCCGTGCCGCTGACACTAATCGACTGGATCGCTCCGGATACGTTGAGAGCATTGTCGGTGAGGGTCACACTCTCACTGAACGACGTCGCCGACTGTGGGGTGAAGTCAATGGGCAGATCGCATTCTTCAGCGGGCGTGAGCGTCATGGTGCCGCTGCACGCGTTGAAGTCTCCTGAGGCCTCAGGGAAATCGAGCGGATAGCTCAGAGCGCTGATCGTCAGCGACTGGTTCCCGATGTCTTCAACACCAACTGTTTGGGGACTGTCACTGCTCGTCGCTCCCACGCTCGTCGTCGCGAAGCCAAGGCTCGGGAGATCCGAACGATCCATCTTCACGACCTGGGCATGACCGGTGTCGGCGATATACAGATTGCCGAGATCGTCCGTGGCCACTCCGGAGGGGCTCTCGAACCCTTCGGCAACCGGGCTGACGGTCCCCGCGGGTGAAACTCCGTACAGAAAGCCGGTGCCGCCATCGATCACATACACGTTGCCGGCTGCATCCACCGTCACCGCTTCAGGACGGCTAAACCCGCTGCCGACCGTTGTCTGCGCGCCACTGGGAGTAATCTTGTACACCGCAGCTAACCCGGTATCCGCGACGTACACGTTCCCGTCGGCGTCCACAGTCAAACCTGCCGGCTGATTCCACGCACTTCCGATTCGGGACTGGATTCCACTCGGAGTGATCTTAAATACGGTTTTGGCTCCCGAATCGGAGACGTACAAATTACCCGATCCATCCACCGCAACGCCGGAAGGTGTCGTATACCCGCTTCCGACCTTTGTTTGAGTACCGGAAATCGGAATTACGTAGACGCCGGGCGCACCGGCGTCGGCAACGTATTCATTTCCCGCACCATCGATCGCAACACCGACCGGCTTGACGAATCCCGCGCCAATCGCACTGGAGGCGCCCGCTGGCGTCACCTTGTCAATCGAATTCGCTGCAGAGTCGGCGATCAGGACATTTCCCGCGCCGTCAACCGCGATGCTGACGGGGCTGGTGAGTCCGCTGCCAACCGTGCTTTGTGTTCCTCCTGGGCCGTAGGCAATCTGAGGCGCCCTGCCGATCCCGAAAATCGGGATGCTCGCCAGGATCGCTCCGGAATCTCCGGGGCCCGAAAAGAAAACAATCGCGCCGCTGCGCAACCCGGGAGCCTGCGGCGAAAATGTCAAATTGACGATGCAGGCAGTGTTCGTCGAGTAAGTTGCGGCGGTGCAGGTTGAACCTTGAGAATTGGAAAAATCTCCGTTGACAACTCCCTCGGTCAGCACCGCAATACTGCCCACGGTGGTTCCGGCAGCGACGTCCAGGTTCACCGCTTGCGCGGAGCTGACTGACCCGAGGGGTTCGGACCCCAGATTCGAGCTATAGTCACAGCCGGCGATCGACGGAACCGCGGCGGAGGCCGGACAGGAATTAATCGGCTGGGTGCGAAAAGCCGCAAAGACCGCATCCCACCCGGCTTTGGTGCCGGTGCCCGTGCACACCGAACTGCCCGAATCAGTTTCCGCGGTCAGGGTCGTGGTTGAGGTTGTGAGGGCGACTGCAAGGGGGTCATCTCCATAGTTCAGGTGTTTCGCAAAGCTAACATTGCCATTCACCGTTTGGGGGCTTCCGTTGCAGGCGAATGCGACTACCGCGAGTTCATTGGGCTGGTCCGGCGTGAGACTGATCTGGCTCGGAGCCGTCGTGCCCGCTGCCACTGTACTCGCGCCCGCACAGCTCGACGAGACAATTCCCGTTCCCTCGAGGAACTCCACCGAGGCAATTCCGTCAGTGCCGCTCACGGTTGCGCTTGTAACTCCGCCGACTCCGCTGCACACATACCACACGCAGACGTATCCATTTCCGTCCGGGGTAGCGCATGGGCCGTCCTGGGTATACGTCTGGCCCATCGAGTCGATCACATGCATTTTGGAGAGGGTTGTCAGACGGCCTGGAGCTGCAACGACAACATTGAGATTGCCGGCAACAGTGGCAGGGAAACTCACGGATGGGCCGCCGTTCACGCCCACGGCCTGCCGAACCGTTTGCGCAATAAGACTCGCGCTGCTCGCTGAGAGCAGGAGGAGAAGGATCGCTCGCCTCACGGACGTCTCCTTTCAGGAGGCAACCGGTCACCGTTTGGCGCAGCTCGCCCGGGGAGACTCAGCGGCGAGTAGTCTGCGCACGTCTGCAGAACGAGCCATGACGTCGGTCGCCCAGCTGATACCAACCATCCGGCACAAACCCGACGTCAGGCAGCGATACACCGCCAGTCAGAAGGGATTCGTTCCGACTGAATTGGTCACTTTCCAGCCAGGGGGGAGTCCCTCAGTTTAGCACGGAACACATATCGCAGGAGAAAAGGGAGACGGTCAGGCAGCGTGTCCGAAACGCTTCGTCGGTAGTCGTAATCTGAGGTCGATTCGAAACGCAGCCGCGGCTCGCTGCCTGTATCATCTCCCTGAGCGATGCCTTTTTTGCCGCATGCGCCCCGGATTCGACGAGAAATCCTCTGTGCTCAATAAGGAGAGGCGCCGCGATCTTCTGGTTCTGGGTACTCAGGGAACGCTGATACCGGACTCCCGTCGGTTCGACCTCGTCCTGGACGGCGTGGACCTGAATGCTGGCGCTGCTGAGTCGCTGCTCGAGCCGTGGATGTGTGCCGCTGCACGAGAGATCGATCTTCGAGTCCCTGCGGAACATCGGACCTGTGGGGGCGAGCCGATCGACCTCGCAGCGCTCTTCGAGGGGCTGGGCGAACGGCTGCGGGGCATGCTGACGCAGGTGCTGGCCGCGTATCCCGACACGACGCCGGAACGTCTGGCGCGAGAATTTCCCCTGCTTTCCTCCTTGCTGAAGAACGCGGTTGCCGAGTGGGTGGACGCAACGGCGATTTTCCTGGCGCGGCTGCATGCCGATGCAGCGCGCCTGGCAGGGTGGCTCGGGTATGAGAAGCTGCCCGGCCTCCTGTCGCTTACGCCCACCGGTTCCGACTCGCACGCGGGCGGGCATAAAGTGCTGCGCCTCAGTTTTCGTGACGGACCCTGCATGTATTACAAGCCGCGCTCCGTGACGGGTGAGGGTCTCTGGGATGGGCTGATGAAGGCCGTGCATGCGCATTCGTCTCTGCAACTGACTTCTGCGAGTACACTCAACGGCTCGCCTGCGAGCTATGGCTGGGTCAGGTCTCTGGCGCCGCATACGCAGGTGCTCCGGTGGGACGGGAACTCCGTGGAGGCTCGCGCCTACTGGCACGCCGCCGGGGCGACGCTGTGCCTGGCCGAACACGTGAGGATGACCGATCTGCACATGGCCAATGTGATGGCGACCGCCTGCGGCCCGGCTCTTTTCGACGCGGAGTCTCTGGGATCTCCACGATTCGCAGTGGTCGATGCGTTAGCCAATCAAGGAGCCGGCGCAGCATTGGCCAGGGTCATGGGCGATCTGGAAGACACATTGCTGTTGCCCAACCGCGACCGCGAAGGGCTGGCGGATACGTCGGGGTTCTTCGGGCGAAGCGCAGCCGTGCCGGAAATTCTGATTCCCCGCTGGTCCCCTTGCGCCGATGGCAGGCAGCGGCTGGAGATGATGCCTGCGGCACTCGCCGAACACGGTAACGCGCCGCCTGGCGCGACTGCGGTCGAAGTCCTGCCGCTGCTGGTGAGCGGCTATCGCGAGGCCGCTGCTGCGCTGATGCGGTGCCGCGACAGCCTGATTGCGCCGCATTCCGCATGGCGAAGGACCCTCGAACACAGCCACGCTCCCCGCATGGTCCTCCGCGACACCTTTGCCTACGGCATTCTGCTGAGCCGTTCGCTCGAACCGGAGCAGCTTCGATCGCCTGAGGCCCGGCGGCTGGCGGTGCAGCGCGCGCTGAGGGGTGGGACTCGCCGGCCCTTCCCGGATGCAGTTTTGCGGACGGAAATGCGAACTTTGCTGCAGCTCCACGTTCCCCGGTTCACCGCTTTGCCCGGCTCCCGGACTTTGGGGAGCAGTTCCGGGCGTGCGCTGGCGCCGCGGCTTCTGGAGTGCACTCCGGCTGAGTCGGTTCTGCGCAAGCTTCAAGAACTCTCGCCCGAGAGGGTCGACGAAATCCACGTGCCGGCCCTGTGCCTGGCGGTCCTCGGCGGGCGCGGCTGAAGGCAACGAAGGCGGTTTCTTTTCAGAATCGTTAGGGGTTTGGAGGGCGTGGTAAGATTCATCCACACTTCGCATTCCCCCAATGCTCTCACCCAACAGACACTCCACAGCAGCGAGAAAGGCAGAGGCATGAGCAATTTTGATCGCTTGCAGGCAGCTGGGCTCATTGAAGTTCACCACGCCCTTACACCGGACGAGATCAACAGCATCAACCAACTCACTCCAGCAGAGGTGGACGCGATCATCTCGGTGCGCACGAAGCTGGGCGATGACTTCTTTAACCGCAAGGTCCCGGCCGGCGACACTCACCGTATGGGGACATTGATCTTCTAAGGATGGGTCTGTGAACATCCCTCCCACGGCCGTTGCCGCGGCCGGATCGGACGTCACTTCTCGAAGCCGTCGGCTTCGCGCAACGTTATCTCTTACGCGAAGCCGGCTCACCGAGCTCATTCGGGAAGTGTGGTATCACCGGCGGCTCGGGGAACTCTACCCTGAATTCCTGTTTGCCACCTATGGGGAGACGCTGGCATCGGCTCCGGCGATGCGCAGGGCTGCGGATCGGTGCGGCGAGCTGAAGGGCGATCCGCTGTGCGAGCAACTGCAGGCCTACTACCTGGAACACGCCGAAGAAGAGCGAGAGCATGGGGAATGGATCCTGTCGGATCTCGCATCGCTCGGCATCAGCCGTGAGCGCGCGCTGGAGCGGTTGCCTTATCCCAGCGTCGCGGCACTGGTGGGAACGCAGTATTACTGGATGCAGCACGTTCATCCTGTGGCGTATCTCGGTTATATCGCAGTGCTCGAAGGGCCGACGGATGCGGATTTTCTGCGGGAAGTGAGCGAGCGCACAGGAATCCCGCTCTCCTCGATGTCGTCGCACCTGAGGCATGCGGAGCTGGATCCTGGCCACGTGGCAGAGTTCGATGCTGCGCTCGATGTTCTGCCGCTGACGCGGGAGCAGGAAGAACTGATCACCGTGAGCGCCATCACGACCGTCGGCCATCTTGAGAAGGTGTTCGCCGATATCCTGGAGCACTTCGAGCGCATCTGGGATCCGGGCCTGCGCAAAACATTGTTTACCGGCCGCGAATCGGCGGCCGCTGCGGCAACTCGGCTTTAACTGAGTTTTCCGATGATTTCAGCGACCAGTCCCGGCGATCAGATACTCCACTACCGAATCGTTCGCAGGCTCGGCGAAGGTGGGATGGGCGTCGTCTTCGAGGCCGAAGACCTGAGGCTGGGCCGCACCGTGGCCATCAAGCTCCTGCAAAGTTCGATTTCAGAAAACGGAGATATTCGTGCGCGCTTTCTGCGGGAGGCTCGCGCGGCGTCGGCGCTCGATCATCCCAATCTGTGCACGATCTATACGGCTGAAGAGACGCCGGAGGGTGCGCTGCTGCTGGTGATGGCCTGCTACCGCGGCCAGACGCTGGCACAACTGCTGGCGAAGAGCGGCGCTCTTGAACCCCTGTACATCGCGGATATCGGGCGCCAGATGGCGGCTGGCCTCCATGCCGCGCATATGTCCGGCGTGGTGCATCGCGACATCAAGCCGGGAAATGTATTCCTGCTGCAGGCCGGCGGTGTCAAGATTCTGGATTTTGGACTTTCGCGCATCGCTCACGAAACCCGGCTGACCGCACCGCACCAGGTGATGGGAACGCTGGCCTACATGCCGCCGGAACAGCTTGCCGGCGATCCTGTGGATCATCGCGCCGATATCTGGTCGCTCGGAGCCGTGCTCTACGAAATGGCCGCGGGGCATCCTCCCTTTCGGCATGCGTCGCCGGCGGCCATTTGCGCTGCGATCTCGCGCGGAGAGTATCTGGCCCTCCAGGAGATTCGTCCGAATCTGCCGCTCTCACTGATAAAGGCCGTGGATCAGTGTTTGCGGGTGCGGCCGCATGAGCGTCACAGCTCCGCCGCGGAAGTCCTGCAACTGCTCAGCCGCGAGCCTGGAACGGAAAACGGAGACGCCGGTTCGGAATCCTGGGCATCGCGAACGTCCGATGTCTCGGCGGAAGCCAGAGCCCATAAGTCTCGCGCCAGCCACGTGGGCAGCGAATCAGGCCGCGCCGGGCTCGCCTCGAGTGCTTCCGATGCAGGCGAGGGACTTTCCATTGCGGTTCTTCCGCTTCGCAACCTCAGCGCCGAGCCTGACAGCGAATACTTCAGCGACGGCCTCACCGAGGAGCTCATCTCATCGCTTGGCACGCTGCCGGGGCTGCGCGTTGTATCCCGAACTTCGGCATTCGCCTTTAAGGGAATGACGAAGGATATCCGCGAAATCGGCGATGCGCTGCACGCTCAGGTCATTCTGGAAGGGAGCGTGCGCCGTGCGGGAACGCGGGTGCGCGTGCACACCCAACTGGTGGATGTTCGCAAGGGCTTCCACCTCTGGTCGGCCCGCTTCGACCGCGAAATTGCCGATGTTTTCGAACTGCAGGACGAGATCGCATCTTCGGTCGTGGCGGCGCTGCGGGATACCGTGGCGCGGCATCTGAGCCTCTCCGGGCTCGAGCCCATGACGCCGATGCGAACCGAGGCGTACGAGGCTTATCTGAAAGGGCGCTACCACTGGAACCGCAAGACCGTCGAGGACTTTCAGCAGGCCGGGCGCTACTTCGAGCTGGCTCTGCAGATCGACGAAAATTCCGCCGCCGCTCATGCCGGCCTGGCCGACTACTACTGCCTGCAGGGCGGCCTGGGACTGATGCCGCCGCATGAGGCGTGGGCGACGGCGCGCTCGTCGGCGCTGAAAGCCATCAGCCTCGACCCCAATCTGCCGGAAGGTCATATCGCGCTTGCCTCGGTGCTGAAGTTCTACGACTGGAACTGGGAGGACGGCCGGCAGCACATCATCAAGGCCATCGAACTACGGCCGCAGCGCGGCGAGTCGTACTACATCTACGCCGCCTATCTCACGATCCACGGCCTGCTCGAAGAAGCGCTGGAGCAGGCTCGCATCGGCCTCAGCTACGATCCGCTGTCGGCGCCGCTGCTGGCCGAAGAAGCGCTGATTCGCGCCTACCTGGGAGAACATGACACCAGCATTCTGCTGGCGCAGAGCGCTCTGCAGACCTCGCCGCATTATTTCGAGCTTTACTATGCGCTCGGGACCGCGCAATCCCAGAGCGGACGCGCGAAGGAAGCGGTGAAAACCTTCGAGGAAGGAATCGCCGTCACCCGCATGCCGGTGCTGCTGGGATGGCTCGCCGATGCTCACGCCCAGAGTGGCGACCCCGCGAAGGCGCGCGAGGTGCTGGACCAGTTGCTCGAATACGAGAAGAACGGAATGGCGCTTCCCATTGCCATTGCCGTGGCCGCGGCGGCGGTGGGCGACAAAGATCTTGCTTTTACCTGGCTCGAAAAAGCGGCGGAGCGCCGCGAAATTCTGCTTTCCTATATCACTGTCTTTCCCAGCCTCCGGCAGTTGCATGACGATCCTCGCTATCATCGGCTTCTTCAGAAGATGAATTTGAAGCATCCTTCGACGCACAGGAGGCGCCATGCAACTCGGTAGAGTCCAGTCCGTTGCGGATCCGCGAACGCTGCAGCTCAGGAATTATGTCGACATCGCGACGTTGCCCGTTCCGCCGGCTCAGGAGATGCTGGAAACCACGCCCGTATGGCCGATGCTCGCCAACGACAAATTCAACTGCTGCACGTCAGCTGCTGCCGGACACATGATCCATCACTGGACGGCCGCCAACCAGCATGGCGTCTTCCTCACCGATCAGGACATCATCCTGGCGCATGCGCAGCTCACCGGCGATCATCTGATGGAATGCGTTTCCATGCTCGACGCGCTGAAGTACTGGCGCAAGCAGGGCATCGGCGGCCATCAGATTCACTCGTTCGTGAGCGGAGGCAAGTCCAACGCCGCAGACCTGCGCTGTATGATCCACCTGTTCGGCAGCGGCTATGTGGGGCTCGACCTTCCTCCGTTCGCCACGGCTGGAGACCCTCAGGGATGGCCTGCCATTGCCTGGGCGATTCCGGCGGCGGCTACCGCCGAGGCACTCAAGCCGAATCCTCAGATGGGCCATTGCGTGGCGGTGATCGGCTACGACGAGCAGAATCTCTACGCCGTCACGTGGGGCCAGCTGAAGACGATGAGCTGGGAGTTTTTCGAGCGCTACTCCGAAGAGGTCTTTGCGGTTCTCAGCACCGACTGGGTTGCCGAAAACGTCGACAGTCCCACGGGATTCGACAGCGCGACCCTGGAAAAAGATCTGGCGCTGGTGCAGGTCCCTCGCGAGGCAAATGCCTGAGCGCGATCTTCGCCGCTGTGGAGAATAAAAGGCGAATCTGGCGGTAGACTACCGCCATGGGCGGAGCCGGGCATGACTGATTCCCTCAGCGCTGTCGAGCTGCGGCGGGAAATCAGCGCCCGCAATCTGGCACGCGGGCAGCAGTACCGTCACGAAGTTTCCTGGGGTCCGGCGGCAAGCGTGATCTTCGACGGGTCGGATGGCCTGCACGGCAACTTTCTGCCGGCGACGTGGGCGCGCATCGCGAGCAAGCCGGCCTGGCAAAAGCGACTGACCAAAAGCTATACCGCCGGCCGCTTCGTTCCGCGAGCGCAGGACCGAAGGCGCTTCGAGCTGGATTGCGCGACGAGCTCCGACGCGCTGCTGATGAACATCTTCTGCTATCCGCGGGTGCTGAGCCGCTCGCCACTGTGCGCGCTGCTGGGCATCGAGGCGGGACTCACGCCGGAGTTCGGGGTTCGGGCAGCGATTCCGCTGGCGAAGGGCCGCGTCGATCGGACGGAGATCGACATGAAGCTCGGCTCCTTGCTGGTGGAAGCGAAGCTGACCGAATCCGATTTCCAGCGCGCTCCTCTGCGGCTGCTGGCGCGCTATCGCGACGTGGCGGAGGTGTTCGATGCGGAACAACTACCCATCCGCGACGGCGTCGTACACTCGTGGCAGCTGATTCGTGGAGTGCTGGCCGCGCATGCGACGGGCGGCTCGTTCTTCGTGTTCTGCGACCGAAGGCGGCCCGATCTGATCGATCGCTGGTTCACCGTGATGCGCGGCGTGATCGACAGTTCGCTGCGAACGCGGCTGGGGATTCTGACCTGGCAGGAGATCAGCGTGACGCTGCCGAAGCCGGTGAAGATGTTCCTAAGCGAGAAGTATGGCATCTGAGACGGAACCGCGGCTGCGCTGGCTGCTTCTCGACCTGAACTCGTACTTCGCGTCGGTGGAGCAGGAACTGCGTCCGGAGCTGCGCGGGCGTCCGATCGCTGTGGTTCCGGTGATGGCCGATACGACGTGCGCGATCGCCGCCAGCTACGAAGCCAAAGCCTTCGGCGTGCGCACGGGGACGCGCGTGGGCGATGCCAAACAGATGTGCCCCGGGATCGAGTTGGTAGAGGCGCGGCACGACGTCTATGTGGATTACCACAACCGGATCGTGGAAGCAGTCGAGAAGTGCGTCCCGGTCTCAGCCGTGCTGTCGATCGACGAGATGGCGTCGAGCCTGATCGGCAGGGAACAGCCGCTTTCCGCGGCCCTGGATCTGGCGAAGCGGATCAAGGCTTCCATTCGCGACAACGTCGGGCCGATGCTGCGCTGCTCGATCGGAATTGCGCCGAATCGTTATCTGGCGAAGATCGCTTCGGACATGCAGAAGCCGGATGGGCTGGTGGCGCTGACTCCGGATCAGCTGCCTGCGGCGCTGATCCGGCTGACGCCGCGCGACCTGCCCGGCGTGGGCTCGCGCATGGAGAAACGGCTCAGCGAACAGGGCGTCGACACGATGGAGAAACTGCTGGCGCTCGATCGCGAAGGGCTGAATCGCGTGTGGGGCAGTATCAACGGCGAAAAGCTCTGGTACTGGCTGCGGGGAGAGGATTTTCAGGACGCGGAACTGGAGCATCAGAAGTCGATCAGCCAGAGCCATGTGCTGCCGCCGGATCTTCGAACTGAGGAGGGCTGCTACGCCGTCGCGCACAAGCTGCTGCACAAGGCCGCAATGCGGCTGCGCACCGCGCGCCTGTGGGCCACGCGCGTTTCGCTGACTATCAAGTACGTAACTCCGCGAGGTGAATCGCGGCACTCGTCGGGCATCCATCAGTCGGTGTGGTCGGAGGGCACGGCGGTGATCGAGTGCCAGGACAATCAGACGCTGATTGAATCGCTGCAGAAGCTGTGGGCCGTGCGGCCGCAGGACGAGAATCACCGCAGGCCGTTCTACATCGGCGTGTGGCTGGGCAATCTGGTGCCCGACCACCTGCACACGCTGAGTTTGTTTTCGAGCCTCGAGTCGGAGACGAAACGAACGCGGCTGACCAGCACGATGGATGCACTGAATCAGAAGTATGGGACGGCCACGCTGTTTTCCGCGAGCATGCTGCTGGCGCGCGCCGCCGCGCCCACGCGGATCGCGTTCACCAGCATCCCCGACCTCTTTTGAATACGCGGCAGGAATTTTTACTGGCCCGGGTGCTCCTCTTTGGCCGGAATCGTGATGGCGGGGACGTTCTGATCGCGGACGAGCTTGTTGAAGTCGGCGATGCCGCTGGTCTCGAGCTTGTACAGCTGATCGAGCTGGGTTTGCAGTTGGGCTGACAACTCGTCGAAGACCTCGTAGGATTGCGCCGTGGGCGCGACGTCGGTCTCTTCCACGACGTTCTCCACCGCGGCCAGCTTGTTGTTGAGCCTGATGGGATAGTTGAGCGCGTCTTCGTCGGCCTTGAGTTTCGTTTGGTAGATCGCTTCCTCCACCGTGCTCAGCTGATCGGTCAGGTCTTTCGCGCTCTTCTTCACCGCATCGTTCGGGCTGGTGAGATAGGGCTTGAGCTGATCCTTCGCGGCGCGGATATCGATCACGCTCTGGTTCGCCGCGGAGACCCGATCGCGAATCTTCAGCGCGAAGTCAAGCTGTTTCTGGAAGTCCTCCGGCGTGGTGGGAGCGCGCGGATCTTTGATGACCGTGAAGTTCTGGGAATACGTTTTGCCGCCGACCGTCAGCTCAAGCTTGTAGTCGCCGGGATTCGCAATCGGCCCGCGCAGCGAGCCATCCCACATCAGCAGGCCGGGGAAGCCGGTTGCGTCTTCGTAACGGAGATTCCAGACATAGCGGTTGAGGCCGGCTTTCGCGGGCGCGGGCGGCGCCTTGCGCGGGCCTTCGTCCTCATCCTCAACGCCCGTGTCTTTCGCGGGCTTGCTGGAAATCTCGCGAACGAGCTTGCCATCGGTTGTCGTGATACGCAGCTTCACTTCGCCTTCGGGCTTGTCCTTCAGGTAGTAGAAGATCACGACGCCGCCCGGCGGGTTCGCTCCCTCGTCGGGCGCCGGCCGTCCGAATCCGCCGCCTCCGTCGATGCGGATCGCTTGCTTCACCGGGAAGAGCACCGCATCGGCGCTGCGCTGGAAGTTGGCAGGATTGAGCGCGCGCACCAGCGGCATGTCGTCGAGGATGTAGAAGCCGCGCCCCTGCGTCGCCAGGACCATGTCGTCCCACTGCTTCTGGAACGTGATATCCGTGACCGGGACTGCGGGCAGGTTCAGCTGGAACGGCAGCCAGTGATCGCCGTCGTCGTAGGAGATATAGAGGTGCGACTCGGTGCCCGCGAAGAGCAGCCCCTTCTGGTTCGGATCCTCGCGAATTGTGCGCGTGAAATCGCTATCGGGAATGCCGGTGACGATCTTCGTCCAGGTTTTGCCGTAATCCGTCGTTTTATAGAGGAAGGGATGGAAGTCGTCGGACAGATACATCGTGGCCGCGACATAGGCGGTGCCCGCGGCAAACGGCGACGCTGCGATGCAGTTGACGCGGATCCACTCGGGCATGTCTTTGGGCGTCACGTTCTGCCAGGATTTGCCGTCGTCCTGGGTCACGTGGATCAGCCCGTCGTCGGAGCCCACCCAGATGACGCCCGCCTTCAGCGGCGACTCATCGATGGTGAAGATCGTGTCATAGTACTCCACCGCGGTGTTGTCCTTGGTGATCGGTCCGCCTGACGGGCCCTGCTTCGACTTGTCGTTCCGCGTCAGGTCGGGGCTCATCACCGTCCAGTGCTGGCCTTCATCCGTCGTGGCCAGCAGCACATTCGCGCCCGCGTAGAGCCGGTGCGGATCGTGGAGCGAGAACAGCAGCGGGAAGCTCCACTGGAAGCGGTATTTCATCGCTTCCACGCCCGAGCCCATGGGGTTGTCGGGCCACACGTTGATGTTGCGTTGCGAATCGGTCACGCGGTCGTAGCGCGTCAGCAGCCCGTCGTACGATCCCGCATAAACGTAGCGGGAATTCAGCGGATCGGAGACCACCCAGCCGCTCTCGCCGCCGCCCACGTCATGCCAGTCGCTGGTCGTGATCGATCCGGAATTGCCGCGGCTCAGCGTCGCCACGGTGGTGTTGTCCTGCTGCGCGCCGTAGATGTGATACGGAAAATCGTTGTCCACCGACACGCGATAGAACTGCCCCGTGGGCTGGTTGTCTTCGGTGCTCCAGCTTTTACCGCCGTCGAAGCTGATCTGCGCGCCTCCGTCCGAGGACTCGATGAAGCGGTTCGGGTCCTCGGGCGCAATCCACATATCGTGATTGTCACCGTGCTGGTTACGAATGGTGGTGAATGTCTTGCCGCCGTCGGTCGATTTGAACAGCGCCGTGTTGACGGCATAGACCGTGTTCTCATCCCTGGGATCGGCAAAGATCTGCGAGTAGTACCAGGCGCGCTGCTTGATGGAGTTGTCGCCGTTCTCCCTGTGCCACGTTTTGCCGGCGTCGTCGGAGCGGTAAATGCCGCCCTCCTGGGCTTCGATCAGAGCCCACACCCGGTCGGGGTCGACCGGCGAAACGGTGAGCCCGATGCGCCCCAGCACGCCCTTCGGCAGCCCATCGTTGCGCGTGATGTCGGTCCACGTGTCGCCGCCGTCGGTTGATTTCCAGATGCCGCTGTCGGGCCCGCCGCTCTCAAATGTCCACGGACGCCGCACCACCTGCCAGAAACTGGCGTACAGGATGCGCGGGTTGGTGGGGTCCATCGCGAGGTCGATTGCGCCGGCCTTGTCGCTTTTAAAGAGCACTTTCTGCCAGGTTTTGCCGCCATCTTTCGACCGGAAGACGCCGCGCTCGGCATTCGGGCCGGCCATGTGGCCGAGGGCGGCCACGTAGACCGTGTTGGGATCCTTCGGGTCGATGCGGATCTGTCCGATTTGCTGGGTGTCTTCGAGACCTACATGGGTCCAGGTCTGCCCCGCGTCCATGGATTTGTAGACGCCATCGCCGTGCGACGCATTCCCGCGGATGGCGCTCTCGCCGGTGCCCACGTAGATGACGTTGTGGTCGGAGTCGGCGACGGCGATCGACCCGATGGAGCCAAAGTCGATCTTGCCGTCGGTGATCGGATGCCAGGTGTGTCCGCCGTCGGTAGTCTTGAAGACCCCGCCGCCCGTGCCGCCGAAGTAGTAGACCAGCGGCTCTCCTGGCACGCCGCTCACCGCATCGACACGGCCGCCGCGGAAAGGGCCGATCTGGCGCAGCGTGAGCGCGTCGAATCCGGTCGCCGGGCCGTGGTCTTTCTGGCCGGTCTTCTGGTCCGTCGCGGCTGTGGACGACGCCGTCGGCTGCGCGGACGGTTGAGAGTGCTTCGACTTCTGCGCGGAGACGGTGAGGGAAGCGAGCGCCGTCGCGGCGGCAAGCGTCACGAAGCTGCGCGAGCGGAGAGTGGGCATTGCAAACGGACCAGGCACGCGGTCGGACTCCTTCCGTGGGAGAGCATTGCGGAAAATTGGAGAGTGCAACGGAGACCAAATGCGGCGTGGGGATCGCACCGCCGCTCAAACCCAAAGGAAGGGGTAAGGATACATGAGTTGGCTGCGCGGTGCGGGCGCGCAGCGCAAAGAAGCTGCAGCTTCTCCCGCGGTTCCTCGCGACGCCGGCGTGGCTCGCCTGGGGATCGCCGCTCACCCGGGCGCCGCAGTGCCCATAAACTGAGAGAATGCCGCCGATCCTCAATGCGCAGAACATCTCGAAACGCTTCGGCGCCGTGCCTCTTTTCCAGGACATCGGTTTCGCCGTCCATGACGGCGACCGCATTGGCCTCATCGGCCCGAACGGAGCAGGCAAATCGACACTGCTGGCGATTCTCGGCGGCGAGCAGGAGACGGACTCCGGCGAAGTTGCCATGCGCAAGCGCGCCCACGTCGGCTACGTTCATCAGATCTCCGACTTCGCTCCCGGAGCCACCGTCCGTGCGGTGATGGAGTCCGCTCTGGTTCGCGCCGGCGTGCCGGAGGCCCACCGCGAGCAGCGGCTGAGAACAACGCTGGGCCGCGCGGGCTTTGTCGAGCCTGGCGCCACCGGCGTGTTGTTTTCCGCTGAAGCGGCGACGCTCAGCGGGGGATGGCGCAAGCGACTCGCTATTGCCGAAGGCCTGGTCGCCGAACCCGATGTGCTCCTGCTCGATGAGCCCACGAATCACCTGGATATCGACGGCATCGAGTGGCTCGAAGGCCTGCTCCAGACGGCATCGTTCGCCTTTGTCGTGGTTTCGCACGATCGCCGCTTCCTCGAGAACATTACCCGGGAAATTGTCGAGCTCAACCGCATGTACTCCGGCGGTCAGCTGCGGATTCGGGGCAGCTATTCACGGTTTCTGGAAGAACGCGAGGCGTGGCTCGAGTCTGAGCATCGCGCGCAGGAAAGCCTGCGCAACCGCGTGCGCACAGAAGTCGAGTGGCTTCGCCGCGGCCCCAAAGCTCGCGCCACCAAAGCCAAAGCCCGCATCGACAACGCAAACGCACTCATCGCTCAGCTGCAGGATTCCGAATCCCGCAGTCGTTGGCTCACCGCCGGCATCGCGTTCGATGCGACCGAGCGCCAGACCAGGCGGCTCATTGAGATGGAAGAGGCGGTGATTAACTTCGGCGATCGCGAAATCCTCCGCGGCGTCAGCTTCAGCCTCACCGCCGGCCTGCGCCTTGGCCTGGTCGGCCCCAACGGCTCGGGCAAAACCACGCTGCTCCGCGCCATCACCGGCGATTTGCCGATCTCTGCCGGTGTGCTGCGCCGCGCGCAGGCGCTCCGCATCGTTTATTTTTCGCAGCTCCGCGAACTCGACGAATCACTCACGCTCCGCCGCGCGCTCGCGCCTGATTCCGACTCGGTTGTTTTTCAGGATCGCGTGGTTCATGTTGCCAGCTACGCCTCCCGCTTTCTCTTCACCGGCGAGCAGCTGAATCAGCCGGTTGCCCGCCTCAGCGGGGGCGAGCGTGCCCGCGTGCTCATAGCCCGTCTGATGCTACAGCCCGCTGACGTCCTGATCCTCGACGAGCCCACCAACGACCTTGACATCCCGACGCTCGAGATCCTCGAGGAAGCGCTGCTCGAATTTTCAGGAGCCCTGATCCTCGTCACCCACGATCGCTATCTGCTGGACCGCGTCACCAACGCGGTTCTCGGGCTCGATGGGCGTGGCAACGCCGCTCTGTTCGCGGATTACATCCAGTGGGAAGAGTGGCGCGCTCAGCTTTCCGTCCCCGCTGCAACCTCTCGGACAGGGCCGTCCTCGCCATCGCCGGAGCCTCCGCCTTCGCTTGCGAAGAAAAAGCTCTCCTACCTCGAGCAGCGCGAATACGACGCCATCGAGGCTCGCATCACCGCCGCCGATGAGCGGTTGCTGGAAGCCCGGGCGCGGGTCGACGATCCGGCCGTCGCCATCGATGCTGTTGCGCTGACCGAGGCGCTCGCCGAGCTCGACGCCGCACAAAGGGAACACGATGCCGTGCTGGAGCGCTGGCTGGAACTGACGGAGAAAACGGGCGGGTAAATCCAGTTGCTGGGCTGAGACAGGGCGAGAAGCTCTTTCCGTGGGCGCCGACTGCCCATGGGCGCGCCGATACCCAACGGATCCAAGGTCCCCGGGCTTGCAGTTGTTACACGATGCGCTCGCGGCTCCCCTAGCTTGCAGGATCGGAGCGAACGGCCGCGCGCCATCTCTCACGATATACTTTGAAAGAGTCGGCGCCCGCAGCGCGCGCAAATGAAATGAGCGGGAGTAGTTCAGTGGCAGAACGTCAGCTTCCCAAGCTGAATGTCGCCGGTTCGATCCCGGTCTCCCGCTCCAGTTTCCCGCCGGTTCAGATCACCCGCAACAGCAGCAGCACAACAACAATCAGCAGGATCAGGCCGATGCCGCCACTTGGGTAATAGCCCCAGCCGCGGCTGTACGGCCACGATGGAAACGCTCCGACCAACATGAGGAGCAGAATGATCAACAGAATGGTAATCATGGGTGAAATCTCCTGGGCCGGGAATCTCCATCGCTCCCTGGCTCTTCACACTGGATGCGTGCAGCATCGGCAGAAGATGGCCTGAGACTCAGACGATTTTCGTGTTGCGAACCCGCACGTCCATCACCGCGAAGATTTTTGTGCCAGATGCCTTGCCCGCTGGAAGACCTTCAGCATCATAGGTGGCGTCAATTTGCCGGTGTTGGTGTTTTGCAGCGACGGATGGAAGCTGGCGAGCAGCCAGCGATTGCCGGGAATGGAGTATTCGACGCCGTGGCCGAAGATCAGATCGCCGCGCCGTTCGATCTGACCGGTGCGCAACAGATGCGCCACCACGCCATCGAAGCCGATCTTGCCCAGGCAAACGATCACGCGCACCCGCGACAACGCGGCCAACTCCTCGTCCAGGTACGGTGCGCAGTTGGCGATTTCTCCCGGGAGCGGCTTGTTTCCCGGCGGTGCGCAGCGCACCACTGCGGTGATCCATGCGTCGGTCAGCGTCATGCCGTCGCCGCGATGGGTTGAGACCGGCTGCGAGGCGAATCCCGCGCGATGCAGCAGCGGATAGAGGAAAGCGCCCGACCCATCGCCGGTAAAGGGCCGGCCGGTGCGATTCGATCCGTGGGCGCCCGGCGCGAGCCCGACAAATACCACGCGCGCCTCTGGATCGCCGAACGACGGTACCGGTTTGCCCCAGTATTCGAACTCGAGATAGGCGCGCCGCTTTTTCTCCGCTACGGAAAGGCAGTGGTTGCGCAGGCGCTCGCATCGCATGCACGCCACAACGCGCTGATTGAGAAGCTGGAGCGGGGAACGCGCGGGTAAAAGACTCACTCCTGTGATTGTAGAGTCCGGGGCCCATGCAGCCGCAGGGGGTAGAATGGGTGCGCTTCAGGAATCATGCAGGGGAGAACTGATCCATGTCGATTACACCTACCGTGGCTGCAGCCGCCATCGCCGCAGGCGTTGTGCTGATGGCCGGATGCAACAAGTCGCCTCAGCCCGCTCCCGCAGCCGAGCAGCCCGCTCAGACTGCCCAGTCGGCCACGCCGCAGATCGGCGGCGAGCCCGTTGTGAAGCTCACCCGCACCGCGACCGACAACGGACAGAAGCCGGAGTTTCTCTCCGTGACTGTGCTGCCGGGGCGCGGCATGAACGTTTTCCAGATCACCGCCGATGTACCGGGCAAAGGCGAAATCCCCATCCTCGCTTCGCCGACGCTGGAGGAAGCAGCGCAAAAACTCAACGGCGGCCCTGACGATCAGAACGGCAACCAGAGCTTCAAGTTCGGCGGCGCGTTCCTTGTTCCGTATCCCAACCGAATTATCGGTAAGCTTTCGCCTGACGGATCGACGGTGACGACGGAGTGGCACGGCAAGACCATCACGCTGCCGGCCAACTGGCATGACAGCAACGATCCCACCAAGGATAAGCACGCGATGCACGGGCTCATCCTGGCCTCGCAGACCCAGGATGTGCAGACGCAGAACTCCGACGACGGGCAGACGCTCACCGGAACCATCCACGGCGGCGACTTTGGCGGACACTGGCTTTCGAAGACTGACCTGATGTTCACGATCAGGCTCAGCGGCAAAGCCATCGACGCCGATATCGTGGCGAAGAACGTGGGCACGGAAGACGAGCCCATCGCCATTGGCTGGCATCCGTACTTTGCGATTCCCAGCGGCGATCGGAAGCAGGCGATGATCCATGTGCCTGGGGAGCAGATCGCCCAGGTGAACAACTACGGCGACGTGTTTCCCACCGGCAAGCTGATTCCCGTGAAGGGCACGAAGTGGGATTTCCAGGCGCCGGACGGCAAGGCCCTCGGTGACAACTTCTACGACGACAACTGGTCGAATCTGAAGCGCACCGACGGCGCCGTCGTGGTAACTCTTGCCGATCCCGCCAGCGATTACGGCATGCGGATCCTCGGCCTCTCGCCGGAAATTCGCACCGTCCAGGTGTATGCACCGCCAGCCAGTGCCTTCGCAGCCATCGAAGAACAGTTCAACTTTGCCGATCCGTTCGGGAAGGAATGGCACGGCATGAATACCGGAATGGTGACCCTCGCGCCTGGCAAATCGGTGGAGTGGCACGTGCGCCTCGAGCTGTTCCAGCCCAACAAGAAATAGCCTGCAAATCTGCATCGCGTGACGGCCTGTGCACATCTCGTGCACAGGCCGCTGCACGCAGGCTCACCGATCGAAAAGAAGCGCGTCTCTTCACTACGCGCAGCGGTGTTTCGCGCACAGTCGCCTGCGTTGATGGCCTGCTTCACCCGCAGAGTGTCCGCACACGGACACAACTGACCAATAACGAACACAGAGACGGCGGAGGGTTGATCTGCCGCGAAGACTTACGGGCCACAAGCAGTGGAAGGGCTCGTGCTCTACGACCTCAGGGCGTTGTGTTTTCCGACGGGGGTGGCATTGAAGCAGTTTGGTTCGTTTCGGCTGGATGCGGCGAAGGAATGCCTGTGGACCAACGGTGAAGAGATCGCTCTGCCGCCGAAGCCCTACGCCGTGCTTCGATATCTGGTGGAAAATCCGGGCCGCCTGATCACCCACGATGAGCTGCTCGACGCGCTCTGGCCGGAGACTTTCGTGCAGCCGCAGGTGCTGCGCACCTACATGCTGGAGCTGCGCCGGATTCTCGGCGACGACACCGCGAGTCCTCGCTATATCCAGACCCTGCCCAAGCGCGGCTACTGCTTTGTCGCACCGGTGACCGAGTGGGGCGGCACGGAATCCGCCGCTGCGGCGACCGCAAGCGCCCTGGAGACCAAAGGGATTGTTGGCCGCGAAGAGGAGATGGTCGTTCTCCAGGGGCATCTGCGCGCCGTCGCCGACGGCCAGAGGCGCATGGTGTTTGTCACCGGGGAGGCCGGCATCGGCAAGACCGCGCTCGTGGACGCCTTCTCGCGGAGCATCGAGATTTCGGGCGAGGCGATGATGGCGCGCGGCCAGTGTGTCGAAGGCTTTGGCGCGAAGGAAGAGTACTACCCCGTCACCGAGGCGCTCAGCCGGCTGTGCGCGTCGGCCGATGGAGAAGCCGCCTGCCGCGTGCTGGCCCGGCGCGCGCCGGCATGGCTGGCCGCGCTGGGACGCGATGCCGGCCCGCTGCCGGCGTCAGGAAGCGCCGTGCGCCTGCCTGGCGACCTTTGCGCCGCGCTCGAGGAACTGGCTGCTGCCCGGCCGCTGATCCTCGTCTTTGAAGATCTGCACTGGGCCGATGATTCGACGCTCAAGCTGATTTCTGCGCTGGCCCGCCGGCGCGCTCCGGCGCAGTTGCTGGTGCTCGCCACCTGCAGCTATCGCGACACCATCACCGACCAGGCGTGCAAAGGCCTGAAGCAGGACCTGATCATGCGTCAACTGGCCGCGGAGATGCCTCTCACCCCGCTCACGCGCTCCGCGGTCCGCCAGTTGCTCATCCGCGAGATGCATCAGGAGCCGCTGCCGCCCGGGCTCTCCGGCTTCGTGCACCAGCACTCCGAGGGGAATCCTCTCTTCGCCATCGCCATCCTCGAGCACCTCATGGCGCAGGGCTTCCTGGTCCGCGAAAGCGAAGGCAGTCAGTCTGCGTGGAGGCCTTCCGGCTCTTTCCAGGAGATGGAAGCCGCAGTGCCCGACGGCCTCGCGCAGATGATCGAGCTGGAGATCGAGCGGCTCAGCGCGGACGAGCAGCGAATGCTGGAAGCGGCCAGCCTCATGGGCATCGCCTTCCCGGTCTGGGCGGTGGCCGCGGCGCTCGAGCAGGACTCCCAGGTCAGCGGCGAAGCCTGCGCCGCGCTCGCCCGCCGTCTCTACTTCGTCAGGCGTGCCGGCGAAGACGAACTCCCCGACGGCTCGCGCTCCGATTTTTACGTCTTCGGTCACGGCCTCTACCGCCAGGTGCTCTACCAGCGGCAATCGGCCTCCCGGCGTGCGGCGCGCCACAAGCGTATTGCGCTGCGTCTCGGCGAACTCTTTGCGGGGCGCGAGGACAGTGTTGCTCGGGAACGCGCCATGCATTTCGAGGCCGCCGGAGACTGGCTCAGCGCCGCCATTGCGCTGCGTTCCGCCGCTCGCCACGCGCAGGAGCGCCAGGCTCACGCTGAAGCCGAGGAATTGCTGCAGCACGCCCTGCGTCTCGCCGGCAATCTGAGCGAGATCGATCGCGCCGCGGCCAGTCGCGTCATCCACGATGAGCTGGAAGCGGCCGCCGCGTGCGATCAGGAGCCCGTCGAGCCGCGGTCTCGCGTCTCCTGAAAATCTTGACAACTTCTGGACGGGAACTTAACGACTTTCGTCTCCTCGGGCCGCTACTGTGGTCGGCATAAGAGGAGAACACGAATGCGATCCCCGTTCCGCAAGCTCTTCCTCGCGCCGGCAATTTTGGCCGCCGCAGCCGTGGCTACCAGCACCGCAATGGCGGAAACTCAGCTCAATGTCCCCTTCAGCTTCACGGCAGGCGGAAAAATGTGTCCGGCCGGCGTTTACAAAGTCGAGGAAGGTCCCGCGTTCGACACGGTGAAACTGGTCAGCCAGGATACCGCGAGCAGCTTCGTGTGGGTCGTTTCGCCGGGCGCGCCGAAGCCCAACGATCAGCGCATTGTGCTCACCTTTGACAACTTTGGCGGCAACCACCTGCTGCAAAGCGTGCAGTACCGCAACAAGATCACTTCGCGGCTCGATAAGCCGGCGAAGGAGTACGTGCCCTCGCGCATCGTGTCGGGGCAGTAGAGCAAGTTCGCCTCCGTTTGTGGGACGGAAGTGAACTCAATGTGGCCGTTCCCTGAAAGATCGGCCACATTGAGGAAAGCCCGCCCTTCGCAGGCAATGCTCGAGACGTACTCAAAGGCTTCTCCGCTGCCGACAACCCGGCGGAGAACGTGCAGGGGCTCAGCCGCTCCCCGCGGCGGGCCCCGCCTTTTTTTAGAACAAATTCAGCGGAATCGCATCCGCCATGGCGCGATAGCCGGCCGGCGACGGATGCAGATGATCTCCGCAGTCGTACGCGGGCAGCAAACGGTCTGGCTGCTGCGGATCGCGTACCGCAGCGTCGAAATCGATGACCGCGTCGAAATGGCTTGCCGCGCGAATCCACGCATTCACCGCCTCACGGTCGGCCTCATTCAGCGAATCGGGGTGGTAGAAACCGGATTTGCCGTCGGGCGTGATGGTCGCCCCGTAGACGCGCAGGCCGTGCGCGTGCGCCCGCACAAGGATCTGCTGATACGCGGCGATGATCCGCGCCACCAGCGCTGCGTGATCGGCGGCCGCGACTTCGCCGTGCAGCGTCAGGCCGCCGAGGTCGTTGATGCCCTCATAGATGATCACCCACCGCACGCCCGCCGGGGCCAGCAGATCGCGATCGACGCGCGACAGCGCGCTCGGCCCCAGACCGTCGATGAGCAGATGGTTCCCGCCGATGCCCGCGTTTCCCACGCCTACGGACACTTTCGCCTGTTGCAGGCGCGCTGCAAGGTCGTCGGTCCAGCGATCGTTGCCGTTCGTGGTCGCTCCATGGCCGTCCGTCGTCGAGTCGCCGAGCGCGACGACCGTTGCAGCACCCGGGACGGCGAGCACGTCAACCGCAGCGAGTTGATACCAGTGATCCACTTTGCCGGGATTCGTCAGCGTTGCCGCCGCAACCTCGTCTCCGGGAACGTAGTAGGACGTAGCGCGTGATCCCGGATGTCCTGTCTCGCGCGCCGGCGGATCGTCGAGATGGAAGGTCACCGCGAGATCGGCGAGCGGCGGCACGCTTTCCGTCACCGGGTCGGATACAAATTCCGCGCCGGGCGGGATGATCACGTCCGTCGCTCCGGCAAAGGTGAGAGCCCTGTCGGTTGACGGATCGATGGCCGGACCATCCGTCGCCAGCGGGTGCGCAATGTGCACCGAGGTGAGGTGCAGCGGCGCGGTGCCGAATGCATTCGACAGATGCACACGCAGAGCGGAGCCGCCGATCGAGAGGTGCACGATCTGACGCAGCGTGGCGTCGTGGAGCGCCTCAGGCGGCAGCGCATTCGCCGGTTCGGGAATCTGCTGCGGCGTGGTCCACGACGCAACCCAGACGGGCTGGGCGCGGGCGGTATGCGCGGCGCAGATCCCTCTGTGCGAGACGGCGAGGAAGAAAACCGGAAGGATGAAGCGAGCGATGGGTGCGCTTGTCATAGAGAACGCTATAAGATGTTGCCCGAGTAAATCGCTTTTATTCAACCGCACCATTGTGCAACGTGGAGGGTCTGTGCGTCTCGCACTCGGGTCTCTGGCTACCACCGCCTGTCTCGTTCTGGGCGTCGCTTTCACAGCCCACGCGCAGAACACCGCGCCGTCTCCGGTCACGTTCACGGCCGATCAGGACCACCAGAACATGATGGATCAGCTTGGCATCAAGGCGTTGCGGCCGGGGCCGAGCGGTGACGAGCACGCGCCCAACCACGCCAACTACGACGAGTCGCAGGCCAATCCGTATCCGAACCTGCCCGATCCGCTCACGCTCCCCAACGGCCAGAAGGTCACGACCGCGGGGGAGTGGTGGGACGAGCGTCGTCCGCAGATCGTCAACCTCTACGAGAAGTACATCTACGGACGCATCCCCGGCGACGTGCCCAGCGTGACGTGGACTGTCGCCGCGGTCGATCACGAGATGATCGGCTTCCACCCCGTCATCGCGAAGGACCTGATCGGCCACGTCGACAATGCCGCATATCCGGCCATCAAGGTCGACATCCACATGATGCTGGTGTTGCCCCTGGGCGTGAAGGGCCCGGTCCCGGTGCTGATGATGTTCGGTCCCGCAGCGTTTCCCGCCCCCAACGAGCCGCGCGGCGAAGACATGGATCGCATCAACAAGGCGATGAAGGGGCTGATGGTGCAGCAGGATCCGTCGCTCGCGAAGGTCTTTGCCGACCACCCCGCGTGGGAGCCGATGAAGAATACGCCGTTCAGCTTCCCGCAGCTGAATGAAGACGGCGGCTTGCCGAACACCTGGCAGCTGATCGCCGAGGGCTGGGGCTTCGCTATGCTCGATACCGCCAGCGTGCAGGCCGACGACGGAGCGGGCATCACGCGCGGGATTATCGGCCTTACCAACCACGGGCAGCCGCGCACGCCCGAGCAGTGGGGCGCTCTGCGCGCATGGGCGTGGGGTGCCAGCCGGGGCCTCGACTACCTCGAGACCGATCCGGCGGTGGACGCGAAACATGTCGGCATCGAAGGCGTCTCGCGCTGGGGCAAAGCAGCGCTGGTTACCATGGCGTTCGACCAGCGTTTTGCGATGGTGCTGGTCGGCTCGTCGGGCAAGGGCGGCGCGACGCCGCTGCGTCGAAACTTTGGAGAGGCCGTCGAGAGCCTGACGGGAGGCGAGTACTACTGGATGGCCGGCAACTTCCTGAAGTACGGCGCGTCGGAAGCCCGCTTCGGCAGTATGAATCCCGGCGACATTCCCGTCGATTCGAACGAGCTGATCGCGCTCTGCGCGCCGCGGCTCACCTTCATCAGCTACGGCGTTCCCGAGAAGGGCGATGCGCACTGGCTCGACCATCGCGGCAGCTGGATGGCAACGGTCGATGCCAGCCGGGTGTGGACGCTGCTCGGCGCATCGGGCCTGGGTGGCAGCGGATTCACGGTGGGCAGCGACTACCACACGGCTCCCATGCCGGCGGTGAATCAGGGGCTGCTTGACGGCGACCTCGCGTGGCGGCAGCATGACGGCGGCCACACCGACGCGCCGAATATGAAGTGGTTTATCCAGTGGGCGGACCAGAAGATCGGGCACCAGCAGTGAGAGCGAGTGACCCGTGGCTGGTGATCGGTGGTCAGGGGCCAGGCGGTTTGGCGGGCTTGATTGTCAAAGGGGCAGGAGGTCTATTCTGCTATCCGGCGCCTGAGAACGCGAGGTGAAACCATGGAAGGAAAACACGAGCACGAGCACCACCACGAGCACTCGCACGAACACACCCATACGCATGAGCACACGCACGCCGACGGGACGACGCACTCGCACGAGCACAGCCATACACACAGCCATCAGCACGAGCACCAGCACGCGCCCGGCGAGCACACCCACGAGCACGAACATACCGGCGCTCACGATCACTCGCATTCGCAGGACGAACTCCACGGGCACGAACACCGGCACTGAGGCGCCGGGGAAGACAGCCGGAAGCCGGATCGGGAGCCCCAGGGCGATCTGCCTGCAGGTTCCTCTTGACAATCGAGATGAGTTTTTGCTCTCCTCTTGAATATCAAGAGGAGGCGGCATTGACTGACTCCAGCCGCGACGTCGTCCAGGGGACTCTGGACATGCTCGTTCTGAAAACTCTGGCCCTCGAGCCGATGCACGGTTACGGCATCGCGCTGCGCATTGAGCAGATCAGCGACGGAGTGTTCCGCGTGAATCCCGGCTCGCTGCTGCCGGCGCTCAGCCGGATGGAGCGCGACGGCCGCATCCGCGGCGAGTGGCGCACCACAGAAAACAATCGGCGCGCTCGCTACTACACCCTCACGCGGCAGGGCCGCGCCGCCCTCGTCGAAGAGCGCCGCCAGTGGGATCGCCAGACGAGCGCCATCACCCGCATTCTCGAAGCCTGAGGAGGCTGCCATGACCCTGCGTGGACTGATCACCGGCGCGCGCGCCCTCTTCCGGCGCGATGCCCGCAACGCCGAAATTGCCGAGGAGCTCCGCAGCTTCGAGGAAGCCTCCATCGCCGACAAGATGCGCCGCGGGGTCAACTACGGTGAAGCCCTGCACCAAGCCCGCGCCGAAACCGGCAGCGCCGAAAGCGTACGCCACAAAGTGTGGAGCGCCGGCTGGGAGTCCGCCGCCGATTCACTCGCCCAGGATATTCGCTACGGCATCCGCCAGATCTTCCGGACGCCCGGACACTCTGCCGTCGCCATTCTTTCACTCGCCCTCGGCATCGGCGCGAACACCGCCATCTTCACGCTGATGAACGATCTGCTGCTCCGCCAGCTTCCCGTACGCGATCCGCAGCAGCTCGTTTCCTTCGGCGACGGCACCTCCAGCGGCGTGATCGAGTCCTCCGACCCCGGCGCCTATGACATCTTCCCCTACGAGTTTTACCGGCGTATCGTCGCTCAGCCCGATTCGCCGCTGGCTGGCATGACCGCCTTCGGCAGCTTCACCCTGACTGTGAGCGTGCGCACCGGCGACAGCAGCGCCGGGCCCGCGGCTCAGGCGGCGAGTCAACTGGTATCAGGAGACTTCTTTAAGGTCCTGGAAGCGCAGCCCATGATGGGCCGCACCCTCCAGCCTTCCGACACCGCGGTCGAGGGTGGCAATCCCGTCGTGGTCGTCAGTCACAATTACTGGCAGCTCCGGCTCGCTTCCGATCCTCACGCCGTAGGCCGAGTGATTCGGGTGAACGGCATGCCGTACACGGTCATCGGCGTGATGCCGCCGCGATTCTACGGGGTTGAGCTGGATCAGTACGCGCCCGATATCTGGCTGCCCATCACGATGCAGCCTCAGGTCATGATGTCCGCCACGCTCCTCAAGCCCGACGGCATGTACTGGATTCACATGGCCGGTCGTCTCCAGCCCGGCTCGAGCACGGCACAGGCGCAGACCTGGGTTTCCGAGCAGTTTCGCCGCTTTCTCCTCGACCGCCCCGGTCACCCGGCCGACGCGGACCGGCGCAAAGTCATCGCGAATACCTATGTTCCGCTGCTGCCTCTCGGCGCGGGTCTCTCGGTCATCCGCGATCAGTACGAAAAGCCTCTCTGCGTGCTGATGGGCATGGTCGGCGTCGTATTGCTGATTGCCTGCGCGAACCTCGCCAACCTGCTGCTGGCCAAAATGGCCTCGCGCGAGCGGGAATTCGCGGCGCGCCTCGCGCTCGGCTCCAGCCGCGCCCGCATCGTGCGCCAGATTCTCGTCGAGACCATGCTGCTGGCTTTCGGCGGCGGCGCGCTCGGACTGGCTCTTGCCTTTGCCTTCACCAAAGCGCTCATTCACTTCCTCGCCGACGGCGGAGCGGCCGTGCTCTCGGCGGCGCCCGACGTTCACGTGCTCCTGTTCACGCTGGCCGTTTCACTCGCGACGGGGCTGTTGTTCGGTACCGCGCCGGCGTGGCGCGGATCGCGCTCGACCGTCGCCGGCACGCTCAACGCGCAGTCGCGCACCGTGGGTGGAGCGGCCACTCGCAGCCGTTTTATGCCGCGCCTGCTCGTGGCCGCCCAGGTCATGCTCTCCGTCATTCTCGTCGCCATGGCCGGACTGCTGCTGCGCACGCTGCACAATCTCGCCGCGCAGGATACGGGGATGGATCGCGAGCACGTGCTCGTCGTCCAGACCAGCGCCAAGCTCGCGGGCTACCAGTCCGCGCAGCTGAACGCGCTCTACAACCGCATCCTCGACGGCATCGACGCTCTGCCCGGCGTCAGGTCCGCCGCCATCTCGGGCGCGCCTCCCATGAGCAACGGAAGCTGGGGCTCGCCGATCACGATCGCCGGCCGCCCCGTCGATCCGCACGAGGACATCTCCACCCAGCTGAACCGCGTGAGCGCCGGCTACTTTGAGACTCTCGGCATCCCGCTGCTCCAGGGGCGCGTCATCGGCCCGCAGGATACGGGCAGCGCGCTGCAGGCCGCCGTCGTCAACCGGACCTTCGCACAGCGGTACTTTCCGAAGGGCGACGCGATCGGACATACGTTTACCGTTGCTGATCCCGGCGTGCATGGATCGTGGCAGATCGTCGGCGTGGTGAAGGACGCGCACTACAACCGGCCTGGCGAAGAGCCGCGCCCGTTCACATACCTTGCACTGCCCCAGCTTTCCGGCGACGACGCCTACGCCTACTGCCTGCAGGTGCGCGCCGCCGGCGACCCGAAACAGATTGCCGGCGAAGTCCGTTCTGCCCTGACGCAGATCGATCCCAATCTGCCCATCGTCATGGACACGCTGTCCGAAACGGTGGATCACCAGATTCGCCAGCAGGCCTTCATGTCGCAGCTCTCGGCATTCTTCTCGCTGCTGGCGCTCACGCTGGCGTGCCTCGGCCTCTACGGCGTCATGACCTACAGTGTGGTGCGCCGCACCAGCGAGATCGGCGTGCGCATGGCGCTCGGCGCATCGCGGCCGCGGGTTCTCTGGATCGTGCTGCGCGAGTCGCTCCTCTTGCTCGCCTTCGGCATCGCGCTCGGGGTGCCGGCAGCGCTGGCGGCGTCGAGGCTGATCCGCGCCGGCCTTTATGGCGTCGAGCCCTGGGACCCGGCGACCATCCTGATGGCCGCAGGCGCCATCGCGGTGGTGGTGACGGCCGCGGCCTGCCTGCCCGCCCGCCGCGCCACCAAAATCGATCCCATGGTGGCGCTGCGGTACGAGTAGGAGAGGGGCAGTGGTCAGTACCGTTCGTGCGGGGCCCGATCCTTCAATTGTCGGTTAGCTCCTGGAGAAGTGCTTTGATCCAGGGGTGGGACATCTGATTGTTTCCGCGAAAGATGCGGAGTAATACCCTGCGGGTCGTGCCCTCTGGCCGGCTTCCGGCCAGGTAAGCGAGCGATTAACAGCGACTCACGGCAGCTTTTGACATAAAGCGCTCAGGAAAGTAAAAGCTCTGTCCGCCTGGACAGCGCTTTCCCTGTTTTTCAGGATAGGTTGGGCGGAGATCGTGGGCCAGGGCAATCTGCGAGCGAGACAGCACGAAGGTCGCGAGGAACAGAGCGTGTAGCGCAAAGCCTGCGGGCCATGGCCGAGAATGTCGTGCGTTGCGTCAGTCAGGGCGATGCCCAGGAACGCGCAGCCGGCTGAGCGAGGCAATTCTCGAGATGGCCGACGATCAGCGCCGCCTGGGCGTGATGGACGACGCCAGGTATCGCAGGACGACGTGGCGGCACCTGGACATCTGCCTCGGCCAAATAGGCTAAGCTATTGAGAATTTCTTCCCAGGGCCAGCGAGCCAGCTTCATCTCTTTTTCAGCGAAAGAGGAGTGTGCAGAGTGCCCGAACACAAGCCCACCGTCTTCATTGGCTCTTCAACCGAGGGATCCCGCGTGGCCCAGGAGATTCTCTTCAAGCTCCGGAACTACGCTGAGTCGACCATTTGGGAGGACGGCGTCTTCAATCCTGGAGCGGGCACGCTTGAGACCCTGGTCGACCTGCTGGACAAGTTCGACTTTGCGATCTTTGTGCTGTCTCCGGACGACACCATCGAGGTGAGAGGACGCAGCTATGCGTCGCCGCGAGACAACGTGCTCTTTGAACTGGGCCTGTTTATGGGCAGCCTCGGCCGCCGGCGAACGTTCATCGTTCATGCCGCGGGAGTCGATTTGAAGCTGCCTTCGGACCTGGCGGGCATCACGACCTCTCCCTACGCCATTCGCGAGGACAACAATCTGGCGGCGGCCTTGTCTACCACCTGCACGCCGATTCTCCGGGCGATTGAGTCTCTCGGCGTTCGCGAGAGCCGCAGAACTGTGGATTTGTGGTCTCCTGAGAGGCTCCACTCGTACAAATGTCCTGAATCGGAGAAATCCGCCAGGGATCAGGGGACGTTTCTCGAGTGCGCGAACAAATCGACCTTTGCGAAGTATCTCGTGCTCCGTGGCCTCGACATACTCAGCGAGCACGGGGAAATCGCGGATGTGTGCAGGAATGCCGGACCGCTGCTGGAAATTAAGCTGCTGATGGTGGATTTTGAAACCATGAGTGAGCACAAGTTTCAGGAAATACGGGAAACCATGGATTTGAACTGGGGCGAGAACGCGAATCTGGAGACGGAAAGGAAGATAGCGCGGGAGCGGCTCGCGCATGCCCGCAAGCTTTCCGCGCTCAGGAGCGGATTTCAGTTCAAGGTTCTGCCGAGCGACGTCATTCCTGAAATCAAGCTTCGGCTCTATAACTACATTGGGTTTTTCACTTTTTACAGAAAGAAAGTTGGGTTCTCCGCGGTGGTGCAGAATCGACCGATTTTCTGCGTAGAGGAAACGGGCCGAACTGACTTTTCGCCGCTGCGGATTACGCTGGAACGCTGGTTTGAAGAACTGTGGAAGCAGTCGAGAGAACCCGCATGACCCGCGTCCAGCGGGTTGTGATCTCACTGCTGATGCGCAGCGATGCCGGCATTCTTCTGTTGCTGCGGGGGCGGCCCTATGCTGAGTTTCCCACCGGCGGCGGCGTGGGGGTCGGCCTGTGGGAACTCCCCGGGGGCGGGCTGAACTTCGGAGAGGCCGCGCTCGCGGCGGGTGTACGGGAGGCCCGGGAAGAGACGGGCATTCTGCTTGACGAGAGAACCCTGCGGCTTACCTCGTGCTGCGATTATCTGCTGGAGACGGCTGAGTGCCGGAGCCATCGGATTCACGTGGTGTATGAAGCGCGCCTGAGCGCTCCGCCGCCGGTGCGGCACAGCGATGAGCATAGCGCGCACGAATGGATCCGTGATCCGAACGAGTTGCGGAGACTGCCGATGGTCGAGGAAATCCGCGCGGTGGTGGCAGAGCGACTGGGGGGGTAGGTGGTCGGGGCTTTGCGGGGCGAGGTGGGCCGTCCTTTGAGTGCGCCCCATATCTGCCCGATTCTGGCAGATGTGGAAATACGCGGGGGAGTGCATCCGCCTTTCCCTGCGACCGAACTAATCTTGACGGCGCGGCATGAGGAGCGAAGTCAGCTTGCATGCCGAAGGGACTGGTCGGCTATCAGCAAACGGGAAATCAGCACTTCGTCACCTTCAGTTGCGATCAACGAAGGCCGCTGCTGGAGGAGGCCGCTGCTCGTGCGTTGTTGGAGCAGTCGCTGGAGACGATGCGGCAGCAATATGACTTCCTGGTGATCGGCTCCGTTGTCATGCCAGAGCCTGTCCACCTGCTGATCAGGGAGTCACAGTGAGCGGTGCTGGCCACGGCACTTCAGGCGACTCAGACTTCGGTGGCGCTGCGGTACGAGCAGGACAGTGGGCGATGGACCGTGATCAGTCTCCTCCGGTCTTTGTTGAACTGGCGGCCTGACTGTTTCCTCATCGGTTACCCCATGGAGGGATTTTTTTGATCCGGGTGCGGGCATCGGATTGTTTCCGCGAGAGATACGGGGTAATACCCTGCGGGTATTACCCTCGACGGCCTTCTTCCCAGATGACCGAGTGATCAACAGAGCCGAAGGACCGCGTTCGGCGCAAAGAGTGCAAAAAGCGAAAGCTCTGTTCGCGGGGAACAGAGCTTTCATTGTTTTTAGCGTAAGTCCGGTGATGGATGGCCCACAAGGGAAATCGCTGAGATCGACGGTACGAAGGTCATGGGACCCGTGAGGCCAGGCGTCATCCTGCGAACCTGGCCGATTAACGACTGGCCCCAGCCAGATCGGGAGAGGCCAGATCGGTGCAGGCTGCTTGCGCTTCATTCAGACTTCTCGTCGCAGCGAAGTCTTTCCGGCATTCAGCCTGGGCCAGGATCTCGGCCGCGGTGACGGCGAGAATGTTGTGGCCATGCGTGGTCGGATGGAGATCGTCCCAGAAGAGATAGCTGTCCGGATCGACCGCCATGGCCTGAGAACTCATGGTGACGTTCACCAGTGAGTAGGACGAGGGCGAGGCGACGATGTGATTGAACAGGGAGAAGACGTCCAGCTCTGAGAACTGCGGGTGCTTCGCGAAATCGATGAAACGCAGCAGGTCAACGCCGCCACTGAGGACTTCGTTGTAGAGTGCGCTCGCCTCGGTGGCGGGAACCGATGTGGCAGGAGAGCCGTTGAGGCGAGGCACCGATCCCAGCGGGGGCAGGTTGGGAATGATGAACTGCGTCGCTCCGGCGTCGACGAGGCGCTGGATATTGAGGGTCTGATTGATGCCGGCGTTGATGACGTCGTCGCTCGATGTGGCATAGAGGACGTCGATGGCGCCGCCCCAAACGACGAAGAGGGTCTTGCTGGTGATTTTGGGTTTGGTGGCGAGATAGTCGGTAATCTGCTGGCCGACGTTATCCACGTTGACGAAGAGCGAGTCGGACGGGCCGAAGGTGAAGACGCCAGTGCCGGAGCCTGTGGTGGCGAAGCCGTAAGCGTAGTTCGTGCCGCCATCGAGCGAATCGACCACGGGAGGGTTGGAAGGGAAGGTGGCCGCGAGCTGCTCGACCCAGACGCCGAAGTATTTCTCGGCTGGTGGCAGCGTGTCGGCGCCATCGGTGAAGCGGCCGGCGGTGTAGTCGGCATCGGGCCCGGGAATCTCGACGCCGTACTTGGTCAGGGTGAGGTTCGCGACATTTCCGGTATCGGAGAGCGAGTCTCCGAAGACGACGATGGAAGTGTAGTCGGGGTCGGGAAGGCGCCTGACGTCCTGTGCGTGAGCGGCCGCCGCGCTGAACGTTAGGAGGAGCGCGGAGAGGAGGCAGGCGGTGACGCGTCTCCGGTGGGGAGGGAGCGCTGCGGGGTTCGAAGACGACAACAGTTGCGGCATCCCGGATTTCGTGACCACCGGGACAGGCTCATTGAATCGAGTGAATCGCATGGGGACCTCGCTTGGGTGGAAGGACCGACTGATTCGCCGATCGGCCAGTTGTTGCTGGAGGAAGCCTGTGCCGGAATGCGCCGGCTCAGGGGCCGTGTCTGTTGCGCACACTGGGGACTAGTCTTTTTTGGCGACCTGGGGCGTCGCGAGCCCGGCGGTGCAGGAACCATAATCCTTTGTCGCGCTGTCGACAAGGAGTTGCGGAGGGTCGCCTCCGGGCGATCCAGCGATGCCCTCGCCGGTGCGGGGCCTGACACTCGTCGCAGTGAAGTGCCTTGTTTCGGAAAATCGCCACACAGAGGAGATTCCGGGTAACATGCTGACATCTTTCTCCGTGGTATTTCCTGTCGAAGTTTATGAGACCGGCGATTGTTGCTGCTTGTCGATTCCTGCGGCGTCCGCCCCTGGCGCGGATGTTCGCAGTGGCATGCCTATTCGGGGCAACGGTTCTTACCGGCCGCGCGCAGACGCTGCAAGCGCAGCCCGCTACGATTTCCGCTTCCGCGGCAGGCTTCACGGCGCAGGCGCATCTGGTTCTGCAAAACACCGGCGCGCAGACGCTGCAACCGGTCTCCCTTGCCAGCTTCAGCAATGACGGCATCACGGCCCGCATCGGTCGCCCTGCCTCCGCGGCCGCTCCCCCCCAGGGCGAGATGGACTGGCCGGTCGTCCTAACGGTTCCCGCCTCGGCGCATCTGCCTGGTTCGGTTATTTTTCGGGCTGCTTACACCATCTCCGGCGCTCCCAGAGTTCTCTACGCAGCCATCACGCTGCAGAGTGACAATGGGCCAAAGCCCGTGGACGTGACTTTGGCCGGCACGCCGGATCCGATATCGCAGCAGCGCGCGGGTGATCTGTTTCTGATTGTGACCAACAATCTCGATCAGCCGGTCAATGTAACGGCGTCGGCGCAGGCTACTTCGGGAGGCCTGATCATCACGCCGCCGCCGCCTTTTGCGGTTCCGGCGTATTCGGTTGCGGCGCAGCGGATCGCGCTGACCACGGGGTTTCGCGTGACTCCCGGCGCGCAGGACGCCGCGATCGACGCAGACGTGACCTGGAATCGCGACGGGCAGGCGAACAGCCGCCACTTCGCCCTGACCAAATCGATCACGGTCGGAGTTTTCTTCGAGTCGGAGCTGCTGAAGGCGCTGAGCCTGCCTTCGTTTCTGGCTCTGCCAGGTTGTCTGTTCCTGCTTACGCTGCAGGGTCTGGTGAGCACCGGCTGGATGGGCCTGAAGAACCAGTCGAGTCTGCCCAAAATTGACGCCGGCTCGAGCGGATTCTGGGTGATTTCGTTCTCCCTTTCAGCGGGCTTTGTGACTCTCTATTACCTGATCACGAAGGTCAATTGCCTGCTGACGTACGGCATCGCGGACATCGGGTTTATGTGGTTCTCCAGCATTGCTCTTGGGTTCCTCTGCTTTGTGATTTATGCACGCTGGAAAAAGGAATGGATTGCCGCCCATGTAATGACCGGTTCGGACAATGAGTTGCAGGTTCTGCGCAAAATAGCGGCGAACGGCCTGAGGCTGCAGCGTCCAGGCCTGAAATTCAAGATGAACGGAGTGGAAATGAGCGGCCTGAGCCTCGAGAACATCGAGGACGGGCAGACCATGGTGTGGGTGGGCCCGCACATCGGCGTGACCTGGAAACAAGGGGCGACCAAGTCGGGCGAAACTTCTGAGCATCTGCAGGAAAGATTTCAGGCCGAAATCAACGGCCCTCGCGATCCGAGGAAAGTGGTTGCAATCTTCGACGAGGCCGGAGAACTGGCGGACCTGGCGTACGCCGGGAGCGGCGCTTTCTTCAGTCCCTGGCATATCAAAGTCGACGCCATTTCCGGACCGGATACCGATCAACTGATTGTGGGGTAAAACGGTTGGGCCCGCTATCCGGAGACAGCGGGCCCGGCTCGAACCCTACTGAGTTCTGATAACGAGAGTCGTCTATGATCATGAACCAGGCCACGCTGGACGTCAACCAGTACGAGCTTTACGAAGTTCGCCTGAGCTGTATTTATTTCATGCCCGCCCTGGGCCCGCTGGGGACCAGAAACGTGCCAGCGATTCCGTGCGCGTATCTGCTCGACGACGGGGGCTTTACCAGCGAGTACGCCAGGAGCGCGACGGAAACCGCGCGCTTTCCGTGGCTGAACCAATACGCCCGGCTTTTCTGGAAGTTGTATGCGCCGCAGATGCAGCCGGACGACCTGCGGCGGGCGCTGGCCCCCATTGAATATGATTTGTCCTCGATTGTGAGCAGCCTGACGCTGGAGGGCGGAGCGGCGGTGGCCAAAGCGCTGCTTTACCCGTGGGGCGTCGGCATGCTCATCGACATAACGATGAAGCCGGCAATGGGCCTGGCGCTGATTGCGGCGGTCGATCGCCTGATCGCGATTCGCAATCGCGCCAATATTGCCTGGAAGATGGGCACCGATTCCGGCACGGCCTCCCCTGAAGGCGTGGCCGCCGAAATATGGAAGCGTCTGGCAACCGCGTTGTACGGCGCGTCGGCTCCGCAGGAACCGGCGGGCGAGCAGTTTTCTATCGTGACGGTGGTGGATGCCACGGATCTGGTCGTGACCGACGCAATTCCGGCGGGCGGTCCCATCCACCAGGCTCTTGAGGGGATGAGTGGCTGGAAGCAGCAATGGAAGAACATTCAACCCGATCCGAATTCGCTGACGACGTATCGGATTCCCAGCGCTAGCGCTCCCGTGGGACATATTCTCTATGGCAAAACACGGACGCGGGCCGTGTGGTTTCCGGCGAATTTTCGCAGGGTCGCTGCATATGGCGATACTCTTGCCTGCTTTCACCAGAACCTGAGCATGGCAACGCTGCACACCGAGGCGCTTTGTGTTCTGATCGACGATGCGGCGGCTCAACTGACCGCTCATGGATCGCTGGTCGATTGTTCGCTGGCCTATCGCAACTGCACACAACTGGCGGCGGGGCTGCTGGGCCGTCTGCACGGAAAGAAGACGGACGAGACAAAAGGAACCAAGCCGGCAACGTACCGCTCCGGCAGCGTGCGCGCGCAGATTCTGGACCACAAGGACAATGTGAATCAGGTGCGCACCGCGGTGCTGGCCTCCAAGACGCCGCTGGATGCCTGATGGCCCGAATCGAGGGATTCCAGGGATTTCCCACATCTGCCAAAGAGGGCAGAAATGGGTTTGGGCACCCCGAGATGGTTCTCCACATAATCTGAGTGTGTTTCACTCACTTTTCACGAAATTGACGGGGTTGGCCTTGACAGGCAAGTGGTTGGGCGCGTAATTTAGCAGTCGTAGGGTGATAGTGCTAAACGGTCTCTCTGCCCCTGGTGGGTGCGCGGAGAGGCTCCGGGCGAAGCGGGCGGGGCTGCTCGCGAAGGGTCCGGCGGTCGCCCTCCAACAACTCAGCAATCTTTGTGAGGAAAGTTCTTCCGCAGAGAGGTTTGGGCTGCGGGTCAATCCATGCGGGGCGCAGGAGCGCTCCGGCAACTACCCCTGAGAAGGAGACGCAATGGCTACAGCAACGGCATCGGCGACCACGACGTTCACTCCGCTGCACGACCGGATTCTGGTTCGGCGTGTGGAAGAGGGAGAGACGGTCCGCGGCGGCATCATCATCCCCGACTCCGCCAAGGAGAAGCCCCAGGAAGGCGAAGTGATTTCCGTGGGCAAGGGCAAGAGCAACGACGAAGGCAAGGTTTTCCCGCTCGACGTGAAGAAGGGCGACCGCATCCTGTTCGGCAAGTACTCGGGCACCGAGATCAAGATCGATGGGGAAGAGTTCCTCATCATGCGCGAAGAGGAAGTGCTGGGGATCCTTAAGAAGTAGGCCAGAGGCCGCAGAAATGCGGGGCCTTCGACCGGTTGCAGGGCGGCGACTCGCTCAGGATGACGGTCGAGAGTTGGGGAATCCCACATCGGCGAACATCGCGCGGTTATGGGGAACCCGGCAAACAAGATCAACAGGAAAAGATTCAACCAGGAGATAAGCAATGGCAAAGCAAATTCTGCACGGAGAGGACTCGCGGCAGGCAATTCTGCGCGGCGTCAACATTCTCGCGGATGCGGTGAAAGTGACGCTGGGTCCCAAGGGCCGCAACGTCGTCATCGAGAAGAAGTTCGGATCGCCCACCATCACCAAGGACGGCGTGACGGTGGCGAAAGAGATCGAGCTGAAGGATTCACTCGAGAACATGGGCGCGCAGATGGTGCGCGAAGTGGCCTCGAAGACGTCGGACGTGGCCGGTGACGGCACCACGACCGCGACGGTTCTGGCTCAGGCCATCTACCGCGAGGGCGTGAAGACGGTTGCGGCGGGCGCGAACCCGATGGCGCTGAAGCGCGGCATCGACAAGGCCGTTGAGGCCGTGGTGGGCAAGCGCGACGAGCACGGCAACGTGCACGGCGGCGCGCTGGCCAACTTCTCGAAGCCGGTGAGCGGCGACATGATCGCGCAGGTGGGCACCATCTCCGCGAACAGCGACAGCACGATTGGAACGATCATCGCCGAGGCCATGAAGAAGGTGGGCAAGGACGGCGTGATCACGGTCGAGGAGTCGAAGACACTGGAGACGCAGCTGGACGTGGTCGAGGGCATGCAGTTCGACCGCGGCTATCTGTCGCCGTACTTCGTGACGGATCCGGACCGCATGGAAGCAGCGCTGGAGGACCCGTACATTCTGATCTACGAGAAGAAGATCAGCTCGATGAAGGATCTGCTTCCGCTGCTCGAGTCGGTGGCCCGCAACGGCAAGCCGCTCGTGATCGTCGCGGAAGACGTGGACGGCGAGGCGCTGGCGACGCTGGTGGTGAACAAGCTGCGCGGCACGCTGAACGTCGCTGCGGTGAAGGCTCCGGGCTTTGGCGATCGCCGCAAGGCGATGCTGGGCGACATCGCGATCCTGACCGGCGGCAAGGCCATCACCGAAGATCTCGGGATCAAGCTCGAGAACGTGAAGATGGAAGACCTGGGCCGTGCGAAGCGCGTGACCATCGACAAGGACAACACGACCATTGTCGAGGGCCGCGGCGACCAGAAGGACATCGCCGGACGGGTGAAGGAAATCCGCAACCAGATTGACAAGACCACATCGGACTACGATCGCGAGAAGCTCCAGGAGCGTCTGGCGAAGCTGGTGGGCGGCGTGGCCGTGATCAAGGTGGGCGCGGCGACCGAGACCGAGATGAAGGAAAAGAAGGCTCGGGTTGAGGACGCGATGCACGCGACGCGCGCGGCCGTGGAGGAGGGCATTGTCCCCGGCGGCGGCGTGGCGCTGGTCCGCAGCGCGAAGGAAGTGGAAGCGCTGATCGGCAAGCTGGAAGGCGACGAGAAGATCGGCGCTCAGATTGTCCGGCGCGCGCTCGAGGAGCCTCTGCGGCAGATCGTCGGCAACGCCGGCGAGGAAGGCGCCGTGGTGGTGGGCAAGATTCTCGAGGGCAAGGATCCGCACTTCGGCTACAACGCGCAGACGGGCGTGTTCGAGGACCTGGTGAAGGCCGGTGTCATCGATCCGACCAAGGTGACGCGGACCGCGCTGCAGAACGCGGCGTCGATCGCGGGCCTGATGCTGACGACCGAAGCGATGGTCTCGGAGATTCCCGAGCCCAAGGCAGCGGCGCCGGCCGGCGGCCACGGCGGCGGCATGGAAGGCATGTACTAAGAGCAGCGAAAAACGCTTAGCGAAAAGCTTTCAGTGAAAAGCTGTTAGCGAAAAACGGTAAGCGAGGAGCACACAGCGGGCTTCGTCGAGAGACGAGGCCCGTTGTGTTTTTGGACTGGCCGCCCAGACGGGCGCGCTTCGCGCGCAAAACAAGGCGTCCTCGAAGGAGGACGCCTGCTTTGTTTTGCAGGATCGTGAACGGCAGGAGAAAGGCGTGGGCGAATTCTGGCGACAAGACTGAATGGGCGGCATTACTATCTCAGACATCGGAAAAGAAAAGCACGACTGGGCAGGGCAGATCCTTCCCCCGGATTAGCCTTTGTGCCCAGGCTGCGTTGCCGGCCGAACGTTGCCGGCGCTCTCCTCACTCTGACGTTGCAAATTCGGCCTGGGGCCTATGCTGACCGAAACCACCTCTCGGCGTACCGGTGACCTCACCACCCGGATTGTCCTGCTGGCGCTTGGGGCGCTGGCTTTGGGCGCGGCGATTTATGTGATCGCACGCAGCCACATGGAGCGAACGGCGACCGCGGAGCTCTACTTCAACCCTGATGCGGCCTACCGAGGCAACTCCGCTCTGAGCCACGCCAGCGAGCCGGCGGTGGCGGCCGCCCAGTGGATGCTGACCGATGCGACCATCCCCGACGTGCTCCGTGAGGCGAGCCAACCTTTCCCGGATGCTGCGGCGGACGAATTCCGGAAGCACATCATTTTCGAGGAGCGCTCGCTGGAGACGCTGCGGGTGCGCTATCGCGATCCTGATCCGCGAAGAGCCAGCGCGGTGGCCAATGCCGTGGCGACGGCTCTGGTGGAATGGTCGCCTCCGGTGACGCCGGCTCCCGCACTGCCTGCTCGCGCACCGGCTGCGGCCATTCAGACTGCGCCTGCGGTTGCGCTGCCGGCTGCTCCGAAGCAGGATGCGCTGGCGGCGGCGTACTCCACACTGGCGGAGAACGAGGGCTCTCTTGCCGGCATCGATACGCGGCTTGAGGTCCTGGCCGGGCGACCGCCATCGGTCCCGTTGGATCCGGTTCCGCTGACCGCCGCGCAGGAGGAGCGGCGTCGAAGCTTACAGACGCAGCTCGCCGCGGCGCACCGGAATCTGGATGATTTGCGGACGCGGACCGGCGATAACGGCGCCGAAATCGGAACCACCGAGCATACGATCGGCGATCTGCAGCAGGAACTGGGGGCATTTCCACCGTCGACGAGAGAGGCTCTTGAGAACCGCGAGGCACAAGCCGCGCAGCTTCGCCGGCAGCGCGGAGAAGTCGCCCGGAAGATTGCGGCAGAGAACCGAAAGATCGCGCGTTTACGCGCCCATCCTCCCAAAGAGACCGCGCCGGTTGCAGCACCGCCCGTGCAGGTTGTGTCTGCTCCGGCGCTTGCTTTCAGGCCTCCGGCGCCGGAATGGCAGAATCCGTTCCGCATCGCTCGCAGCGCTCGCGCGGTGCCGCGATTTTTGGCACAACCGGTCCGGCTTGCCGGAGAGATGGCGGCGGTGTTCTTTGCCGTGGGCCTCGGAGGCATCCTTTATCTGGGTCGAGGGCCGCAGGCCGCGGATGCCGCGGAGCCAGCCGGTCCTCCTGTGCTGGTAGCTCCCACGCCCGTCGCGCGGCAGATCGCCGAGCCCGAGCCCGTTGCGGAGGCTTCCGCGCAACCGGCCATCGCAATCGAGCCTGCGAACGTGCAGGAGCCCGTCGAAGCGGAGGCAGAAGACGCGTGGGACGTCGGCGCAAGAGAGCCGGAAATCACGGAGGAACTGGCTTCCATCGATACGGTCGTGCCGCGATCCGGCGAGACGGCCAGAGATCGAATCTCAGCCGAGCCGATCACGACGACCGCGGAACTCGACGATCGGCTGGAACCCGCTCACCCCATCTACGCGGCGAGGCCATCGCTGGGCGGCCCGGAGGCGGCGAAGGAACCGCCTCGCGATGAGGTTGCGGACAGGATGCCCGAGGCGAGCCTTCCGCAAGCCGCGCCCGCTGTGCCGCTGATGGCGGCAGTGGAATCCACGCATGCCGACGGGCGATCGACCGGCATGCCGTCTGAGACGAACATTCGCCGTTCTTCCATCGCCGATCCCGGCGAGAACGATGCGGAGTGGAGCGAGCGAGTTTTGGAGGCGCTGACGCGCACGCTGGTTGCCAAGGAATCGAGGATTCGCGAGGCCAGGTCGAATCGAGCCGCGAATGCCGCAGCCGGCCGTTCTGCAGGGAACGAGCAGGAGCCTGGGGGGGCGCGCTCAGGGGAGAGCGGCGAGAAGTGAGGCGGCGAGAATTGGCCAGGGGAGGCATGGAAGGCATGCACTGAGGGCAGCGAACAGCGCTTAGCGAGAGGCTGTCAGAGGGAATCTCTCAGCGAAAGGCTGTTAGCGAAAAGCTGCAAGCGAGAAGCGCTCAGCGAAATTCGAAAGTCACGGGCAGCAGGCTTCGTCCGAAGACGAGACCTGCTGTGACTGGACTGGCCGTCCGGGCGGGCGCGCTTCGCGAACAAAACGAAAGCGACCTCGTGAGAAGGCGTCCGTTTTTTTGGCACCCGGTGTTTGAGTTGAAATGATTTTCAAACGGGATCTTGATATTTTGTGATCACATGATAAAGTGATTCAGTATGACAATGCTTATCGCGGAAACGGGTGCGAAGTTTCTGACCGCGGACCGTGTATGGATTGCGGCGGCGCTTCTGCACAACGAAAGCCCTCGGAGCGCCGACTTCAGCGAGGCAGAAATCATGGCACGGGGCCGAAAGGAGGGGCTAGTCGAGCAGAAATCCAATGCTTTTCAGGTCCACGCTAACCAGCACTGCGTTGCAAACCGCCAGGCCAATCCCGGCAATCATCGCATGCTGGTGGAAACCGCCAGGGGGCGTCGCCGGCTCTACCGCTCCGGCGATCCTTGCATGCCTGGCAGAACGGGCAAAATTGTGCCGCGTCATGAAGACATTCCTTCGAAGTATCGCTATCTGCTGGACTGGTATGCAAAATGGACCGGGGGGGCCTCTCATGGGACGTCACGGCCTCCCCAGTCCACGATCGATCCGCTGTTAAGGCTTCGGGGTTCAGGCCGCGAGATTTGGAAGACCGAACATGCCGACGAATATGTGCGTCGCATGCGCGAGGGCTGGGAGTGAGCCGGATTTTCTGGGATACCAACCTTTTCATCTATCTTTTTGAGGATTACGGCAGGCATTCGGGAGAGGTCGTACGCCTCCGTCAGAAGATGATCGAGCGCGGCGACCAGTTGATCACTTCGGCCCTGTCCGTCGGCGAAATTATCGCCGGTCCCCTCAGGAGCGGCAACGAAACGTTGGCCCGGCAATACGACGAAGCCATTCGTTCGACGGCCATCGTCGTGAACTTTGATCTGGCTGCAGCACGTCGTTACGCGGCTTTGCGTGCGCAGCCTCGCAAGATCCGCCCGCCCGACGCGATGCAAATCGCTTGCGCGGCAACCGCTGGAGCAGACCTGTTCCTGACGAACGATACCAATCTGCACAAATTTCAGATCGACGGCATCCACTTCATCACGTCCGTGGATCGCGCTCCACTGTAAAGACGTGTTGGCTGCGCGACCATACCATCAGCCGTCCCTGGTTCCGCGTTTCTCCTGGGAACCTTCTGTGTGTCGCTGCTGTCTTTAGCACCACAGGAGGCTCGCTCCCATGGCGATGCAAACAGGCAGTGCTAAGGCTTTGCAGGCGGATCCGAATGTGACGCCGCTGATCGACGTGCTGCTGGTGCTGCTCATCATCTTCATGGTGATTGTGCCGATTGCGCCGCGGGGCCTGACGGCGATGCTGCCGCAGCCGCCGAAGTCCGGGCAGAAGGCGTCCCCTGATGCCGTCGTGGTTGAGGTGCTGGCCGGGGCGCACGGCGCGACCTATCGCATCAATCAGCAGCCGGTGGCGACCGAGCCGCAGCTGGCGTCGGAGCTGAACCGCATCTACGCCGCGCGCGCCGATAAGGCGCTGTTCGTCAAAGGCGATCCCGGTCTCGACTTCGTCTCGGTGGCTGAGGTGATCGATGCGGGACGGGCTGCAGGCGCGGATCACGTGGCGATCCTTACGCCGGGTTTGAAGATGGAGTGAGAAACAGCGATCAGCAGGAGTGTCACGCCATCCCACATCTGCGAACACCGCGCAGATGTGGGGCACCCGGCGCAAGGCAACCGCTGGTCCGTGTTGAGGGGAATGAGGGAATAAGCCGGGGGCTGGGGCCAGAAGTGAGAGAGTGAAAGGCCGATCCCGGTAAGATGGACCATCCCAAACTCGGAGGTCCCTCGTTGATTCTGCGCCTTGCCTCTGCTCTCCTTACTGGGTTGGTTTCCGTTTCCCTGGCCGCCGCGCAGGCGCCCAAGCCGGTGTATCCGCCGACGCACTGGCCGATCCGGAACGGCGATTACACGATCGAGAATTTCAAATTCGGAACCGGCGAAAGCCTGCCGGAACTGAAGCTGCACTACGTGACGCTGGGTCAGCCGCATCGCGACGCAGCCGGGCACACCGACAATGTAGTGCTGCTGCTGCACGGGACGGGCGGGAACTCTCACAATCTGCTCAGCCCGGTCTTCTCTGACTTCCTGTTCGGACCGGGTCAGCCGCTGGACATTACGAAATACTTCATCATTCTGCCGGACGAGATAGGGCACGCCGAGTCGAGCAAGCCGTCGGATGGTCTGCGGATGAAGTTTCCGCACTACGACTACGACGATATGGTGCGGGCCGACCATCAGATGCTGGTGGATGGCCTGCACGTGGATCATCTGCGGCTGATTCTGGGAACGTCGATGGGGTGCATGCAGTCGTTC
>DATJTG010000190.1:0-16553 GCA_035503555.1 Acidobacteriaceae bacterium | reverse complement strand
TGGGCGACGGCGCGGACAGCCTCAGGAAAGCTGAGGTTTTCGACTTTCTGCACGAAGGAGAAGACGTCGCCCGATTGGCCGCAGCCGAAGCAGTGATAGAACTGGCGCCCCGCATGGACGCTGAAGGACGGGGTTTTTTCCTTATGGAAGGGGCACAACCCGCTGTAGTTCTGAGCTCCGGCTTTGCGCAGGCGGACGTAGTCGCCGACGATTTTGACGATGTCGGCCTGTTCTTTTACGCGCCGGGAGAAGTCCTGCTCCATGGGTGACGGTAACAGGGTACAGCCTGCGGAGCTCAGAGCGGACAATCTCGGCGATCGATGCGATAGCGAACGCTGCCTGCCTCTTCCCCGGGACCTGCGAAGCGAAATCCGCATTTTTCAAGGACGCGGAGCGATGCCGGGAGCGACGGAAAGGTCTGCGCCGTGAGGGTTTGTATGCGCTCAAGACTTAGGATTTCCCGTATGAGCGCACGGGTGCCTTCTGTTGCAAGGCCGCGGCGCTGCCAGGAGCTGAGAATCGAATAGCCGATCTCTGCTTCGGTTTCAGTGCGCGGGAAGCCGCCCAGCGTGCCAATGACGACCGGCTTTGGGCTGCGCAGCAGGACGTAGCGGTTCCAGCCAGCGGCCCAGGGCGTGCGGATCTGTTGTTTCCGCATGAAATCGAACACATGCGGCTCCCAGTGTTCGGGAGGCCACGAATCAGGCACTTCCGCATCCAGCAGGGCGCTGAGAATTACGGATTCCATCAGCATGAGAGGCGGCGTGATCGCCACCAGACGCAGGCGTTCGGTAAGGATGTCGGGAATCATGAGAGTCTCCGGTGGGCTGATTCGGCGCAACAAAGGGACGGCGCGGATGTGAACGATCGCGCAGCCGTCGGGAGGTTGCGAGCTCCAGTTAGCGCCGGGAGACAGTCATAGGCTCGGGACGAAGCTTACCAGAGCCGGCGGCAGGTACGACACTGCCGGACCCCGCTGGAAGCAGGAACTTGCGGACGAAGAACTGAAAAGTGAAACAATTTAGCGATTTACCCATCTATGCTTGTAGAGGAGTTGTCCCAGGAACCGGGCGTTGCGGCCTCGAAAAGCCCCGAAATGGCAGATATTGCCAGAGTTAGGGTATTTTCGTGGTATTCTGAACGTCCCGGGCAGACGTGCGCCTATGCCCCGCTTTATAGCGGGTTGCGCCTTATACGGCCCCGACCGCACCTCGTCCATTCCCGGTGAGACAGATCCGAAAATTCATTGCGGGGGAGCCATCCGCTTGGCCATTGAAGATAAATACGAACAGGACATTCAGAAGCTGATCGACGCGGGTAAGGAGAAGGGATACCTGACCTACAACGAGGTCAACGACCTTCTGCCGGGAGACATGAACTCGCCCGACGATCTCGACGACCTGCTGACGACAGTCGGCAGCCAGGGCATTGACATACTGGAAGGCGGCCCGAAGCTGGGCGGCGGCGAGCGCGACGACTTCGAAGGCGAAGAAGGCGAAGACGTCGAGCTCGATCTGACGCCGGGCACGCTGGAAAAAACCAACGACCCCGTCCGCATGTATCTGCGCGAGATGGGCACCGTGCCGCTGCTGACGCGCGAAGGCGAAGTGGAGATTGCGCGGCGCATCGAGCGCGGCCAGCTGCGCGTGCTGAAGGCGATTTCGCGTTCGCCCGTGGTGATCCGCGAGATTGTCGCTCTGGGCGAAGACCTGAAGCGCGGCGTGCGCAACATCAAGGAAGTGGTCATCTTCGACGATGAAGAGCTGACCGAAGAAGTGGTGCAGGCACGCGTGCGGGCGACGGTGGCCCGCGTAGACGCGCTGGTGAAGCACCAGAAGAAGGCGCAGCAGCTGGAAGAGAAGCTGGCTACGATCAATCAGAAGACCAAGCCGCGCGATCATCGCAGGACGCGCTGGGCCATCGCGCGCGAAAAGGTGCTGGTATCGCGGATCGTGCGCGAGCTGAAGTACACGAACGGCGAGCGCAAACGGCTGCTCGAAAAGGTCAACAAGACCGTCGAAGCCATGCGCACGCTGGAGCGGCAGATTCGCTCGCTGGACACGAAGTGGGAGCAGAGCCGCAGCGAAGAGCTGAAGAAGGAGTACCGGCGCCAGCAGAAAAACTGCAAGACCGACCTGGAGAAGCTGGAAGAAGAGGCGGGCGTCTCGATCGCGGAACTGAAGCGCACGCAGCGCGAAATGATCCAGGGCGACATGGACGCGGAGCAGGCGAAGCGCGAGCTGATCGAAGCCAACCTGCGCCTCGTGGTCTCCATCGCGAAGAAGTACACGAATCGCGGCCTGCAGTTTCTCGACCTGATTCAGGAAGGCAATATCGGCCTGATGAAGGCGGTAGACAAATTTGAGTACCGCCGCGGTTACAAATTCTCGACCTATGCGACGTGGTGGATTCGCCAGGCGATCACGCGCGCCATCGCCGATCAGGCGAGGACGATCCGCATCCCGGTGCACATGATCGAGACCATCAACAAGCTGATCCGCACCTCTCGGCAGCTGGTGCAGGAGCTGGGCCGCGAACCTACCTCGGAAGAGATCGCGAAGAGGATGGATATTCCGGTGGCGAAGGTGCGCAAGGTGCTGAAGATCGCGCAGGAGCCCATCTCGCTGGAGACGCCGATCGGCGAAGAAGAAGATTCGCATCTGGGCGACTTCATCGAAGATCGCCAGGCGGTTTCGCCGTCGGACGCAGTCATCAGCGTCAACCTGAAGGAGTACACCTCGCAGGTGCTGCGCACGCTCACTCCGCGCGAAGAGCGCGTGGTGAAGATGCGCTTTGGGCTCGAAGATGGGTCGGAGCACACACTGGAAGAAGTCGGTCAGAGCTTCCAGGTGACGCGCGAGCGCATCCGCCAGATCGAAGCCAAAGCGCTGCGCAAGCTGCGGCACCCGTCGCGTTCGCGGAAGCTGCGCGCGTTTGTGGATACCGCGCACGAATAAAGCACAACGACCGTTGCAGTCAGGCCGCTCCTCATCGGAGCGGCTTTTCTTTTGGGTTAACCTCGGGGGCCGCTTGGTTACTTCCGGAATAACCCCTAAGTGCGATTGCGACAGTTACTCGAGCGTGCAAAAGTAGCCATCGTTGCGTTTCTTTCTTTTAGAGTTTCCAGACCCCCCAGCGGAGGAACCTCTCTTGTCTGCTTTGGACACCAAGATCGTGCCCTTCCCAACGGCTGAGTTGCCGCCGAAAGCTTCTCCCCTTCCAAGAGCTCTCGTGAGTCTCCCTGAAAAACCGGCAAGCGGCCTCTTTCGCGGCGGCGGCCTGCGCGGACTGTTCTGGGCTTTGCTGCTCGAAGGGGGTCTCGTCGTTCTGGTAGCCGGCGTCATCGTGACCTGGCACATCTTGCGGCGCTAACTCGGGTGCTCCGCCGCTTCCCAGCCGCCGTGAACTTCATTGGACCGTGAGGTTCACGGCGGCGCTGTGGGAAATGTTATCCATCGTCGCCGTGATGGTGATGACGTAATTGCCCGGCGGGGTCGCGTTTTGCGTCCCACCGCCGCCGCTTCCGCCGCCCGAACTGGCTGTAACGCCGCAGCCGGCCGGAATCATCATCACGATCGCCAGAATGAGCAGCGCGAGACCGATGCGAGCTTTGCGGCGCCGGCCAACCGCTCCGAGGGGCGCGACAAGTGCCAGGAGAGGCACGGCAAGCCGCCAGAACGGGTCCCTGTTCTGCGCGGAGGAGGCTGCCACACCCGTTGCAATCGAGAGCGCCCCGCTTGAGGTAGCGGAACCGCTCAGGGCCACGCTGGCTGGATTGAGCGAACATGTGGCGTTTTGCGGTGCGCCGGTGCATGCGAGCGCGACGGTACCTGAGCTCCCGGAGATACCGGCGAGGTTCAGCGCGAAGCTGGCTGTTTGTCCGCTTGTGATCACTGCGGAAGACGAGCCGGAAACGACGATGGAGAAGTCTTCGCCGGCTCCGGTGAGCGCGACCGTAAACGGTTTGGCCAATACAGGCGATGCGATCGTCAGTGATCCTGAGACCGCTCCCGCTCCGGGAGGCGAGAAGACGATTCCGATCTGGCATGAATCGCCGACGGCGAGCGTCGACTGGCAGCTATTGCTGCCGATGACGAAATCCTGAGTAATGGTCACTGCCAGGCCGCTCAGTGCGACACCACCGTTGTTAGTCAGCGTCACCATTTGCGAGCCGCTGGTGCTGCCCACCCCCAGGCCGCCAAAATTGATGGTTTGCGGTGTCGCGGAGATTCCCGGCGGCGCGATGCCGGTTCCGGTAAGAGCCACATTCCGAATATGAAGCTCGTCCGCCACAGTGAGAGCTCCGGACTGCACGCCCGTAGCGACGGGCGCGAATGCAACCAGGATTGAGCAACTGGCGTGTCCCTGCAATTCCGCTCCGCAGTTGTTGAGGACCGTGAAGCTTCCCGTGGCGCTGGTGGAGATTTCTGTCAGCGGCGCATCGCCGCTGTTGGAGAGAGTCAGAGTCTGCGCGGCGCTGGTGGTATCCACAATCTGGGAACTGAACGTGAGAGATAGCGGTGACAACGTATCGGTGGCCTGCGTTTGCCCCGTGCCGGACAGCGGAACCGTCTGCGTGCCGGTCATGTCGGTGACGGTGAGCATTCCGCTCCGGTTTCCCGCCACCGAGGGAGTAAAGTCGATGGTTACCTCGCAACTGGTTTGCGCGGCGAGCGAGGTTCCGCAGGTATTCGCGGTCATAGCAAAATCGCCGGTGACGACCTCTGCATTCAGAGAGAGGACAGAGTCCGAGGTATTGGCGATGGAGACGCTCTGCGCCGGTGCTGTGGAGTTCACAAGGGTGGGCGCGAAGGTAAGCGAGGCAGGCGTGAGAACGATGGCCCCGGGTGCGACGCCAACACCCGACAGGGTCACGTTGAGCTGCCCCCCGGCGACGTTGGCCAGTGCTGCAAGGGCTCCCTGGCGTATTCCTGGCTGCGACGGATCGAACGTCACCTCAATCTGGCAAGCGTTGCCCGGGGCGATCGAGGCTCCTGCGCAGTTATCCGATTCAAGAAAATCGCCGGTGACGTCGATGGAGGAGATATTCAGGTTCAAGGTGCCATTGTTCGCGATCGTTACCGTTTGGGCGGGACTGACCGTCTGCTCGACCTGCAGCGGGAAGGTGAGTGAGGCGGGAGCGACGGACGCAAGCGTGGGCGCGATGCCCGCGGTGACGAGGTCGACCTGCCAGATGCCGCGGCCGTAGGTCGCTGCGCGCAGCACTTGCGTTGCACCCGCGTTGAACGCCATCAGGCCCGTTACGGGCGCATTGGGCAGGCCGTTGCCGAAGACATTCCAGCAGGAGTCGAGAGGGTTCGCACAGTCGGCGACATTGAGGGTGTAGTAGACGCCCGTGTCGAGCGCGACGTAGACAATGGCGGCGTTGTTTGGATCCACCAGGACGCCGTTGGCCGGCGCCTGCGGCAAATTGGAGGTGAGGTCGCTCCAGTGCGCGCCGCCATCGACCGACCCATAGAGCAATTCGCTTTCGCCATTCCATGTAGGCATTCCCTGCACAGTCACGTAGACCGTCTGGCCTGTTGGATCGTGCGGATCCGCGTAGATGCTCGAAATGTCGAATCCCCCCGGATTGAATTGCGTTACGCCGCTGTTGGTCACCGGGGAGGCGTAGTCGTCGAGCCATGCGGTGGTGGAGGCGCTGGACTCGTTGTTTACCGCAGAGCTGAAGAGGTGGCCAGGGACCGAATCCCCGCCATCCAGTGAGCCAGCCATGCCCACATAGATTTCCTCCGCCTGGGCTTCAGCTTCGGAGTTGGTCCCAGCCGCGAGGGTGCGAATTTCCGCGTTGCCGTCGCAAAAAGAACTTTGGTCTCCATCGAGCATTCCGCTCAGCAGGCTGCTTTGGCTCCAGCCTGCGCCCGAGGCCGCTCCGCGCCATACGCGACAGGTGCCCAGAATGACATCGGCTGTATTCTGCGGGTCGAGGATCCAGGGCGCGGGAATCACCTGAACGTCGTTTTCCACCTGCGCCTCGCCGATCACCACGCTGCCGAACCCCGCCGGATTGCAGGACGAGCCTTCTGTGCACTGGTTGAGCCCTACGCCGAACATTGAAGTCGCGTACCAGTTTTCCGTGTTGTTCGGATCGATGGCCACGACCTTTCCTTCGCCGTTGAGAACCTGAATCCACGGTCCGCTTCCGACGGGAGGAGCTGCGGTGCCGAGATCCCCCAGCGCGGCCAGCCACGTTCCGGCGTTATCGGGATCCTCGCTGAAGCTTTCCACTTCAGCCAGCGAGCCGAGGCCCGCGTTGAGGTTCTGAAAATGGCCGGCGTCGTCGGTCGAACATGGCGGCTGCTGCTGGTTGACGGCATCGGTGGAACGCCAGAGGCCGCCGTCGTTACCCAGGTAAAGAAGGCCCGCAGATCCGAAGGTCGCATCGATGGCATGCTGCGCTGCAGGCACCTGCGCGGCTGCGCAGGTCTGCGTGTTCGTGGTGTTGCGCCAGGTGCAGCTTGCGGCGAGACTGCATCGCCACAGATCGGTGAGGCCGACGAACAGCAACGTGTCCTGCTGGGCCGGTACGGCGGCGAGCGTGAGGTTGTAATTGCCCTGGGGGATGACGCTCGTGCCGGAATAGTCGAGGGCCTGATCGGAAATCTGGATGCCAAACTGAACGGTGGGCGATGCGCACGCCGCGGACGTCATGTTACAGGCGTCCCGCCATAACCCCTGATCCTGGTTGTACTGGTCCACTGTGAGAGCAAACATGTCCCCCGAAACTGGCTGGACCGCAAGCGCGCCGCGAAAAATGGGACAACCGGGGGAACCCGGACCGTCGGGGAGAGATGGACAATAGGCCGCCGACAGATTGACTCCCGGCTGGTTCTGCAAGCGAGTAAAGGTGATGCCGTCGGTCGATTCGTAATAGCCGTGGTAGCGGATCGCTGCGTAAAAGCGCTGCCGAATGGGATTCCAGACCACCGAAGTCGCGGCATTACCGCCGAGGATGTTGCTCTGCGAGGACTGGATCACGGTTGAGCCGTCCTCGATGGTCGCCATTTGCCAGGTGGCTCCCGCGTCCGCCGAATAATAGAGGCCGAGAATGCTCTGCGGAAAATTCGCCTGCACTGTTTCGGCGTACAGCGATTGACTGACTGCTGCGACGACGAGGCCCGGGCTGCTGGAGCTCCAGGCGAATCCGGCAAAGGCATTGCCAAAGAACTGGTAGCCGGCGCCCTGCGATCCATTGGCGATGCTGATCAGATTCCAGCTGTTCCCGCTGTCCGTCGATCGCAGCAGGCCCACGCCGTACCAGGAATCCGACGCATCGTTGGGATCGCCCGTCCCCGCAAGAATGACGCCTGTGCCGCCCGGCTGCACAGAAACGGCGCCCATGCTCAGAGAACTGACTCCGCTGGACGAATTGGCAAACGCAGCGAGGTTGTCGGTCAGCGGAGTCAAGCTGACTGCTGCTGGCGTGCCAGCAGCGTTGAGGGATTTCCAGACGCCCCCACCCGTAGTGCCGATGTAAACCGTGTTTCCGGATGTGTCCGAAGGATCTGCGGCGACGCTGGTCACGCGCCCGGTCACCAGATTCCATGCCGGCGTGCTTACCTGGAATGGCCCCACCGGTTGCCAGGTGGCCAGGGGTGGTGCATCCGCGGTCTTGCCGGATTGGAGCAGAGCCAGATGCTGAGCCCGGGCATGCGCCAGAATCGCGGCCGGGGGAAGGGCGGATGACTGCATATGCGGCTTGCGTCCAATTCCGCGGCTGCGCACAAACCACTCCGCGCGTTGCTGCTGACGAGATTGCTGCGGCTGCTGACTGGCGGCGCGCGTTGTGCTCGTTTGAGCCCAGGCGCCCCTGGCGGCGAGGCAGAGACAGAAGAAAGCTGAAATCCAGGCCGCGTGAACTCGTCGTGGCGCCGCCCGCTGAAGAATCTGCGGAAGGCAACGCAAACACCAGGAGGGTGTGTCGTGGTTTCGCTGCATAGCTGGGCCCATGGCGATCGAGCGAGACTGCTCGATTATCCCGAGCGACCTGAGAAGTGGGAGCCCTTACTTTAGTCAGGGCGGAGTACCCCGAGTACCGAATCCGAACAGAAGTGCCGATTTGGAACTTCTCACGATCGACTGCTCGATCCATCCGAATTAGTTACTGAAAAAATATATGGGCCGGCTTCGGCATCTGCTGGAGCTTACGATCCGCTCCGCAGGCGATCAGACGAACAAATGACAATTTCGTGACAATCTTGTGATCTCGATCACAAAGACCCGGCACGCAAAAGGTGTCACATTTCGGAACTTAGGCCGACGGCGCTCACGGGATTCTCTCGCACTCCGGAACGCGGTACGACGGACATCGGCCCGGATTTCGACGGTCTGTTTCTTGTGGCAGCGTGCTGCGCGATGATCTCCGCCGGAGCTGCCAGGGACTCATCGGCTCCAAAAATGCAAGAAGCCACGGTGCGTCCGAGAACGCCAAGATCGCTCGAAAGCGACGCCGTGCGCATATAGTCGAGGTCCAGTTGCGCCTTGGCAGGCTTAATGAACAGCTCGTAGAAGGCCTCAAGCTCGTGGGCCGGAATTCCGGCCAGAAACTCTTCCTCCCGCCGAAAGGCCAGAGTAGCAACTCCGGTGATGCCGGGGCGGCAATCCATATGGAGCGCTTCATGATGGGGAAGCTTCGGACGCGGACCAACCAGGCACATGTCGCCGCGAAGAACGTTCCAGAATTGGGGAATCTCGTCGAGCTTAAACCGCCGCAGGAACGACCCCACGGGCGTAATCCGGGTGTCTCCTGCGACAGTAATGCTCGCTCCGCGCCCACTCACGGGCGTCATGGATCGAAACTTGTAGAGCGTGAATTCGCGGCCGTGGCGACCCATACGCCGCTGGCGGAAGAACACGGGCCCGCGGGAGCTGAGGCGCACCAGTACGGCAGCCAGGAGCAGGAGAGGAGCGAGAAGGAGCAGGGCCGCGAATGCGACGGAGAAATCGATGCACCGTCGCGTCAGCGAAAGAACCCACGGGCTGGCTTCGGTCTGCGTCCGTGCCGACAGTGCGGCCAGACGCAGATGGGGGTGTCGCTGATCGGGCGTCCCCTTTGCCTGCGCTATGGACGACCCCTGCAAGGCCTCACCGCTGTGGTTTCTGGCTTCTGCTGAAAAATGGCTATCGAATGAAAGCGAACTCATTCCACCCCATCTTGATTCGGCTTGGATTATAGACGTACGCAGAGTAGGAAAAGACCTGCTGGTTCGCTCCGGCGCAGCTTGCAGAGTCCGGAAAATCCCGTTACTGAAATGTAACAGTATTTGTTCTAAGTTTCTATAAGTGAGTATACCGACGAATACTCGAAAGATCGCGGGGCAAATTGTTTTTTTGGTCAATTAGCACCCTTTCGGATCACCCCCTTGGAGGTGTATCGCTTTCGGGATTGACGCCGGGCTTGTGCCGGGAACGTGCTAATCTGAATCCAGGGAACGTCTGGCTCCGATTTGTAAATGCATCGCGCTGCGGGCGAGTGGAGTAGGCGTCGATTACGCCATCTCACGCAGCGGTTTTCTATGAAGAGACAACTCGCTCCTCTCCTGATTTCGCCTCTTTTGGCGGTCGCCTTCCTCGCGCCGGCTCTGGCCCAGGAAATTCCTTCCGGTACCTCCCAGAACCAGAACAGCCCCGTAGACTGTACCGACCCGCTTGAGGCAGGTTCGACTCTGTGTTCTTTCTCGAATCAGATGCAGGGAACCAACTCCATGACGCCCGGCGTGGGAAGCCAGGTGCCGGGGTCGATGAGCGCACCGGGCGCGAACATGCAGAATCTGCAGGGCTTGCAAACTCCCTATTCACAATCGTCGGTCTATACAGACAACGAATTGCTCGCGCGGCAATACTCTGCGCACAACATCCGGCTGGCTACGCCATTGCCACCCGAAGAGCTAACGGAATTTCAAAAATATGTCGCTTCGACGACGGGCGAGGTTCTTCCGATTTACGGAGCCGATCTATTCCGCCGAGTCCCGTCGACATTTGCACCTCTGGACCTGACGCCGGTTCCCCCGGACTACACGATCGGCCCCGGTGACGAGTTGCGGATCCGCACCTGGGGACAGGTTAACCAGCGCGCCGATGTGCGGGTCGACCGCTCGGGTAATATTTACCTTCCCCAGGTGGGACAGATTCATGTCGCTGGGATTCCGTATTCGGGATTGGACGATCACCTGCGTGCGGCCGTGGGCCGGATCTACCGGAACTTCGATCTGACTGCCGAAGTGGGACAGATTCGCGCCATCCAGGTGTACGTGGCCGGCCAGGCGCGCCGCCCGGGAGTTTACACCGTCAGTTCCCTGAGCACGCTGGTCGATGCTCTGTTTGCCAGCGGGGGCCCTTCGACGAGCGGGTCGCTGCGCCATATCGAGCTGCGTCGCGGCGGAACTGTGGTTACGGAGTTCGATCTTTACGCGCTGCTTCTGCGCGGAGACAAGACAAAGGACGCTCCCCTGCAGTCGGGAGACGTGATCTTCATCCCTCCGGTTGGACCGCAGGCTGCCATCACGGGCAGCGTGAAGGTTCCGGCAATCTATGAGTTGCTCGATGGCGAGTCTCTGGGCGCGGCTCTGGGCGATGCCGGAGGGGTTTCCGCAGTGGCCGCGCAGGCTCGCGTCTCGATCGAGCGCATTGACGAGCATCGCGATCGATATGCGATGGAAGTGGCGTGGGATCCGACAGGATTGAAGACGCCTGTGGCCGACGGCGATCTGATTCAGGTGCTCTCGATCCTGCCGAAATACGAGAAGACGGTCACCCTGAATGGCAACGTCGCGAATCCGGGCCGCTTCGCGTGGCACGAAGGGATGCATCTGAGCGATCTGATTCCTGACAAGGAGTCGCTGGTGACCCGCAACTATTGGTGGAAGCGCGCCCAACTCGGGATGCCAACCCCCGAGTTCGAGCCTTTGCAGAAATACCCGCGGATGCGCCAGCCATCTGAGCCCGAGCAGCTTCCACCGAATCGCTCTCTCGGGCAATTGGAACCAGGCCATTCCAGCGGCAGCGGTACGCAACAAGACGATCTGTCTTCGGAACAGTGGCAGGCCGATCAAGGTGCAACGAATCAGAGCGACGAGACGAACCCTCAATCCCCGCAGGCGGGCGACGCGACGTTCGCAGGGACCGCGCAGCTCTCCGCATCGCAACGTACGGGGAATTCTTCCCTCGCTGCCGAACAGAGCGGGCCGTCGGCGATGACTCGATCGGGGTTGCGCACGGAGGTCGGCCTTCTGGCTCCGGAAATTGACTGGGACTATGCGGTAATCGAGAGGCGCGATCCGGAAACACTGAAGACGGTCCTGGTTTCTTTCGATCTGGGCCGCCTGGTGCTGCAGCACGACGCGAGCCAGGATCTCGCGCTGGAGCCGGGCGATGTGGTTACCATCTTTTCCCAGGGCGATATTCGCGTTCCGATTGCGCAGCAGACCAAGTTCGTTCGGCTGGAGGGCGAGTTTGTGCACTCTGGCGTCTATACCGTCAAGCCGGGCGAAACTCTGCGCGATCTGGTGAACCGCGTCGGCGGCTTCACCCCGAACGCGTATCTGTACGGATCGGAGTTCACGCGCCTTTCCACGCGCGCCGTGCAGCAAAGCCGCATGGACGAGTACACGCAGACGCTCCAGATGCAGATGCAGCGCGGAAACTTGGCGCTGGCGGCATCTCCGGTAAGTTCAGCGCAGGATCTGGCCAGCGGCGCGGCCGCGCAGTCGAGCGAACAGCAGCTCCTGACGCAATTGCGCCAGATGCGTGCCACCGGCCGCATCGTGCTCGAAATGAAGCCCGGAAGCAGTGGAGTCGATGCCTTGCCTAACATCCCTCTGGAGAATGGCGACCACTTCATCGTGCCGCCGGTTCCGGCAGCCGTAAACGTGGTGGGCGCCGTCTTCGACCAGAATTCCTTTCTCTACGCGCCGGAGCGAAGAGCTGGAGACTATCTGCGGCTGGCCGGAGGCATGAACCGCGATGCGGACCGCAAGCAGGCCTTTGTCATCCGCGCCGACGGCTCAGTGATCAGCCGCGGATCGGTCAATGGCCCATGGGGCAATGAGTTCGACCGGCTGCGCATGAACCCGGGGGATACCATTGTGGTGCCGGACAAGAGCATCAAGCCCGGGGCGCTGCGCGGATTCCTGGACTGGTCGCAGCTGTTCTCGCAATTCGCCCTGGGCGCCGCAGCGCTGAGCGTCATCCAATAGGGGTGCCCTGGAGTTTCATGGCAACAGAAGCACGAGAAACTGATTTGCATACCGCCCTCCGGCCGGCAGGACTGCCCGGCAGCGAGGAGGAGTTTTCTCTGCTCGATCTGCTCATCGCGCTGGCGGCGGGCCGCCGAACCATCATCCTTGTGACATTGGCCTGCGCTCTGCTGGCCGCCCTTGTCGCCGTAATTATGCCCACGGAGTACACGGCGACCGCGGTGCTGCTGCCTCCCCATCAGAGTTCTTCCGTCGCCAGCGCCCTCTCCTCGCAACTCGGCAGCCTCGACTCGATGGCCGCACTGGCCGGCGGCTTCAGTATCAAGAATCCCAATGACCGATATGTGGGCATGTTGCGCAGCGAGACGGTCGAAGACGCGATGATCGATCGATTTCACCTCGAGCGCGAATATCACAAGAGCTATCTTTCCGACACGCGCAAAAAATTTGAGAGCCTCTCTACCGTCGACGGCGATGGAAAGGACGGCCTGATCCATATTTCAGTCGAGGACCACGATCCGCAGCGCGCGGCCGATCTGGCCAACGGCTATATCGAGGAATTCCAGAAGCTCTCGCAAAGCCTTGCCATCACCGAGGCTGGACAACGGCGCCTGTTCTTCCAGCAGCAACTGGAGAAGGCAAAAGACAGCCTGGCAAATGCCGAGGAAGCTCTGAAGGAGACGGAACAAACAACGGGTTTGATTCAGATCGACAGCCAGGCGCGCGCGCTCATTGAATCAGCGGCGATTCTGCGCGCGCAGATCTCAGCGCTGGAAGTGCAGATCGAGGCAATGCGCACCTACGCGACGGGCGAGAATGCGCAGGTCATTCAGGCGCAGCAGGAACTGGACTCCCTGCGCGCTCAGCTGGCCAAGCTCGGCGGTTCGGATGACGATCCTAACGCTCTGATCGTTCCGAAGGGGCAGATGACCCAGGCCGGTCTGGAATACGTGCGCCGGTTGCGGGACGTGAAGTATTACGAAACGATCTTTGAGATCCTCGCGCGCCAGTTTGAGATTGCCAAGCTCGACGAAGCGAAGGAAGGCGCGCTCGTTCAGGTAGTCGATCCCGCCATCCGCCCCGATCGGCGCTCCTCGCCCAGGCGGACTTTGATCGTCGCCGTCGCGACGGGAGCCGGATTGATTCTGGGCATCCTCTTCGCTCTGCTGCAAGTGGGTCTGGCGCGCCTCCGGGAAAGCCCCGAATCGAGAGCCAAGCTGGCGCTGCTGCGGAGCACGCTGTTTCGCAGGGGCCATCCGCTGGCCTGAAGCTGTTCATCTCTTCGAACTGCAGTCAGCGGCGGCTATTCCGGCAAATCGTTTGAACCTGTGATGGAGAATTTCGCTGCGGCGAAACCGCCGCCGGTGGCGGTTGTCGGGGAGCTACCTCCAACTATCAATCCGTAGTCGCCAGCGCGAACGGCGCGGTGACCCTGGGCATCCACTACGCTCAGCTCTCGAGCACGCAGCGTGAAGTGGACCAGCGTGCTCGCATGAGGCGCAAGATGAAGCCGCTGCAAGCCTTCCAGGCTGCGCAGGGGAAATCCGGGTCCGGATGGCGGATCGAGGTAGAGCTCGGCAACGGTGTCACCCGCGCGATTGCTCGTATTCGTGACTTTTACCGTGACTTCTAACGGCTCTCCAGCGGCGATTGCCGACGATGCGAGCTTGAGCCCCGAATACGAAAACTTCGAGTAGCTCAAACCAAACCCGAATGGATATTCGGGATCCCCCTGGAAGTATCGATAGGTTCGTCCCTGCATGTTGTAGTCAGTGAATGGCCGCAGCTGGTCGTCACCTGAGTAGAAGGTCACCGGGAGGCGGCCGGACGGATTGACTTTACCAGTGAGGATGTTCGCGATCGCCTCGCCGCCGGCCTCGCCCGGATACCATGCTTCCAGCAGCGCGGCAGCGTGCTCTTTCGCCCACGGTGTTGCCACTGCGCTGCCGCTCATGAGCACCACGACCAGAGGCTTGCCGGTGGCGCCGAGCGCTTCCAGCAGGTCGTGCTGCGACTTCGGCAGCGCGATGCTGGTACGGTCGCCCCCGGCAAATCCGTCGACATGGACCGGCATCTCTTCGCCTTCAAGGTTTGGGGAGATGCCGACGAAGGCAATGGTCAAATCGGAATTCTTCGCGGCGGCGACGGCCTCCGCCTGCAGAGCACCGGCCGGCGGCTGCCAGTTGAAGGTGAGCCCAGCGCCGAATCGCGGCGCTTTGTAGACGTAGTCGATGCGGAGCGCGTGGGGCGCAATGCTGCTCAGATCCACTTCCGGAGCATTGCCCGAGTGGGCGCGCGGAATCGACGATGCGGCGGCGCTGTCGAAGAGCTTGCGCCCGTCGAGCCAGAGTGCATAGGAGATGGCGTCGCCGCACTGCCAGCAGCCCAGGCGCTGGATCGACAAGCGATATTTGCCGGGAGCGGGCGGCATAAAGACACCCGTCCAGCGCACGCTGAAATTCGTGGCGGGGACGCCTGGACCAGGGCTCGCGGCATTCCAGTCGAAATCGATTTGCTTGTCGATGCGGGTGAGGACCGCCGTGCCGCTGAAGTTCGGATTGGCGAAGTACTCGCCCTTCAGCCCCTGCTCGGACGATCCCTGCTCCGGGTGCAGCGCCGTGCGGGGCACGAGGATCGGCAGATCGTCGACGTAGGTTGAGCCCTGCGCGTAAACCACGCTTGCCCTGCCGCGAAGAGCCTGCTCGATTCCGTCGACCGGCAGCGACGGGTGCGAAGGAATCGCGTTGTAATTGCCCTCGATCGCGGCAAGCGAGGCTGCGTTGGGTCCGATGACGGCAATGCGTTTCATCGCCGGACGAATGGGCAGCGTGCCGTCGTTTTTGAGCAGGACGATCGACTCCTCCGCGACCTTCAGGGCGAGGGCGCGGTGCTCCGGCGAGTCGACGACGGAGTAAGGAATATGCGCGTAGGGCACCTGGGCGGGCGGATCGAACATGCCGAGCCGGATTCTCGCGGTGAAGAGACGCTCTACGGCGCGGTCGATGTCTGCCTCTGCAATCAGCTTGCGGTGCACGGCATCGACGAGCGACTTGTATTCGTCGCCGCAACTGGTGTCGGTGCCGGCCTGGACAGCGATGGCGCTCGCGTGCGCTTCGTCAGGCGAGAAGTGATGACCGATGGGCGTGAAGAAATCCGAGATGGCACCGCAGTCGGAGGTTACGAATCCGGGAAAGTGCCATGCGCCGCGCAGCTTTTGCTGGAGCAGCATTTTGCTTGCGCAGGCCGGGACGCCGTCGACCGCGTTGTAGGCGCACATCACGGAGTCAGCGTGGCCTTCCGTAACCGTCGCGCGAAAAGCCGGCAGGTACGTGTCTTCGAGATCGTGCGCTGAGACGTCGACGTTGAACTTGTGCCGATCCGGCTCTGGCCCGCTGTGCACTGCAAAGTGCTTGGGCGTGGCAATGGCGCGGAAATACTTCGGATCGTCGCCCTGCAGGCCTCGCACGAAGGCTACGCCCATGGAGCCAGTGAGGAACGGATCTTCTCCGTAGGTCTCCTGGCCGCGTCCCCAGCGGGGGTCGCGAAAGATGTTGATGTTCGGCGACCAGATGGTCAGCCCGTAGTAGATGCTGTGCAGGTTGTCGCGCATCGCCTGGTTGTACTTGGCGCGGGCCTCGGTCGACACGACGGTCCCCACCTCGCGCTGCAAGGCGGGATCCCAGGTGGCGGCGAGGCCAATGGCCTGGGGAAAGAGAGTGGCATAGCCGGAGCGCGCGATGCCGTGCAGTCCCTCGCTCCAGTAGTCGTACTCGGGGACGCCGAGGCGCGGGATCGCAGCGGCGTGGTTCTGCATCTGCGAAACCTTCTCCTCGAGCGTCATCGCATGGACGAGCGCATCCACACGCTGAGCGACGGGCAGAGACGGATTGAACCAAGGCTGATGCGAGGCCGGATTCTGCGCGAACAGCGCTGGAGCAACAGCAGCGGACAGCATGACTACACAGCAGCGTTGAAACATGGGGAACTCCTAACGGTTGCTAATCTCGTTGGGGCTACCAGTCGCAGATGGTGCCGTCGAGCTTGCGCAGCACCGGCAGGTAGGCGCGTTGATACGGATACCGCGCGGCGAGCTTCTCGTCGAGATCGACGCCCAGGCCGGGGCGATCGCCTGGGTGCATATATCCGTCCTCGAATCGATAGGCGTGGGGAAAGACTTCGTCGGTCTCTCTGGAGTGGGGCATGTGCTCCTGGATGCCGAAGTTGTGGATGGCGAGGTCGAAATGAAGAGCCGCAGCCATACAGACCGGAGACAGATCCGTCGGTCCGTGACAGCCGGTCTTCACGTGGTAGAGCTCCGCGAAATCCGCAAGCTTCCTG
>DATJTG010000189.1:0-15117 GCA_035503555.1 Acidobacteriaceae bacterium | reverse complement strand
AACCAACCACATCAGCGACTCGCTGGCCGATCTCGATCAGGCCGTCCAGGAAGACCCCGCCAATCCGCAGACGCAGCTCTGGCTCGGCCTCGTTGAGCTCAATTCCGGTCATCCCGAGAAGGCCACCGGCCCACTCGATCGTGCCGCCGAGCTTGCCCCTGACGATCTCAACATCCTCGACTACCGCGTCCAGGCGCACATGGCCGTCGCTCGCCAAAGTTACACGCGCATCTATCAGCTCGACGCCGGCTCCTGGCGCCTCCACCGGCTCAACGCGCAGATCGATGCGCAGGCCGCGCAGCACACGCAAGCGATCGACGAGTATCAGCAGGCCATAAAAATCGCCCCGAAGGAAGCCGACCTCTACGAGGGCCTCGGCTGGGAATACCGCCAGACCGGACAGATCGATCTCGCCGTAAAGGCCTTCCAGCAGCAGCTCGCGCTCACTCCCGGCAATCCCATCGCCATGTATAACCTCGCCAGCGCCGAAGTCGATGGCGGCCAGACCGCTCCGGCGATTCCGCTCCTCGAGCAGGTCGTGAAGCTCTACGGCCGGCCCACCGTCGCCGACTACTATCTCGGTCGCGCCTATGCGGCGGCCGGCAAAAACGATCTCGCCGTCGCCGAACTCCAAAAGGCCACCACGCTCTCCGGAGAAACCGAACGGCGCGCCTGGTATGGCCTCGGACAGGCCTACAAGCAACTGGGCAAAGCTGACGACGCGCGCGCCGCGGTGCAGAAATTTCAGCAGCTGCACGACCTCGCAGTGCAGGCGCGTGCCAAAGATGTCGAAGACTGGCGCAAGCTCAATGCCGCCGCAAAACCGGATAATGCGCCCACGGCCCAATAACCAGGAAGCAAAAGGCTGATACCAACCATGATTTCCTCCCCACGTGAAAGGATCGGCGCCTTGCAATTCGCATCCCGGCTCGCCGCGCTGGCTCTGCTCGCTTCGCCGCTTGCCCTCCCCGCACAAATCGTCGTCGATCAGCCGATTCCACCCGTCGCATCCATTCACGTCGATGCAGCCCACTCCGCGGGCCCGGCCATTCCGCGCAGCATCTTCGGCACGTTTCTTGAGCCCATCGGCAACTCCACCTACAACGGCCTCTGGGCCGAAATCCTCGAGAATCCCAGCCTCGAAATGGGCCTCTGGGACACCAGCCACATCCGCCAGATGATCGATGAGCGGCCCTCCCTCGCACGCGCCTCGCAGCTCGACCTTCCCCTTCCCTGGGAGCCGCTGAATCCCGCACAGGGCAATCGCTACGAGCTCCGCACCGGCGACGCCGCTAATTCCTGGATGTCGCTCCGCATCTTCGGCGTGCCCGGCGAGCCCACCGGCATCCGCCAGCAGATCTGGCTGCCCGTCCATCGCACCCTTTCCTACGAGGGCAGTCTGTACGCGCGCCACGTCAGCGGACCCACCGGCCTCACCGTCTCGCTGCGCGCGCACGATGGAGACGCGATCCTTGCCACCGCCCACGTCGACGCGACCGCCGATGCCTGGACGAAATACACCTTCCACTTCGACGTCCCTGCCGGCAAACTGCACCGCCTCGATCCCGCTGACTTCGTCGTTCAGCTCGAGGGCGACGAAAACGTCGATGTGGACGAGTTCTCGCTCATGCCCGCCGACGCGCTCGACGGTCTCGATCCCGACGCCGTCGCTCTCGCGAAATCTTTGGAATCGCCCCTCATCCGCTTTGGCGGCAACTTTACCTCCGGCTACCACTGGCGCGACGGCATCGGTCCTCGCGACAAGCGCGTGAGCGTGCGCAACCTCGCCTGGGGCATTCCCGAATACAACACCTTCGGCACCGACGAATTCCTCCACTTCTGCAGCCTCATCGGTGCGCAGCCGCAAATCGCTCTCAACCTCGGCAGTGGCACGCCGCAGGAAGCCGCCGACTGGGTGCGCTACGTCGACGAGCACGGCTCCCGCCACAGCGGCAACCTCTGGGAGCTGGGTAACGAGCTTTGGGGGAACTGGAACCTCGCCTATCCCACGCTCGACCAGCTCGCCGCACGCACGCTCGCCTTCAGCAAGGCGGTGCGCGACGCCGATCCTCAGGCGCGCCTCATCGCCACCGGAGCCGACCCTGACAACTTCACGAAGTGGAACGCCACCCAGCTTGGCAATCCCGCGGGTACCTTTGACTACCTCTCGACACACTTCGTCGTCACCAACACCAGCACCCAGAAGCAAAATCCCTCGACTGAATTCATCGACGCAGCCGCCCTCGCGCTGCCGGTTGAGCTGGGCCGCAAGGTCGAAGACGAGCAGAAGCAGATTGACCAGTTCCCGGCCTTCGCCGGCAAGGCCCACGTCGCCTTCACCGAATGGCTCTTCATCGGCCGCCGCCCCGGCACGCCGAACTTCACCAATCTCGGCGGAGCCATCGACGCGGCCGGCTTCCTCAACATGCTCATGCGCCACTCCGCCAGCGTGCCCGTCTCCGACATGACCGGCATCATGGAGTTCGCCGGCATCTGGAAGAAGCGCGGCCAGGTCTATGCCACGCCCGCCTACTACGCGCTGCGCATGATCTCTACCGCGCGTGCCACGCGCCCCGTTTCCGTCGATGCGCAAAGCGGCAGTTACTCCGTACAGCATGGCGTCGGCCGTCTGCCCGACATCGCCGACGTCCCGTATCTCGATGTCGTCGCCGCCCTCAATGATGCGGGCGATACCTTAACCCTCTTCTGCGTCAACCGCAGCCTCGATACCGATATTCCCGCCGACCTGCACGTCGACGGATTCGCCGCCTCCGCGCATGCCGATCTGCAAACTCTGCGCGGCGACGGCATCGACGCCGCCAACGACGAAGACGATCCGGAGCAAGTGGTCCCCGAGCGCAGTCAGGAAGCGCTTCGGGCCGGCGCGCTCCATCACACGTTCCCTCGCATCAGTGTCACCGTCATCACACTTCACAAACGGAGTGCCTGAGCGGCACACCGCGGTCAGGCTCAGGAAATGGGGAGGCCCATGCAGCGCAAGTGTTCATCTCTCGCCGATTTCAGTGCAGCTCGGGCAGGTTGTATCGCGCGCCGCCTTGCGCTCGCTGCTGCAGCTTGCACGATGGTTGCGCACGCCCAGCAGCCGATCACCGTCCGCACGCCGGCCACCCCGCTGGTCGTCCACGATCCCTATTTCAGCGTGTGGTCGTTTGACGACGACCTCAATGGCGGCCCCACGCGTCACTGGACCGGCGTGGAACAGCAACTGAATGGCGCCGTGCGTATCGACGGCACGGCGTATCGCTTCATGGGCGACGATCGCGACCTCCCGCAACTTCCCCAGGTCTCACGCGCTATCTGGCCCACGCGCACCATCTATGAGTTTGAAGGCTCAGGGATTCACCTCACCGCAACCTTTTTGACCCCGGCCCTCCCCCAGGATCTCGACGTGCTCTCCCGCCCGCTGACCTACCTGATCTGGTCGGTGCATTCTACCGACGGCAAATCCCATGCTGTGCGGCTCACCATCGGCGTCAGCGCCCAGCTCGCCGTCGACAACGAGCATGAGACCGTGGTCTGGGGCACGAGCCATGTCGGCGATCTCACCGTCCTGCACGTTGGCGATAACCAGCAGCCCATGCTCGGCAAGGCCGGCGACAGTGTCCGCATCGACTGGGGCTGGGCCGACCTGGCCATCCCCCAGCAGCCCGGCATGACCACGGAAACCGTCGGCCGCGAGGCGTTCCACAAAGATGTAGCCGCTGGCACGCCCGCTGCGGACGACGACCTCGCCATGCCGCGCGCCCCGCGCAATAACCTCCCCACCATGGCCGTCAGCTTCGACCTGCGCGACGTCGCATCCACGCCGGTCTCGCGTCGCGCCATGATCGCCTATGACGACATCGAAGCCGTCGAATATCTCCATCGCCAGATGCCCGACTACTGGCGTCGCAATGGGCAGACCTTCGCCCAAATGCTGCAGGCGGCCGAGCACGAAGAAGATTCGCTGCTCGCCCGCAGCGAAGCCTTCGATCGCGCTCTCGTCTCCGATCTTGAGAAGACCGGCGGCGATCATTACGCCCAGCTCGCCATCCTCGCTTACCGCCAAACTCTCGGCGCTCACAAGCTCGTCGTCGATATCGATGGCCAGCCCATGCTCTTCTCCAAGGAGAACTCCAGCAACGGCTGCACCGACACCGTCGACGTCACCTACCCCGCATCGCCTTTCTTCCTGCTCTTCAATCCGAAGCTGCTCGAGGCCGAGCTGCGTCCCGTGATGGAGTACGCGAGCCTGCCGCGCTGGCACTGGCCTTTTGCTCCGCACGACATCGGCACCTATCCGCTGGCCAACGGCCAGGTCTATGGCGGAGGCGAAGTGTCGGAGGAAGACCAGATGCCCGTCGAGGAGAGCGGCAACATGCTCATCCTCTTTGACGCGCTCGCCCATGTTGACGGCAATGCCGACTTCGCGGCCCGCTACTGGCCGCTGCTTTCGCGCTGGGCCGATTACTCGCTGAAGTTCGGCCTCGATCCTGAGAATCAGCTCAGCACCGACGACTTTACCGGCCACCTCGCCCACAACACCGGCCTCTCCATCAAAGCCATCCTCGCGCTCGGCAGCTACGCGCAGCTCGCCTCCATGCTGCACAAAGACGACGAGGCGCGAAAGTTCCACGACGCCGCGCAAAAAATGGCATCCCAATGGGCGCAAATGGCCGATGATGGCGACCACTACCGGCTTGCCTTCAATCTGCCCGGAAGCTGGAGCCAGAAATACAACCTCGTCTGGGATCGCATTCTCGGCCTCAATCTCTTTCCGCCCGCCGTCACGGAAAAAGAACTGCGCTTCTACCTCACCCACCAGAATGCCTTCGGCCTTCCCCTCGATAATCGTCACACCTACACCAAGCTCGACTGGAGCGTGTGGACCGCGACCCTGGCCACCAATACTCAGGACTTCAACGCCCTCATCGATCCCGTCTATCACTTCATGACCGCCACGCCCACCCGCGTTCCGCTCAGCGACTGGTACGACACCATCACCGGCGCGCAGGTGGGCTTCCAGGCTCGCTCCGTCGTCGGTGGAGTCTACATCAAAATGCTTGCCGACCCGCAAATGTGGAAGAAATGGTCCGCCGGGGCTCCTTAATTGCCGGCGAATGCGGGTTCAGACCTTCTGAGCCCGCGTCTTCTTACTTTCTGATCGCTCTTTCCCGTTGCCCGGCGGCCGCGCCGCCATCCACGCACGAACGGCATCCTAAAAAGAGTGTCGCGGAGCGTAAGGGATGAATTCAAAAAAAGTAGTGCTCATCGCTGGAGCCACCACCGTGGGCGCGGGCGTCGTGTGCGCCGCCGCCGGAGCCGCCACAGTCGGTCATTGGCTCCGCCGCAGGCAAAGGGGCCGCTTCGCTGGGAAAGTCGTTCTCATCACCGGTGCTTCCCGCGGCCTCGGCCTGGCGCTCGCTGAAGAGTTCGGCAGGCGCGGCGCCCGCCTCGTGCTCACCGCCCGCGATGCCTCGGAACTGGAGCGAGCGCAGCAACTCCTGGAAAAACGCCTGAAGCTAGTAGCCGAAAACTCAATCCTGATCGTCCCAGCCGACCTCCGCAATCCCCAGGAGGCCACCGCCGTCATCGAAAAGGCTACAACTCATTTCGGACGCGTCGATGTGCTGGTGAACAATGCCGGCGTCATCACCGTCGGTCCCGTCGAGAATCAGCGCATCGACGATTTTCACGACGTCATGGACTCCAACTTCTTCACCGGCGTCCACTGCACGCTGAGCGTGCTCCCGCAGATGCTCGAGCGAAGCGGCGGCTCGATCGTCAACATCGCGTCCATCGGCGGCAAAATCCCCGTGCCGCACCTGCTGCCTTACACCGCCAGCAAATTTGCCGCCGTGGGATTCTCCGAAGGCCTTCATGCGGAACTGCGCGCGCACGGCATCCACGTGCTCACCGTCTGCCCAGGGCTTATGCGTACAGGTTCCCATCGCAGCGCCCTGTTCTCCGGTAACGCGGAGAAGGAGTACCGGTGGTTCAGTATCTCCGCCAGCCTGCCCGGCGTTTCCGCCAGCGCGTCGGCCGCGGCCAGGCAAATCGTCAATGCGGTGGCAGCGCGCAGAACCGAAATTGCCATCACGCCTCACGCCGCGATCGCCTCGCGCCTGGCCAGCGTAGCCCCTGAAGCCGTCGCGCTCGCCATGAGCGCTGTCAGCCGGCTCTTGCCGAATCCGCAGTTCACGTCGACCGTGCCGCAGCGTGGCGCGGACGTGCGCCATCGTGCGAGCCTTTCCGTGGCCGCCCGTTAACTGGCTGACTGAGCCACGTACATCCCGGAAGCGCGATCCCCGCCGCTCAGAGCCCGGCCGAATCCGCTCAACCGATTGTCTTTCCAGAGCTGAGCCCCTGAAGTACTGTTGACACGCGCTCCTTTGTGCCATCTAATGGCTGCCAATTGAAAGGCGCAGTCGCGGAACATCCCGTAGGGAAACGGTTGTCTTCAATCGAATGCGTGATCGCCACGACTGTTCCACCTCAGGATTGATGGATTGCGCTCATGCAATTTGCACATTGTGGAGAGGCGAAATGACACGGCGAGCGGCGTTTTCTGCAGGGCTTCTGGCCCTGGTGGCACTGGTCGGATGTAGCTCCGGAGGCAGCGGCGGGGGTGGCACACAACAAACACTCACGGCCGCGACTCCAGGCTTTAGCCCGGCCCCCGGAACCTATACGGCCGCGCAAAGCGTCAGCCTCACCGACTCCACCGCCGGCGCATCGATCTACTACACAACCGACGGCTCCGCACCGTCCACCGGCTCATCGCTCTATTCCTCGGCGTCGCCCATCTCCGTTTCCGCAACGACGACGGTCAAAGCCATTGCCGTCGCCTCCGGATACAACAACAGCGACGTCGCGTCCGGCACCTATACCATCAATCTCCCAGCGGCGGCTACGCCCACGTTCTCTCCGCTGCCGGGAACCTATTCCGCCGCGCAAAGTGTCACTCTCGCCGACATCACCACTGGCGCTTCGATCTACTACACAACCGACGGGACCACGCCGACCACCTCATCCACCCTCTACTCCGCCGCGATCAGCGTTTCGTCCACCACCACCATCGAAGCCATTGCCGTCGCTACCGGCTTTACCCAAAGCGCCGTCGCCACCGGAACCTTTACCATCGGCACGCCCGGTCCCACGGTTTCCGTCGTGCTCAGCACCGATGACGAAAGCAAGCTGATGGCCCCCCAGCCAAGCCTGAACTTTACTGCCAATTCGGCTGACGCTGCCACCAACACCATCGTCGTCGACGACACGCAGCAATACCAGACCATCGACGGCTTTGGCGCGGCTTTCACTGACTCTGCCGCATATCTGCTGAACGAGGTGGCCGACAAAGCCCAGCTCACGACGGCGATGAACAACCTCTTCACCCGCAGCGGCACGGGCATCGGCCTGAGCTTCATGCGCACGCCTATGGCCGCGTCCGACATTGCTCGCTCGGTCTACTCCTACGACGATCAGTCTGTCGGAACCACCGATCTTCCGCTGGCCAACTTTTCCATCGCGCACGATCAGGCCGACGTCATCCCCATCATCCTCCAGGCGAAGACCCTCAACCCGCAGATGAAAATCCTGGCCAGCCCCTGGAGCCCGCCCGGATGGATGAAAGATCCCAGCTCCATGAGCCCGGTCTCCATGCTCGGCGGCACCTTGCTGATGACCAGCGCCAACGAAACCGCCTTCGCCAATTACTTCGTGAAATACATTCAGGCCTACCAGACCGCCGGCATCCCCATCGACTACATCACGATTCAGAACGAGCCGCTCAACATCCAAACCACCTATCCCACCATGGGTATGAGCGACACCGCCCAGCTCAGCCTGCTCCAGGGATACGTCCTCCCCGCGCTTTCTGCTGCTAGCCTTTCGACGAAAGTTATGGTCTACGACCATAACTGGGACACGCCCACGTATCCCCAGACCGTCATCGGCGGCCTCACCGCGCAGCAGTTAACGCAAATTGCCGGCACCGCGTGGCACGGCTATGGCGGCGCGCCGGGCGCGCAGCAGATCCTGCAAAACCAGTACCCATCGCTCGGCAACTGGATGACCGAACACTCCGGAGGAACCTGGATCAGCGACCAGTTCGCTTCGGATTTTCTCGAAATTCCCCTCGTCCTCCGCAACGCCGCGAAAGCCTACGTGAAGTGGAGTCTCGCGCTCGATCAAAACCTCGGCCCCGATCTCACCCAGGATGCCGGCCTCGGCGGCTGCAATACCTGCACGCCCATCGTCACCGTCAACAGCAGCACCGGCGCCATCACTTACGACATCGAGTACTACACGCTCGGCCACTTCAGTAAGTACGTTCTTCCCGGTGCGGTGCGCATCTATTCCAGCAACACCCCGGCCATCGCGTCCGTTGCCTTCCAGAATCCTGACGGCTCCTTCGCTCTCATCGCCTACAACAACACCAGCGCCAGCCAGAGTTTTCAGGTGCAGTGGGGTGGAACCCAGGCGTTCTCCTGCACGCTGCCTGCCCTCGCAGCCGCAACCTTCACGTGGTCGGGGACGCAGAGCGGAACCTCGAACGTCGCCGCCACTTCTCAGATTCAGGGATCGAGCTACAGTTCCGAAAGCGGTCTGCAAACCGAAGAAACCGCCGACTCCTCCGGCGACTATGACCTCGGCTATCTCACCACCGGTTCGTACGTATCCTTCCCAAACATTGATTTCGGCGCCGCCGGATCCGTCAGTACTGTCAATGTGCGCACTGCCAGCGATGGCAATGGCGGCACCGCAACCTTTTATCTCGACAGCATGACGAGTTCGCCCATTGCCACCGTCACCCTGCCCGTCACCGGAGGCTGGCAAACCTGGCAAACCGTCAGCAGCGCCGTCAGCGCTGTCTCCGGAGTCCACACTCTCTACGTCGTCTTCACCGGCGGAGGATCCACCGACAGCATTTCCAATGTGAACTGGCTGCAGTTCCAATAGGCGGGACGGCCGATTGTCCGGCGCATCGCGCGCCGACTCTCTAGCTCCACTGCAGAGTCATCACCGAATCCGCCGGCAGAGTCACGTCCACCGCCTTGCCCGCATTCCGGCACTGCACCGTTTGCGCCGTCTCCGCGGTGTTCGTTAGCACCAGCACCGTGTCGCCCTGCGGATTGGCAAACGCCACGTGCTCCACGCCCGCCAGCATTCCGCTCGACCCGATTACGCGTGCGCCGCGCTGCACCACCTTCGCATAATGCGCGAAGGCCCAGTATTGCCCGCTGCGCGTCAGCTCATGGGTTTGGGAGTTCAGCGTTACCAGGCCGCCGCACTGGAACGGCCCGATGTTCGGCTCACCCTTTTCGTCCAGCACCAGATTCCACGCGATGATGCAGCGCGCCCAGTTCTTCAGAATCCGCGCATACTCGGCCGCCCACTTCGCCCAGTCGGTCGCGTAGTCGGGAGCATTGAAGTCCGATCCGCCTTCGGTCCAGTACGCATTCTTCTCGGGAAACGCATCGTGCACGCGTGTCATGGCGTCCGCCTTGCCCATATAGCCGTGCCACGCCACCCCATCCACGGACTGGTAAACGCCCGGATCGCTGAGTTCGTCCACCGCCCGGCCCCAGAGATCGTAATTGTGGTCGAGGATCAGAATCTTCGTGTCGATCGACGCCTGCCGAAACGCTGGCCCCAGGAAATCCCTCACGAACGCCATCTCGTATTCCTGGCCCCACAGCGCCGCCGGCATCCTGCCATTCTGATCGGTGTCCACTTCGTTTTGCGAAGTCACTGCCGCCACCGGCACGCCCTCTGCCTTGTAGCCCTGAATGAACCGTACAAAATACTGCGCATACGCTGCGAAGTACTCCTTGCGCATCGATCCGCCCAGCAGGGAATTGCCCGCCTTCATCCATCCCGGCGGGCTCCATGGCGTCGAGATATAGAACATCTCCGGATTCACGCGCAGCGCATCGCGCAGCGTCGGCAAAATGTAAGCGCGATCGTGATCGATGCTGAAACGTGACAGCGATGGATCGGACGTCCGCGAATCGTCAAAGCTGTACGCGTTCCGCGAGTAATCGCTCGAGCCGATGCAGGTCCGCCCCACCGAGAAGCGCAACCCGCTCGCCCCGAAGAAATCTTCCATCACCTGCTCTCGCGCGGCCGGAGCCATGCCGCTGATCAGATAACAGGAAGCGTCTGTGAAGGCCCCGCCAAACCCCAGAACGCTCTGGAACCGCTGCTCTCCGTCGATCGTGATGGCAGGCCCCGAAACTGCGGAAGCGGTCTGCCAGATCCCCGCCGTCGCCGGCTGGAACTTCCGCTCGCGCGTCGTGATCCACGATCGGATGTTCTGCGTTTCACCTTCTACCAGTCCCCACGCATGAGTCAGCGCAAGGGAAGACGCCGAAAGACCGGCGGCGCCTCGCAGAAACACTCGCCGCGTACACTTTTCCACCTTGACTCCCGCTTTCCTGTGGCAATTCAGCTCATCGAGCATTAAGACAAACGGTTTAGCTGCAAAAGACTGGTCTTCTCCGTCCGGAGGCGGACCTTCCTGCTCCGCGCAGCGCAGTCCAGCGCCCCAAGCTTATCGCCAAAACAATTCGATTGTCTATTTGAATTCAGGTCACCAACGATACTTGACAACGATTTTCTGTGCGTGCTCTAATCGCAGCCGCATAATCGTACTGTCGTAAAGCAAACGCTTGTCTATGTCGGGACAATGGTCCGTCAGAGCTTGGCGGCAGTTTTGCGGAAGTAAGCCGGTGGGAACCGGCGTTCTTAAAACTAGAAAACGGCACAACCGCAGCATGTATTCGGAGGCACAGATGAGACTCAGTATGCGATGGATTCTGCCCCTGTTCCTGGTTTGGGGCAGCGTAGCCTGTATGGCCCAGAGCGTCAGCTCCGGCGATATCCGTGGCACCGTCACGGATAAAACGGGCGCGGTCATTCCCGGCGTCAAGGTCACCGTTACCGATGTAGACACCGGCGTTTCGAAAGATTTCTTCACCGACGGCGCGGGAGTGTATGACACGTCCGCCATCGTGCAGGGTAACTATCAGCTCATCTTCACCAAAGACGGATTCGAGCAACTCGTTCGCGGCCCAGTCACCGTGCAGGTCGGCAACATGAAGGTTGACGCTCAGCTCTCCGTCGGTCAGGTCTCCGAGAAGGTCGTCGTTACCACCAACGTTCCCCTGCTGAATACTGAATCCGGTGAGCAAACCACCACCCTCGATTCCAAGTCGATGGATCAGCTCCCCCAGGTCGGCGAAGACTGGGAGAACTTCATGATCCTCATGCCCGGCGCAACGGGAACTCCCGGCGGCTCGCAGGGCTCTTCCAACCCCGGCCAGGTCGTCTCCGTCAACGGAAGCCTTCCCTACAACAACGTCATCGCCGACGGCGCCTCCACCACGCTCTCACATAGCCAGAACGCTAACCCGGCCATCTTTGAAGATGTCGACGAGCTCCAGGTTTCGCTCTCCACGTTCTCAGCCCAATACGGCATCGGCGGCGCCATCATCAACCAGATCAGCAAGGGCGGCACCAGCCAGTTCCACGGCTCCGGCTACGACTTCTATCAGGACAACACCTTCAATGCTGCGCCTTATAACTTTGGCGTGCCTACGACGGTTCCCTATATCCGCTTCAACAACTTCGGGGGCAACGTCGGCGGTCCGGTCGCGCTCCCGTTCTGGAACCTGAGGAAGAAGGCCTTCTTCTTCTTCGGATACGACCAGACGGTCGATCACGGCTCCGCCAGCAACTCCACCAACTCCATTCCCACCCCCGCGGTCATGGGCGGCGATTTCACCGGCGAGCTGCCCATCTACGATCCCACCACGCAGACCATCGCTACCGACTCGCATGGCAACCCCTATCCGATTCGCAAATCTTTCCAGAGTGAATACGGATCGAATTCCATTCCTACGACAATGTTCGATTCGGTCGCCAAAAACTTCCAGCAGTTCTACCCCACGCCCTCCAACCACATCACCGGTGGCGAATTCGTTACGGGCAGCGTCGGCGCCGATGGCGAGGTCCAGAACAACTTCTACTCCACCCTCCCGCAGTCCACGCCGTATCGCAAATACTTCGGTCGCTTCGACTTTGACATCACGCCCAGCAACCGCATCACGGGGTCCGATACGCAAAGCGATACCCCGGTCAAATATCCCAGCGCCGTCACCGTCTGCCCCATCGGCTGCCAGTCCGGCGATGTGGACAACAACAACGCCCAGATTACGGACGTCTGGAACTTCGGCCCGGAAACCATCAACGAAGCCCGCTTCGGCTTTACCGATCAGCTCAACTATTTCGACGACCTCGCCCTCGGTAAGGGGTATGCGGCGAAGCTGGGCTGGCAGTTCGCCAAATCCGATGACTTCCCGGCGATTCAGTTCTACCGCAACTACCCGTATGCCTGGATCGACCCCAGCAGCAACGCCACATACAAGGAAGACATTTTCGATCCCTCCGACGTTGTGACCATGATTCGCGGCAAGCACATCATGCACTTCGGCGGCGAAATGCTGATCTACCGTGACGATTCGACCGCCTGGGGCAACACGAATGCCGGGACGCTCGGCTTCGCTGGTCAATACACCGAAGAGTGGGATCACGCAGCCTGCGGCTCCGGCGCCTATGCGGACCAGGTGTGCCCTGACACCTCGACCGGTCTCGAGTATGCCGACTTCCTCCTTGGTTACGCCGGCAACTGGAGCGCCAGTCTCTCGCCGGAATACGGCGCTCGCTTCAAGAGCCCGCAGGTCTTCGCGCAGGATGACTTTAAGGTCCGTCCCAACCTCACTCTCAACCTCGGCCTCCGCTATCAGTACAATTCCGGATGGGGCGAAGCTCACAACAACGAAGCCTCATGGGATCCCACCGTCGCTAATCCGGCTGCTAATCCCTTCACCGGTCAAACCGGCACGCTGGGTGCCTACTGGTTCGGAACCACAGGAGCGAACGGCCGCAGGAAACTGATCGCTCCGGTCGGCAATATCTGGCTGCCGCGCGTCGGATTCTCCTGGGCGCCCCGTCCCGACACCACCATCCGCGGTGGCTATGGAATTTATGCCTACGCCTGGAGCCTCGATAACTACGGCGGGAACAACTCCTCGTACGGCATGGGGGCCGCCATCAGTTCCTCCGGCAGCGTGTCCGACCAGACCAACGGCATAACGCCCATCACCAAACTGGATGGTCCTGGAACGATCTTCGGCACGTCCAACCCGCTTCCCTACGTCCAGGCTTCGACCAGTCCGGCGGCTTACAACGGGCAAGCGGTTGGATTCATCCTCTATCACGTGCCCGTTCCCCGCATGATGGAATGGAACCTGGATATTCAAAAGGCGTTCAGGACCAACTACATGGTTGAGTTGGCCTATATCGCCAGCCATGGTTCCAACCTTATCTTTGCCACCGACCTCAACGCGATTCCTGCCGCCAATCTCGGTCCGAACGATGTGCAACAGGGGTATCGTCCCTATCCGCTCTTCCAGAACCTGAGTGGCAGCAGCAACAACGGCATCAGCAACTACAACTCGCTGCAGGCTTCATTTACCAAGCGCTTCACCAGAGGCTTCAGCACCGGCGTGAATTATGTCTGGTCGCACATGCTCGACGACCAGGATTCTTCCGGGTGGGGCAGCCGCGAAGGTCCGCAGACCTGGCAGATTGCCAACGATCTGCGCGCGAACTACAGCAACTCCAACTTCGACGTTCGCAACGCCTTCAAGGGATACGCTGTTTACACACTCCCCTTCGGGCATGGGCAGCCGTACCTGAACAATAACTGGCTCCTCGATGAAGTCGTCGGTGGGTGGCAGCTTTCCGGTACGGTCGTTGAAATGTCCGGCCAGCCATTTACGGTTACAACCGGTCAAAACACTTACCAGCAGGACGGTTCTTCCTTCCCGGACCGAAATCCGGCGGTCAGCATAAAGCCGTCGAATCGCAGTGGACGCTGCCAGGCTGGAAGTCCCGGGGGATCCTGCCTGAATGAGTGGTATAACCCGGCTGCTTTCCTTGAGCCTGCCAATGGCACCTTCGGGAACGTTAGCCGCAATTCGCTGTACGGCCCTGGAATCAATCAGGTCAATCTCTCCGGTGGCAAGGTCTTCTCCATGCCCGGCGCCGATGACCCGGTCAAACTCCAGATCCGCATCGATGCCACCAACGCTTTCAACCATGCCAGCTTTGGTACACCGAACGGGAGCCTGGGCGGTTCTCCCGGTGTGGGTCAGCCCTATTCCTGGGGCGAAAACTCCCAGGGCACCGGCAGTGGCCCCAATGAGCAGATCACCGGAACCACCGTCGGCGGCCGCACCGTGCAGTTCGGCGCCAAGATCATGTTCTAACCTTTACCTCCACGAAAGAAGCAGGGGACGGCGCAACTGGCCGTCCCCTATTTTTCTGAAAGAGATTCCTGTTTCCAACCGATATTCCTCCCGGATAGATTCATTGCGTATGGTGTTCAGGGTTGTCCGCGTCGCAACAACCGCTTTGCTTCTGCTGGCCGCCGCCCTGCATTGCCCGGCGCAAGCGGCCCCGCAACCCTCAGACAAACAGACCGAATTTGCAGCCCATGTGCAGAAGGCAAGAAGCTACCTCGACGAACGCCGCCCCGATCTCGCCATTCCTGAATTGCAGGCTGCCGTCGATCTCAACCCCGGCGACGTCAATACCCAGGGCAATCTCGGCGTCCTGCTCTTTTTTCAGGGCAAACCGGCCGATGCGGTCCCACATCTGCGCGCCGCCGTCGAGGCCGATCCCTCCCTCATCCGCATCCAGGGCATCCTCGGCCTCGCCGAACTGCACACCGGCGATGTCGATCAGGGTCGCAAAGACCTCAATTCTGTCTTCCCTCAAATCGCCGACGCAAAATTCAAAGTCCAGGTCGGCCTTGAGCTCGTCGGCTCGTACACCGAGACTGGCGACCTCGACCAGGCAGCTTCGATCCTTGCCCAGCTCCGGAAAGCCGCTCCCGACAATCCCGAAGTCCTCTACGCCGCTTACCGCACCTACAGCGATCTTTCCGTGGAAGCCCGTCTCTCGCTTTCGGTCGCCGCTCCCGATTCAGCGCAAATGCATCAGCTCCTCGCGCACGAAGAGCTCCGCGAAGGCAACACCAACGCCGCA
>DATJTG010000188.1:0-19431 GCA_035503555.1 Acidobacteriaceae bacterium | reverse complement strand
ACCAGCATCTCGATCTCCCGCAGGTCGGCAAAGCCCGCCAGCGTGCTGCCATCTCCCGTGGGATCAGCGCCGGCCAGCAGCGTGCCGCCGCGCGCCACAAACTCATGCTCGAACTGCTCGGCCTTCTTCATCAGTGCGCCGGCGTGATGGGCCCGCGACGCTCTCTCGATCATCCGCGAAAACAGCAGGCTTTGCCATGTCAGCGCGTGCTTGTCCTGTTCGGCATACCAGGGTTCCAGCGCGCCGGTCATCTCGCCTTCAAACACGGCCAGGGTCGAGGTAAGCGCGACATGATGGCTGATCAGCAAATTCATCACGCCCAAAACCTCGGGAGAGGTCACGTCCAGCTTGTCACGGTATTCCGACAGGTACGGGCCGATCGGCGGGCACTGGTTTGGCTTCTTGCCGGAGTAAAACTCCGTGTCCACCAGAAGACCGTGCTCCAGGTTGTCAATGCCCATCTGTGCGGCCTGGGTAAAGGTGATCGAACAGAGATGTCCGGTAATCCTGGCCGACCTCGCGTGGGCCTCGGCGATAGCAGCCTGCAACTCCTCCGGCGTAATGTCCGCGTATGCCTTGAACGAAGTAAAGCCTTCAGCGGAATATTTATCCACCATCTGCTTTGCGTCTTCGGGTCCGGTCAACGCACGCATCTGCGGAAATAGCGCCGGCTGGCCCTCAAGATAGGGCGCGGTCAGGAAGAGCTCAGGGCCGGCGAGCGTGCCGTCGTCAATCCGCTGCTTGATGCGCAGGTCCGCTTCCGGATCGACGCTGCCCGCTGTCCTGGCCGTAGTCACGCCCGAGGCCAGATAGAGGAGCGGAAAGGCCGTACTTTGCTGCGACAGCTGGGGAGACATGCCCGGAGCTGAAGTAAAGAGATGCTCATGCATCATCACCAGTCCGGGAATGATGGTCGTCCCGGCGGAATCCACGATCCTGGCGCCTGGCTGCGGAGGCATCCCGGCGGCCGGGCCGGTCCAGGTGATCACACCGTTGCGGACAACGATGTTCTGCGCTTCCAGTGCCGGGCCACCGGAGCCGTCAATCACACGCGCGTTGCTCAACACGAAGTAGGGCGCGCTCTGGAAAACGTAGTCAGCCGTAGTCGTCTGCTTCAGGCGGTGCAGCCGGTACAGCTGCATCCCGTGAATGACCAGCACAACGAGGACAACGGCAACAGCGCAGGCAAGAGTACCCAGCACCACCCGGCCCAGAAAACGAATAAACCGGCGCACGACAAACCTCCTGGGGAGAAGTGTGGGAATGGTACAGGATCGTGGATGCGGCACGGCCCTTAGCTGCTAAACGGCTCTCCTGAGCATCCCAGCCATCGAAAACATTGGCAGGACAAAGACTGCATTCGCCTTAGAGGCGTCATGGCAGACCCATTCCGAAAACCGTTGCTCAAGTTCACGCTAAATCGCCAATGCGCTCATTGAAGGATGATCGCGACGATCTGTGGCCGAACGCCCTGGTTCCCAGACGTCAAGTTGCCGTAGAACGGCCTATACGAAAGTTTAGGAGCCGGGACAGAAAAGCGACCGCGGATCCCCCCGCCTCGCTACGCGAACTGTCAGGATGACAGCTCGCGAGCGAGTGGTGACGCCGCGACAGAAATAGAACGGGCAAGCTGTCTTTTTGTCTTTCCGTCGTGTGATTCCTGTGAATCTGGTGAATTGCAGAATCAATCAGTTATTTGTATTCAATCTCGTCTTGAGTCGTGCCCTGATACCAAGGAGCTATCGCAATTGGCTTATTTTCAATGGATTTTATCTGGCAATTCAAAATCTGCCTTTATTTTGCCTTACCGCATCCGAACGGTGCCTAAAAACTGAGCGAACGCAAAACCCCCGTGAAGCCGACAAGTCGCTGGCGATAGTATCCCGGTATCCATGACCCACCTGATAGAGTGGCCCTGCGCGGAGATTCGGATGTCTTCCGGAATACTAATTCGAGGGTTGGGAACGCTTTTGATAGCGTCCGCGTCGCTTCCGTCTGTACCGGGTGTGCTGATCGGGTCGTGGAGTGTGGGCGCGCCCTACGATACGAAACCGCCAATCGGAATCAATTCTCGGCAGGAGGCACGGCTCAGAAGGCTGCGGATCGTGTACACAAAAGATCACCTCCGGGTCTGCGGGCATGACATCCCTGTAAAGACTGTGACCGAGAGGCGAGTAACGGAAGATGAGTTTCTGCAGGAGCGGGGTTTTTTGCCGTCACTCATTGGATTTAACAACCCGCACGTACTGGAGATCGAGATTAACTCTCCGCACGCCTTCGGTGCGTGCGGAGATTACATCGACCCCGGCGCTGATCTCATTATCGATGATGCTGGGAAGCACGTCGTCATGGGGGTTGCAAATGACTACCTGCCGCTAAAAAAGGAATGATTGGGCGAAGGTGCCGTATCACCCGCGTTTGCGGAAGTTCGGCTTGGGCGCGCAGCAGACAAGCAGCCGCAGGTCAACGTCAGGACTGCGGCACGGGGATCTGGAGGGCTGCGGTGAGGCAGCGGAGAGAATTTACGTTTATTTGCCTCTCCAACCTGCCAATCCTGCAAATCGTGCCAATCTAGCCAATTGAAATATCAGCAAGTTATGTGTTTTCAATCGCCGCTTTTGTCGTGCCCTGATACAAAAACAAAAACTCTCTTCGGCAGATGGGAGAGGCGGGGCGGACGGAGCCGCGCTTTGGCGCGCTAGTAGATGCGGAAGTTGACTTCGATGTTGATGGCGACGGCGACGGGCTTGCCCTTGTACATGGCGGGCTTGAACTTGTACTGGCGGACGGCTTCGATGGCTTTCTCGTCGAGCCCCATGCCGAGAGCGCGCACGATGTGGACGCTCTGCGGGTTGCCGCCGGCATCGACGACGAGACCCACGACGCAGATGCCCTGGTACTTGGCGCGGCGGGCTTCGTCGGAGAACTCGGGATCGGGTGAGTAGATCAGTGTCGGGGCCGAGACGCCGCCGCCGAGGTGCATGAGTCCGCCGCCGTAGCCTCCGCCTTCGCCGGGGCCGATGCCGTTGCCGCGGCCGGAGCCGATGCCGCCGCCGGATCCATTGCCGAAGCCGGAACCGGAGCCGGATCCCTGCGATCCGTAGGCGACCTGATTGGATTGCGGGAGGCCGAGGTCAGGCAGGTTCGAGGCGTCAGGCAGCTTGATGTCGGGCATCACGACGGAGGGGTCCTGCGCGAGCTTCGGCTGCTCGATCTTGAGGAGCTGCGGGGGGACGATCTGCTGTTTCGCAAATTTGGGGAGTTTGCCTTTGGAGGCGTCGACGGTTTCGTGGTTGCCGCCGCCACCGCCTCCTCCGAGGTAGTCCTTGATCTGGGAGAGGGGAATGAGGGAGGTCGCGTTGTCGGCGAGCTGCTTGCGCTGCGTCTGGATCTCGTGCCACTGATTCAGGACGAAGAGCACGATGAGGAAGCAGAGGACGGCGTGCGCGCCCAGCGAAATGAGGCTGGTATAGCGCGACTGGGTGCGGACGGTGAGTCCGGCGAAGGTGGGGACGAAGGGCGCCGGTCTTTGGGGAGCCGGGACGGAGACTTCGCGGATGGCGGCTTCGACGCGGGGGATCAGCGTGGCCGGCGCGGCTTCGCGGGCGAAGGCGGCGGTGAGGGCCTGTTCGAGTTCGGCGTCTGTGTCGATCATGATTCCCTCCTATCGCAGAACGCGGGCTAATTTCTCGCGCAGCAGCCCGAGGGTGCGGCGCAGATGGCTTTTGACCGTGGCGACGGGCATCGCGAGCAGTTCCGCAATTTCATCCGGCGAACGATCTTCCTGGTAGCGCAGAGCAATGACGGCGCGCTGCGTGGCGGGAAGAGCAGCCACCAGATGCCGCAGCTGGCGGCTGAGCAGAGGATCGCCGGGGAGCGCGTCGGTGAGCGGTTCCGGGAGATCGGTTGCGTCCATGGCGACCTCGGGACGACGGTCGCGCCGGCGAATGCGGTCGATGGAGCGATGCACGGTGACGCGGCGCAGCCAGGCGGCGATGTGGTCGGGTGACTCGAGTTCGTCGCGCTTCGCGTACAGCTCCAGGAAGACGTCCTGTGCGGCCTCTTCGGCGAGAAAGCGGTCGTTGAGAATGCGCAGGGCGATGCTGAAGACCATCGACTGGTGCTCCAGCATGAGGTCTCGGAACGAAGACTCGCGCGCGTCCAGGGTGAACCTCTGCCTTCTATTGACGTATACGCCGGGGAGAGGCTGAGGGGACGCAGAACTTTACGGTACGAAAGTCACGCGGAGGGGATACTGATGGGCAAAGCAGCGTTGAGCGATTCGGCGCTCAACGCTGTTTTCAGAATTCCTTGACTTCCGGTTTTTCCGGCTTCCCGGGCTTTTCCGGTTTCTCGGGTTTCTCCGGCTGTTCGGTTTGCTCCGCGGCCAGCGCGGAGCCTTTCCGCAGCTCGAGGTTTCCGTGATCGGTTTCCAGCTGCAGCTGCACGCCGCCGTGGCCCACGGAGCCGCTCAGCGTCTGACGTCCGCCGTCGTTGGTCATGCGCAGCGGGAAGTCGGTGCGCACATCTTCGTCGCCGCTGGTGCTGCCGGTGACGCTGAAGTTCGCGTTATCGGGCATGGTGACAATGACGTTGCCGGAGCGGTCGGTCACCTGCACGTTACCGAGGGGCATGGCGGCGACCAGATTCACGTCGCCGTCGCTGTCTTCAATGTGGGCGTCGCCGGTGATCTGCGACAGGTCCATATCCTTGGCTTTGGCAATGAGGCGCACCGGTCCGCTGGCGCGGCTCAGGCTCAGATCGCTCTTGTCGAGGGTGAGCGAACCGTCCAGCTTCGGAATATCGAGCGTCGTCATGCTGGAGTGGTAGTGAATGGGCCCGCTCGTCTGCTCGAGGTGGATGTCGCCGTAGAAGTCGCCGTTGATCGTCGCGGAGCCTTTGATTTCCGACAGCGTCACGTCGTCGCCGTTGCCGTCGACGAGGACGCGCCCCTGCACGTTATGCGCGGAGAAATCCCCATGGCTCATATGCCCCTGGGCGTCGCCGGTAATGTCCTCGAGCTTCACCTCGCCGTGGTCGGCGGTCACCTGGATTCCATTCGTCAGCCCGTCAGCGGTTACGTCGCCGTGCTGCGCGGTCACCGCGGCGTACGCCGCGGGAGGCAACTCCAGCGCCAGGTCAACGCGCGCGCCTTCCTTTTCCGGAACGGTGACGACCGCGCCGCCCGACGACACGTCGACCTTCGGCTTGAGCTCGGCAAAGATCTTGCGCGCTTCATCGTCGGAAGTCCGGTGCACCATCTGGTGCGCGCGCAGGTGCATCTGCCCGTCGGTGGAGGGAGTGATGGTCACATCGCCGCGGGGATCTTCAATGGTGACCGTGGGCCTGGCCATGGACAGGGCCTGGTCGATCTGCACGTCATTGTCGTGTTCCGGCCCCATCCAGTTCCAGAACTCGTTGCCGTTGTCATTGTCGAATTCCCAGGCGAACGGCCCGATCAGATGTCCCTCGCGAGCAATCCAGCCGAAGAAGATCATCAGGATCACGAGCCACACGATCCCGCCGAGGGGACGCCGTCCGGCCCACGGGCTGTTCCACTCGATAAAGTACTCAGCCAGGAGCAGGCCGCCGAGGCCGATCAGCAGGAGAGGCCACCAGCGCGCGTACCAGCCCCAGAAATCGACGGCATCCACGCGGCCCGTGGCCAGCAGCAGCGCGACGATGCCGATGGTGAGCAGCACGATCGGGCCCACAAATGTCGGCCGCCGCGCGCCTTTCCAGCACGCCTTGTAGTACTCCTTCTGAGCCCTTGCCTGGGCTTTCCACTGCTGGCGCTGCGCGCGGGCGGCTTCTTTCATCTGCCGCGCCTGCCAGCGAGCATCCTGGGGTGAATATGGCGGAGGTGCGCTTCCCATGGCTTACCTTCCCTCGTCGCCCGGCGATGGCACGATCGCGGTCGACGCCGTTCCTGTGTTCGTGCCCGAACCCGTGTTCACTCCGCCCTGCGTTCCCATCGGCGCTGCCGCACCCGGCCCGTAGGCCGGATACCCCGGATACCCTGGATAGCCCGGATAGCCTGAGTACCCCGGCGTTCCTGGCGGAGGCGGGGGATTTTGCACGAGGATGGCGTTTTCCGCCAGCTTCAGCACGCCCCACACGATCAGGTACAGCGGCCAGCTCCGCGTGTAGTCGATGCCCGTGTACACGTCGAGAATGGCCGTCACGCCAAACGTCAGCAGGAAAATCGGCCCTCGCATGCGACGCAAAAACAAATAGCCGTTCATTTTTCGTCTCCCGGCTGGTTCGTCGTGCTGGCTGTGGCCGTTTCCTGCGGCGGCTGCGGCGCGGGGGGATACGGGGGATAGAACCGGTGGCGCGACTGCGCGTTGCGGACGAGGAGCCACACCCCAACGGCGACGATGATGAAGGGCCATCCATGGCCGATCCAGCCAAAGCTGAAGAAGCCCATGGTGTTGAGCAGGAACAGCATGCCCAGGAGGATCAGCACAATCGCGCCGATGGGCTCACGCCGCGCCCGCTCCAGCTCCATCTGCGGAGCGATAGGAGGAACCGGCGGAGCGGGAGGAACCGGCGGCACGGGCCCGGCCCATCCTGAAGGCGGCGGCGCGGAAGGCCATCCGCTCGGCGGCGGCGCTGAGGACGTAAAGCCGGCCGACGTTGGACCACCCCATTGTGCGGGACGCGGCTGCGACGCCTCGTTCACGATGCGCTGGCGGAGCTGCTCGCCCCACTGCCCGACTTCGCGGCCCCACGCTTCCGCGTGACGCCCCACTTCTTCGCCCCAGGAGCCGGCCTGGCGTCCCACGTGTTCGGCCCAGTCCTGATAGGGATTGGCGGCCGCGCCCGGAGGCACTGCGCCGGGAACTGCGCCCATGCCCGGCCCGGGCGGCGGAACTCCCGCTCCCGGTGGCGGCCCTGGCGGTACACCCATACCCGGCCCAGCCGCGCCCGGAGGCACCGTGCCCGGCGGATGCCCGGCGAGGCGATTGCCTAACTCATTCAAACCAAAGGGATCGGGCAGCGGCAGCCCGTACTTGCGGGCCTTGGCCGTCTGGTGCGCGTCGAAAACCTGATAGAGAATCCAGAACGCGAACAGCAGCCAGAAGAACCAGTAACGGTCCGCCATGCCCATGAGGATGACGAAGACCAGCACATGCACGATGGCCTTGATGTACTGGCCGTTGTACATGGCTCCTACGCCGGGAATGAACCCGAGCAGAGTCGCGGTGCCGGGATTGGGACCCGGCGGTGGCGGAGGCGGCGGCATACCAGGTCCGGGAGCCCACGCGCCCGGAGTCCCGTAGGTTCCCGGCGCACCGGTCGCAGCGCCCGCGCCGGCAGCAGCAGCGGCGGCCCGCGCGTTCATGCAGGGCTCGCAATACGTGTTGCCCTGGAGCGTGCGAACGCAAGCCGAGCACAGCCCCTTCCCGCAATTCTGGCAATAGGCCGTTACCACAGCATCGGGATGATTCACGCAGTAGTTCATGCCAGGCTCCTTCCGTCGCACCCGGCGCTCATTTGCCGCGGCCCGGCTTCGTCGTTGTACTGCAGTGTCAAATTCTTTACCTCAGTTGTATTCTCTTCTGCCTGTGCTGCTGATCTCCGAAGCTGGATCCCCGTGTGCACTGCCTGCGGCTGCGGGTTCTCTGGTGCGTGGTCTGTGCTGACCGCTGACCGCTGACCGCTCATGGCTGACTTCTGACTGCCGGCTGCTCCCGGCCAACTCCCCGGTTCATCTGAGCTCTGGGCTCTGAGTCCCGAGCCCTGCTCTCCGCCATTGCGGCTGGAGGGCTCGACCTTCTTCTGCGGAGCCGGCTGCGTTTCCGTGTCGCGGCGCAGTTCGCGCATCTTCGATTCGAGCTGATACATGAGCCGCGTGTTGTAGTAGAACTTCGAAATCTGCGCGCCGGCCTGATGGAACTGGCGCGAGAGCGAGTTGCCGATGGTGGCCGGCCGGAGATCGGCCAGCCGCAGGCTCGTCACCTTGATCCCCGCCATGTTGAGCGTGAGCGCGATGGAGAAGAACGCCATGGCCACCGTCATGAGCAGCCGCGTCTCCTGGAAGCTTCGCCGCAGGGGAATCGCGGCGGCGACGGCGCCGGAGCCCTGCTCCGCGCCCACGATCACCGGAAGCGGAATCGCGCCGGCTCCCGCGGTCTTATCCAGAATTTTGCTGACCAGGCCGGCCGGAACCTCGGGCTCGCCCTGCAGATAGACCAGCCATTCCTGGCCCTGGCGCGCGTGCGCCAGCAGATCGGCGCAGCCTGCGCAGGCGGCGGCGTGCGCGTCGAAGGCCGCCAGATCCCGCGCGCTCAACTGCCCATCGAGCGCGTCGGTCAGCATCGCCTCCCAGTCGTCGCAGCGCAGCGTGCCCGGCCCCGTCAACGGGTTGCCGCTCGGCTTCTGCCCGAATTGGTTCTGGTCCGGCACCCTACACCACCTGCCCTTTATTACGTTCCAGTAAACGAGCCAGTTCCGCCCGGCCCCGGCTGATCCTCGATTTCACAGTACCTTCGGGTATGTGTAAAACCTGAGCGATTTCCTTGTAATCCAGGTCCTGCAAATCGCGCAAGATCACGGCTTCCCGCAACTCCGGGGAAATCTTCGTGAGCGCTTCCTGCACCATCTTTTCGATTTCTTTCCGCACCGCCTGGTCGTGCTGGGTTGGGGAAGAATCCGCCAGCCGCTGGAGCAGCGGAAGCTCGTCGCCATCGCCATCCCAGCCGGCGTCGATCGAATCGGTGGACCGCTGTGCCCGGGACCGCCGGAAGTGATCGACCAGCAGGTTCCGGGTCATCGTGGTGATCCAGGTCTGGAAGGTGCCGCGGGTGAGGTCGAAGGTCGCGAGATTTCCGTAGACCTTGAGGAAAACCTCCTGGGTCAGATCTTCGGCGTCGGTGGGCGATCCGGTAAAGCGATAACACAGGCCGTAGACGCGCCTGTGATGCGCCTTCACCAGTTCCGTCCAGGCGAACGAGTCCCCTCTCAGGCACCGCTCGACCAGGACCTGCCACTCCGCATCCACCGGCTTCTCCAGATAGTGCTGCCCGCTGCGATCGAGAGCCCGCTCGCCGGCCCTCGCTCCAGACGTTTCTTTCTTCTGCAAGCGCTCGGCCGGCCGCCGCTCCCCGGCGCCCGGCGCTCCGTCCTGTCCCCGGCGATGCCCAGGCACAGTTGCCTCGCCGCGGGCCGCCGCACGGGAGGGGAACCCCATCATTCCCAGGTTCCACGAGATGGTTCCAGCGCTCATGTGCCTGAATACGCAAAGCAGACGACGCCGGTTCCCACAGGATATTCGGACTCGCCAGTATACGGCTCCCGCGGCCGATTCCCGTGCTGACTGCCAGCCGCTCACCGCCGTCCTTTTCCCGATCCTTCGGCGCTCGCCCCGGCCTTCGCGCATTTTTCGCGTGCCGCCATTTCCGTCGCTGTATGATCCAGAAAAGCCCGCGCCGCTCTCACGTCCCTGGCGCATTCCTGCATCGCCCCTGCGGCATTTTCTTTCCCTGCCTGACGATCCAACAACCACGGACCCTCCGGATGCACCCAATTCCGTTCCGGCGGACGCTCGATGACGCTTCTGCTCGTCCAGATCGCAATCGTGATGCTCGTGACCCTCGGCTGCGGGTGGGTGGCCCTCCGCCTGCGCCAGTCGCGGGTGATCGGCGAGATCATCGGCGGCATCCTGCTGGGCCCGTCGGTCTTCGGACGCATCGCTCCGCACTTCAGCGCGCAGCTTTTTCCCCCGGACACGTTCCGCTCATTCGAGAATCTCTCCACCGTCGGACTGGTGCTCTTTCTTTTCCTCATTGGGACCGAAGTCAATGACGACCATCTCCGGAGCGAGGGCAAAACCGCTGCGCTGGCCAGCGGCGCGAGCATTCTGCTGCCTTTCGCGATGGGAGCCGTGCTTGCCCATTCGCTGAGGATCCGATTCGCCCCGCACGGCGTAGGCAATCTGCCCTTCGTCCTGTTTCTCGGGATCTCCATGAGCATTACGGCGTTCCCGGTGCTGGCGCGGATCCTCGAAGAGCGCGGCCTGCAGACGACGATGCTGGGGGCCACGGCCATCCTCTGCGCCGCGGTCGACGACGTCGTGGCGTGGCTCCTGCTCGCTCTCGCCATGGCTCTGATCGGCGCCGAGGGCGGACCCTCCTCGCTGCCTCTGCGCCTGATCGGCCTCGCCGCTTATCTGGCGGTAATGCTCGGCGTCGCGCGTCCGCTGGCTGCGCGGCTGGCGCGGCGACGCGGCAAAGACACACTTTCGTTTGAACTGCTGGGGATTGCCGTCGCCCTCACGCTGTTCTCGTCAGCGGCCACGGAGGCCATCGGCGTTCACCCGCTCTTCGGAGCCTTCATGGCCGGGGTCTGCTTCCCGCGCTTCGGCGCGTGGACCACCGGCCTGCGGGCGCGCCTCGACATGATCGTCTCGGTTCTGCTGCTGCCGCTCTTCTTCGCGCTCACGGGCATGCGCACGCGGCTCGATCTGCTGAACGACTCCTCGATGTGGCTGTGGGCCGGCATCGTGCTGCTCGCCGCTGCGTTCGGCAAAATGGGCGGAGCCGCGCTGGCGGCTCGCTTTACGGGTCAATCGTGGCGGAATGCGCTGGCTCTCGGCGCCCTGCTCAACACCCGCGGCCTCGTCGAGCTGATCGTGCTGAACATCGCTTACAACGTGGGAGCGTTTTCGCCGACGCTCTTCACGATGATGGTCGTGATGGCGCTGATGACGACGATCAGCACGACGCCGATCCTCAACCTGCTGGGCTTTGACGGAAGTGCCCGACCCGAGCCGGTCGAGGTGGAAGATCGCGCGCTCGCGCGGAAAGCTTCGTAGCTACTCTGCTTCCGCCAGTTCGGCGGATCCGAGGCTGCGCGCCGGCTCCAGCGCCTCTGCGGGAGGCGGCTGCGGCGTGTGGGCCAGCGTCACCAGAACGAAGCTGATCACCATCAGCAGCAGCCAGGCTCCAAACTTTCCCACGCCGACCATGTGCCATCCGTGGCGCTGCTGCGGATACACCCACACCGCCGCGAACGTCCCGATGTTTTCGGCGCACCAAATGAACAGTGCCACCAGGCAGAATCCCGCCAGCAGCGGCATCCGCCTCCATTTCTGATACGGCCGGAAGTACACCCACGTCCGCCCATACAGCACCGCCAGCGCCGCGAAGAGGCCTGCGCGAATGTCCGGCAAGAAATGATGTGTGAAGAAGTTCGCGTAGATCAGCGCAGCGACTACGGCAGTCGTCCACCGCGCGGGATAGCGCGTGTAGCGCATGTCGACGATGCGCGTCACGCGGGCCAGATAGCTGCCCACCGACGCGTACATGAATCCTGAAAAGAGCGGCACATGGCCTACGTGAAAGAAGCTGCGCTCGGGATACGTCCACGAGCCCACGCTGGTCTTGAACAGCTCCATGCAGGTGCCGACGACGTGGAAGACAAGGATCACCTTCGCTTCGCGCACGCTTTCCATGCGGGTGAGAAGCAGCGTCACCTGCACGGTGACCGCGGCGAGAAACAGGAAGTCGTAGCGCGCCAGCGCGGCCTGCGGGGGCCACAGCCAGCGCGTCAGCAGGATGAGCGCGAGAATGGTCGCGCCGAAGAGGCACGCCCATCCCTGCTTGAAGACGAAGAGGCCGAACTCCCAGAGCCGCGCCCGACCGGGGCTCTGCGCCACGTGATTTTCCAGCCGCAGGCGGATGGCGTGGAAGCGGGTTTTCGTCGCGCTCAGCATCAGGACAGAGAACAGCGTACAGGGCGCAGGAAATGCGGATTGCCGTTGAGGATCCCCCAACCGCCAGCGCCGGCAACCGGGAGCTGTCTCCAGGAATAAACTACACTGCCGCTCTCTACGACGCTCGCGTAACTCACCTGTTTTGAGTCTCCAGCCGATGGCAACCCGTTTGCTGCACAGAACCTTCAGAACGATTGGGACGAGAATTCTATCCAGACGCAGGGAACCCACCCATGGACACCATGGAAAAGCAACCGATCCCGATTGACGACTGGGCCGTCGTGGAAAGCGCCTCGGTACCGGCATGGCGCGCGCTCGAGCCCGGACACCGCCTTCTCGGCTACGTTTACACGCACTCGGATCTGCCCGGCGGACTGATCTGCACCTCGCCGATCGTCCACGTGGACGAGGCCCAGGGCCTGGTGGAGACGCGCAACCATGTCTACCGGCTCGGCCGCCGCAGCGAAGACTACGAAAGGTGGCTTCGCGCGCAGGAAACGCCGAAAGCGGCGTAAGAGGAACGCAACCACTCCAGCATCTTCCGGCGCTCGCACTCGCTCAAACCAGGGCTCGTGCGGGTGTGCAGGCCACCTGGCGGCCGCCGCGCACGATCACCGAGGACGCCATCCACTCATCGGCAACCGCATGAGACGGGCGGCGATGCATCCCTCTCTCCTACAATGAACGGGGACGCTCGCATTCCGAGCAGAGCTCTTCCCGATGAGCCAACCCTTCGCGGCAATCATCCTCGGTGGAACCGGGCAGGTGGGCAGCGCGGCTGTCGAGGCGCTGCTGGGCCTTCCCGAATGCCGGGAAGTGGTGATGATCACGCGCAAGCCGATCGCGGAGCGAGCTCGGGTGTGCAACGTCGTTGTGGACACCGGCGCGGCCGACTTTGCCGAGCGCGCCGCGGCGCTGGCCCGCGAAACTTTGACGCAGGGCGCCACGAGCGCGGTGAGCTGCGTGGGAGTCGGTTCCGGATCGATGCGCTGGAGCGAAGAGGAATTGCGGCGGCTGGAGGTCGGCGTCGTCGGCGCCTTCGCGAGCGGCTGCCGCGACGCCGGCATCGCCCAGTTCTGCCTGCTCTCCGCGGCCGGCAGCTCAGCCCGCAGCCCGATTCGCTACGCCCGCATCATGGGAATGAAGGAAGACACGGTGCGCGGCATCGGATTTCCGCGGCTCGCGATCTTTCGGCCCGGCATCATTGCCGGCAACGCGCACACTCCCGGCTGGGTTGGCGGGCTGGGAAAGCTCGTGCCCGGGCCGTTCGGCAGCATCGATCAGCGCGCTCTCGGCCGCTCGATCGCCGCCGAGATCGCGGTGCATCGCGGCGAGACGGGTGAGGCGATCCTGGAAAATGCAGCGATGAAGAAGCTCGCCGCACGGCTGCCTTAGCGCCACGTCGGAATCACTCGTGCGCCCGCAGGTCCGAGTCGCGAACGCCTATGAGGTAGAGCAGGCCGTCGAGCCCCAGCGCCGAGATCGCGTGGCCGGCCTTCTCCCGCACCAGGGGCTTCGCCCGGTAGGCAATGCCCATCCCTGCAAGGTTGAGCATGGGAATGTCGTTCGCACCGTCGCCCACGGCCACGCACTGTTCGAGCGAAAACCCTTCCGACCGGGCAATTTCCTCGAGTTTCTCCGCCTTGCGCGCGCCGTTCATGATGGGCGGGCTCACGCGGCCGGTGACCTCGCCGTCGCGCAACTCCAGTTCGTTGGCGTGGACATAATCGATGCCGAGCCGCTGCTGCAGATCGCGGGCAAAGAAGGAGAATCCGCCCGAGAGGATCGCGGTTTTGTATCCCAGCAGCCGCAGCGTGCGGATCAGGCGCTCGGCGCCCTCCGCCAGGGGAATCGAGCGCAGCAGGGAGAGCACACGCTCGCTCTGCAGTCCCCTGAGCAGGGCAACGCGGCGCGTGAAGCTCTCGTCGAAGTTGAGCTCTCCGCGCATGGCGGCTTCGGTGATGCGGGCCACTTCGTCGCCGACTCCGGCCATACGCGCCAGCTCGTCGATGACCTCGCCCTGGATCAGGGTCGAATCCATGTCGAAAGCAAAAAGACGCCGGTTGCGGCGGAAGATGCTCTCGTGCTGAAAAGCGATATCGATGGAAAGCTCCTGCGCGGCTGTCAGGAAATCGGCGCGCATGGCTGCTTCCGCGGAGGGATCGCCGCTGGCTCCGAGTTCCACGCAGGCGTTGGCGTCGGCGCGGTGAGGCACGAGATCTTCGGAGAGCCGGTCGATGCGGTCGATGTTCATGCGGTTGCGCGTGAGGATGCTGCTGATGCGCGCGAGCTGGGCGGCGGTGATGGCGCGGCCCAGCACGGTGATGATGAAGTGCTGCGCGTGCGGACGGTGCGCCCAGTGCTCGAGCGACCCGTGGCGCACCGTCCTGAAGCGAGCCTCGAGCCCGAGCGCGTGCGCCTGCTCGGTCAGCGTCGCCCTGATCGCGGCGAAATCCTCGCCTGCTTCCACCAGAACGCCGAGCGCGAGGGACTCATGCACGACGGCCTGACCGATGTCGAGGATCCGCACGTTGCGCTCAGCGAGAATTCCGGTGAGCGCAGCGGTCTGCCCCGGAGCATCGTGGCCGGAGAAGTGAATGAGCACCGCTTCAGCGCGATGAGGAGAGGTCATCGGGAGATTACTTCGCCGGGGGAGCCGGCGCGGCGGGGGCCGCTTCCTGCGGGGGAATCAGGGGCAGCTCTTCCACCACCGCGAGACCCGTGCGCCGCAGCAAATCCATGACGACGGGGTGGCTCAGGCGGGTCGCGTCGTACTCCACCCGCACCGTCTTCCACTCTTCGTCCAGCTTGATCCGGCGGATGCCGTAGACCTCGCGCAACCGGCCCAGGGCGAACATCACTGTTTCGGTGGGATGGCCTTCGTAGCGGTAGAGGACTTCAAGCTGCGTCATGGTTCGATGATACAGTGGCGAGGTTGCGGAGCACAGATTACGGACGGGGTGTGCGTGCCCCTGACGGTTCGATGCGCGCTGCCGGCCGGAGGTCGCGGCGACGCGCACCGGCACGGCGCCGCTTCCCGCTAAACCAGGCAAATCTCCGCTCCCGGCGGACCGATTGCGCGTACAGAGGAGAACCGCTCGATGGGTGGCATGATCAGCACGTTCCGCTCGTTCGGCAACGATCCTTCCGTAGTGAAGAAGAAGGTGAAGCCGGGCACGACGAAGCGCACGCTCCGCTTTGCCGCGGCTTACTCCGGATGGCTGGCGATCTTTCTGCTGGTGGTGATCGTCGATGCCTCGGTCGGCATCGTGAACCCGCTGCTTTTTCGCCAGATCATCAACAACGGCATTCTGAAGGGCAATGCCCCGCTGATCGTCCACCTGGCCATCGTCGTGGCGGCGCTCGGCCTGTTCGACGGCGCGCTGGGCATGGCGCAGACGTTTCTCGCGTCGAAGATCGGCGCCGAGATCGTCCTCTCGCTGCGCACGCGGCTTTTCGAACATATTCAGCAGATGCCACTGGCGTTCTTTACGCGCACGCAAACCGGCGCCCTGGTGAGCCGCCTGAACAACGACGTGGGGGGCGCCCGCACCGCGTTTACCGACATCCTTTCGAACGTGGTCGGCAACCTGATCACGGTGACGCTGATTCTGGGGGCTATGTTCTTCCTCTCGTGGCGCATCACGCTGGCCGCGCTGGTGCTGCTGCCGATCTTCGTTTTCCCGGCACGCTACTGGGGACGCAAGCTGCAGGCCATCACCCGCGAGGCCTACGACCTCAATTCGGCGATGAGCAATCTGATGGTCGAGCGCTTCAACGTCGCGGGAGCGCTGCTGGCCAAGCTTTTCGGCCGCCCCCAGGACGAAAGCCACACCTTCGAGGAGAAAGCCGCCCGCGTTTCGAACATCGGGGTTAAGACCGCGATCTACGGACGCCTCTTCTTCACGGCGCTCATGGTGGTGGCCACGCTGGCCAGCGCCCTGGCCTATGGATGGGGCGGCGTTCTGGCGGTGCACCATCTGCTGGACGTGGGCACCGTGGTCGCGCTCGTGTCGTATCTGGCGCGCCTCTACACGCCGCTGCTGGGACTATCGAACGCGCAGGTGAGCGTGATGACGGCACTGGTCTCGTTCGAGCGCGTCTTTGAAGTACTGGATCTGCCGTCGATGATCGTCGAGAAGCCCAACGCGATTCCGATTCCGGCCGGACCGGCGCGGATCGCCTTCGACGCGGTGTCGTTCCGCTATCCGGCGGCGTCCGAAGTCTCGCTGGCATCGCTCGAATCGATCGCCGTGCCCGACAAGCGGGAGCAACAGAAGATCGTGCTGCGGGAGATCAGCTTTGCGGCCGAGGCTGGGCAACTGGTGGCGCTGGTCGGCCCTTCCGGCGCGGGCAAAACCACCATCACCCATCTGGTGCCGCGACTCTACGACGTGCAGTCGGGCGCCATTCGCATTGACGGGATCGACGTGCGCGACGCTCGCCTCGATTCGCTGCGCGAGCGCATCGGCGTCGTTACCCAGGACGCGCATCTCTTTCACGACACCATCCGCGCCAACCTGCTGTACGCGCGCCCCGAAGCGAAGGAAGACGATCTGCGGGCGGCGCTCAGCGACGCGCAGATCCTCGGCCTCGTCGACGCGCTCCCCGACAAGCTCGACACGCTCGTCGGCGAGCGCGGCTATCGCTTCTCCGGAGGCGAGAAGCAGCGCATCGCCATCGCCCGCCTGCTGCTCAAGGCTCCCGACATCGTCATCCTCGACGAAGCCACGGCCCATCTCGATTCGGAGTCGGAAGCCGCGGTGCAGAGAGCGCTCGAGACCGCGCTTGCCGGCCGCACCTCAATCGTGATCGCCCACCGGCTCTCGACGATTCTGCGCGCGGATCAGATTTTGGTCGTGCAGGACGGCTCGATCGTCCAGCGCGGCACGCACGCAGAGCTGGCGGCGCAGACGGGGCTTTACGCCGAGTTGTATCAGCGGCAGTTCGCATCCGCGCAGATGGCGACGCCGTAACGACGGGCAAGGTGCGATTTAATTTTCTCGAGGGATCGCGGGCTTTAAGGTGCGGTGCCGGCGGCTCGTGACTCGTGGTTCAGCGCTGCTGCTCACAGCCTCGCGCCCGGCCGCAGAAACGGATTCGATTCGCGCTCCTTGCCGATCGTCGTTGCGGGCCCATGCCCGGGAATGACCCGCGTCGCGTCCGGCAGGGTGAGCAGCCGGTCGTGGAGCGACTGCAAAATCAGGCGACCGTCGCCGCCGGGCAGATCCGTTCGTCCGATCGACCCCGCGAAGAGGGTATCGCCGGCCAGCAGCAGATTCTCGTCGGCAAAATGCAGGCAGATGCTTCCCTGCGTGTGTCCCGGGGTGTGGATCACCCGCGCCGTGTGGCCGGCAATCCCCGCGGCCATGCCCTCTTCCGCGCTTACATCGGGAGGCGCCACTTCAGGAACCTGGATGCCGAGCCAACCGGCCTGCATCGGCATCATCTTCAGCTGCGGCAGATCATTCTCGTTCATCAACACCGGCGCACCCGTGGACCGCTTCAGCCGCAGCGCTCCACCAACGTGGTCGATATGGCCGTGGGTGACGACGATCTGCTTCAACGTCAGCTTGTGGCGGGCCAGGATCGCGAGGATTTTGTCGATGTTGTCGCCCGGATCGACGACCATCGCTTCGCCCGAGGCCTCATCCCCCAGGACTGTGCAGTTGCATTGCAGCGGACCGACCGGGAAGGTTTCGAGGATCACATTTCAATATTCGGCCAAATCAAAATCCGGCGCAAAAGCGCTTGACAGGGAGTACGATTCGTATCATAGTACGAAACGTATAGATCGAATCGTATGGAACGAATCGTATTCGATCGGAGCGTCCTATGAAAACCTCAGCGTCCACCCTCGAACACGCGATGCTCGGCATGCTCAGCGGGAGGGCGATGTCGGGCTACGATGTGCGCCAGGTCTTTCTCACTCATCTCCGGTACTACAGCGACAGCCCGGGCACGATCTATCCTGCGTTGCGGCGGCTGGAGGCACGGGGATGGATCGAGGCGGCGCCCTCCGCGCCAGGCGGCGAAAGCCATCGCAGCCGGCGCCCATTCATCCTCACCGCGGCCGGCCGCGAGGAGCTCATCTCCTGGCTTGAGCAGCCGATTGGGGAAGGCGACATCGCCCTGCGGCTGTCGGAGCTCCTGCTGCGCTTCACCTACATGGGCGCGAACATCGCGCGCGAGAAGACGATCGCTTTCCTGCGCAGTCTCGAGGCAGGGCTCACCGCCCGCGCGGTTCAGCAGCGCGCGAAATACGACGAGGTGCGCAAGGTAGCGCTGCCCTGGCACACGGGTGTCCTTTCGATGCTGCTCGGCGTGGAGACCACCGAGGCGCAGGCGCGCTGGGCGGCAGAGGCGGCTGCATCGCTGGAGGCAGCGCCATGAACACCGCGGAACAGTACGACGCGTTCGCTGCCGATTACCACTGGCTGTACGCGGATTATGGGCTGAGCGGAGCGAGGGCGCTGGACGAGAACAAGGACGTCCTGACCGCGGCGGGCCCAAAGGCAAAGATCCTGGATTGCTCCTGCGGAGTGGGGATCTTCGCGATCGCGCTGGCCAGGCTTGGCCATGAGGTGTGGGGGTCGGATGGCAGCCGGGGAATGATCGACCAGGCTCTTCCAGCAGCGAGGGAGGCCAACGTCGAAGTTTCTCTCCAAAGGTGCGCCTGGGCCGATTTGCCGAATCAATTTGCTGAGCGCTTCGATTTGGTTTTCTGCCTCGGTAACGCAATCGGGCATGTCCGCAACCGGGACGAGATGGTGGAGTCGCTTCGAGCAATGCGCGCGGTTCTCAAGGATGGAGCCAAGCTCGTTCTTGATTCGCGCAACTGGGAGCTCATCTGGAACAGGAAAACGAGATTCACCAACTATCCTTGGAGGGAACGGTCCGGGCAGCGGTGCCTGCCCATCCACATCTGGAATTTTCCCGACAGATTTGGCGACGCTCAAACGATCGAAGTGACTCTCGTCTTCGACACCGGCGAAAGCGCGTCGATCCGCTCGTATCCGGTTGTCTATTATCCCTATCGCTTTGACGAGCTGGCAGAGCGGCTCCGGTGCGCCGGTTTCAGCGATATTCAGACGGACTTTCGCGAAGAGCGGCCGGCCTATCGGGTGGTGGCTGCCTAGCCGCAGCGCTCTGTTGAACCGAGGACCGGCGTGTATTTTCGCTTCCGACAAAACAAAACGGGCAGGCCCGCAAGCCTGCCCGTCTGATTTTTTCCGCCGCGGTTACTTCTTCGCGGGAGCGCTCTGTGTGGTGCCGGAAAGCACCGACGTGTGGTGCGTGGTCTCGTGCTGCTCGAGCACGGTGAGCGAGATGGAGGTGATGACGAAGATCACCGCCAGCCATGTGGTGGACTTGGTGAGCACATTGGCCGCCGAACGGGGGCCGAAGGCGGTCTGCGAACCCTGGCCGCCGAAGGCAGCCGCCAGATCGGCGCTTTTGCCCTGTTGCAGCAGGATGATGAAGATCAGCGCAATGCTGACGATGACGTGGATGCAGGTAACGAGAATGATCACGGGATGTCTTCTAAACCTCGGGGCGCGCCGGCGAAACTATGGTGCGGAAGGGGGGACTTGAACCCCCATGCCTTTTGGGCGCCACCCCCTCAAGATGGTGTGTCTGCCAATTTCACCACTTCCGCACTTAAAAACTGCTTTGTTTTCAACTTGTTGACCGGAACCGTTGTTGAGGGTCGA
>DATJTG010000187.1:0-12876 GCA_035503555.1 Acidobacteriaceae bacterium | reverse complement strand
CTGGCCAACGGATCGCACTACGGCAGCACCGGGGAGCTGCCTTTCGTGCCAGGCGTGGATGGCGTGGGCCGTCTCGACGACGGCACGCGCGTGTTCTTTGGAGGGGTGCGCGATCCGTTTGGAACGATGGCCGAGCGCGCCGCCGTTCGGCGGGAGATGTGTCTTCCCATTCCCGATTCGCTCGACGACGTGACCATGGCGGCGATGATGAATCCCGGGATGTCCTCGTGGGCGGCCCTGGTGGGGCGCGCGGATTTCGTCGCCGGCGAAAGCGTGCTGATCCTCGGCGCGACCGGCAGCGCAGGACAGCTGGCTGTGCAGATTGCGAAGCGGCTGGGCGCGCGCCGTGTCGTGGCGGTGGGGCGCAATCCCGAAGCCCTGGAGGAGTCGAAGGCGCTGGGCGCGGACTCGACAATCGTCCTGACGCCGGAACGGGACGCGCTGGTGGCAACCCTGCGCGCGGAGATCCTCGACAGCCAGATCGATGTGGTGCTCGATTATCTTTGGGGCGGAGCTGCGGAAGCGACGCTGGCGGCCATCGGGCAGAAGGGGCTGGATCACAAAGCGAGGCGAATTCGGTACATTCAGATCGGCAGCAGTGCGGGGCCGACGATCACGCTGCCGGCTGCCACCCTGCGCAGCTCGGGGCTGGAGATGCTGGGCAGCGGATTTGGGAGTTTATCGATGGAGAAGCTCTTCGCGGCGGTCGCTGCCTTCGTGAAGGCGGCATCTGAGCAGCCTTTCGCGATCAAGGCGGTCTCGGCTCCGTTGCGCGACGTCGAGCGGCTGTGGAATGCGCCGGAGAAGCGCGGACGGGTTGTGTTTCAGCCGTGAAAACCAGGGACAGGGACTAGCGTTCAGGCGCCGGCATCGCAACCGCGTCCACTACCGGACGAGCTCGTCCGGTAGTGGACACCGGCGAACGGCCCATGTTGAGCGGCTGTTCATCATTTGCTTTGCGATGAACGGCTTGCACACCGCAGGTCCCTGGTCCATGATGTGCTTCATAGTTTTTCTCCCTCGTTTTTCCGGGAATCCTCTCCGCCTGCCTGGAGGCTCGATGGCGCACTTTGCGCAAGACCTTCGTTTCAGCACTCGCACTCTCAGGAAGTCGCCGGGCTTCGCGGTGACCGCGATTTTGACGCTCGCGCTGGGCATCGGCGCCGTAACGTCGATCTTCAGCGTCGTGGATTCGGTGCTGCTCAAGCCATTCGTGTTCCCCGATCCGGGGCGGCTGGTCATGCTGCGGGAGCGGCAGGAAGGCCTGATGGCGAACGGAGGGCCCGACAATCCGCGGCATTTCTACAACTGGCAGAGCAACGTGCAGTCGCTGAGCGGCATGGCGATTTTCGCGAACAGTTCGTCGAGCATCGCTGCGGGCACGGGACATCCGGCGATCGTGCCGGGACTGGCGGTCGCATCGAATTTCTTTTCCGTGCTCGGCGTCCAGCCCATTCTCGGACGCTCGTTTAACCCGATCGAGAATACGAACGGGCACAACAATGTCGCGATCCTCTCGTGGAACGCCTGGCAGCGGTATTTCCATGGCGATCCCGGCGCGATCGGCAAGACGCTGACGGATGGCGGAACGCCTTTCACCGTGGTGGGCGTGCTGCCGCGGAATTTTGGTTTTCCGCGCGTGTCTGAACTGCCGAGCGCGATGGTGCAGAACGCGTCAGAGCCGTACCAGATCTTCCGCCCGCTGGTGGTCAGCTCCGACCAGATGAGTGACAGCGGTGATTACAATTTCATGGTCATCGCCCGGCTGCGGGCAGGCATCTCGGCGCAGCAGGCGCAAACCGAACTCACCACCATCCAGGCGGCTTTCAACCATGCGAAGCATCTGGAAGTGGGGCCGTCGGTGATGGCGATCCCTCTGCTCCAGGAAATCTCAGGACGGGTGAGCACCGGACTTTGGTTGCTGCTGGCCGCCGTCGGCGGCGTTCTGCTGATCGGCTGCGCGAATCTTGCCAATCTGCAACTGGCGCGGGCGGTATCGCGTGAGCGCGAACTGGCCGTGCGCGCGGCGCTGGGCGCGGGGCGGAATCAGTTGCTGGGCGCAACGCTGGCCGACAGCCTGGTTTTGGCCATTGTTGGCGGCGGCCTGGGCATTGCGCTCTCGTTTGTGGGCGTACGCCTGTTCGTCGCGACCGCTCCGCAGAATTTGCCGCGGCTCGGCGCGATTACGGTGAGCTGGCCGGTGCTGGTGGGAGCTGCGGGGCTTTCGATTGTGACGGCGGTGCTGTTTGGGCTGCTGCCCGCGCTGCGCGCCATGCGCATCGACCCCCAGTCGGCGCTGCAGTCGCAGACCACCCGGGTTTCCTCATCGCGAGAGAGCCAGCGCACGCGCCATTTGCTGGTGGGGGCCGAGGTGGCCTGCTGCGTGGTGCTGCTGATCGTGACCGGACTGCTGGTGCGGAGCTTTTCGCATCTGATGGGCCAGAATCGCGATTTCGATTCCGGACACCTGACGCTCATGAGCGTCTACCTCTACGCGCCGCAATACGGCAACGACTCCAGCGATCCGAAGGGCAGAGCCGCGCGAACTGCGTTCTTCGATCGCGCACTCACAGACCTGGCGCGCCTTCCCGGCGTGCGGAGCGTGGCGAATACCAGCGAGCGGCCGATGGCGGGAGCGACGTGGATCGACGACGTGGAGCGGCCGGATCATCCGCTGCCGGATGCGGAGATTCCGACAGCCAATATCCGGTGGGTGAGCCCCAGCTATGCGTCGACGCTGCAGATTCCGGTGCTCTCCGGGCGCGATCTGACCCCTGAAGACAGGAACCACCCCACGAATGCGCTCATCTCCGCGAAAGCCGCGCGTGCGATCTGGCCTGGGGAAGACCCCGTCGGGCATACCTTCAAACTCGGCGACCACGACACCTACACGGTGGTCGGGGTCGTGGCCGACGCGCGCATCAATGAGCTGAAAGACACCGCGAACATGATTTACATCCCCTATTGGGACAACTGCTGGTGGCGCACGAACTTTCTCATTCGCAGCCCGCAGCCGACGAGCGCTCTGGCGACATCGCTCGAGCAGACGATCTGGAGAATCGATCCGGAAGTCGCGATCCCGATGGTGAAGTCGATGGATCAGCAGGTAGCGGACTCCGTCGCCACCGATCGGTTCCAGACTCTGATGCTCTCGAGCTTCGGCTGTGCGGCGCTGCTGCTGGCGCTGCTGGGCATTTACGGGGTGCTGGCGTATTCCGTGTCGCTGCGGCAGCAGGAATTCGGCATTCGCATCGCGCTGGGCTGCGACAAGTCCGCTCTGATGCGCTTCGTTGCGCGCCAGGCGATGCTGCCGGTAGGGGGCGGAATCGTGGCCGGCCTGGCCCTGGCATTTGTTGCGAACCGGTGGGTGCACAGTCTGCTTTATGAGACGAGCGGCGCCGATCCAGTGGCAATTACCGGCAGCCTCGCACTGCTGGTCGCCGCGGCGCTCGGTGCGGCGCTGCTGCCGGCGCGCCGCGCAGCACAGACTGACCCCATGGCCGTGCTGAGGAACGAGTAGGACGGAGCAGTAGGCAGTCAGCCCACCCGTTCCTGGCGTTGACTCGCTGGCTGGCGCTTCCCGAAGTCGGACAGATTTGCCGCGACCCAGGGCGCGTTCGCCTACGGATGCGCGCTTAGGTCGACTTTCACACGGCGGCCCTGGCCGCTGCTTTCCCGGGCCAGCTCGATGATGCGCGCCACGCGCCAGGCGTCCTCAGGGCGAACCGCCAGTTCGGCCTTGCCCAGAAGCGTGTCACGAACATTGGCGTAGAACCCCCGATAGTCGCCCGGCAGCGTCGGAATGCGGCGCCGAACGTTACCCGCCAGGCACAACTCGCCATAACGGCTCTCATCATCCTCGCCGTATCCGGCTGCGCCGACTTTCATACCGGCTTTGATCTGGTCTTCCTGCGGATCCAATCCCCACTTGATGAAGCTGCCGTTCGTACCATGCAGCAGGAATCGCGGCCCGGGAAGGCAGGCGGTGAGGGTGGACCGCAACAGCACGACCAGGCGGCGCGGATTGTGATACTCAAACCACAGATCGAACGCGTCGTCGGCCGCTCCGTCGTCGCGGTCGATGCGGATATCAGCGGAGAGCTGCGAGGGCGCGCCGAAGAGGCTGAGCGCCTGGTCGATGAGGTGGGGGCCGAGATCGTAGAGGATGCCGCTGCCAGGACCGCCGCTCTCGCGCCAGACGTCCCGACGGGGTTGAGCTCGGTAGCGGTCGAAGTGGGACTCGCAGGTCACCAGGCGGCCCAGCTCGCCGCTCCCGATAAGCGCCCGCACCGTCTGGAAATCTCCATCCCAGCGCCGGTTTTGAAACGGAGCGAGCAGCAGTTTGCGCTCGCGAGCCATGTGCGTCAGTTCGGCGGCTTCGGCGGAGGTGAGGGTGAAAGGTTTGTCGATCACCACGTGCCGCTGTTCGTGCAGACACTGCCGGGCCAGTTCGAAGTGGGAGTAGCTCGGGGTGGCGATCACCACGAGCTGAATGCCGACGTCCCCGAGCATTTCCTCCACCGACCGTGCGATATTGACGCCGGGAAACTCCCTGGCGGCCTCGTTGCCGCTGCGCTCGACGACAGAAACCAATTCAAGGCCCGGCGTGGCCTGAACGACCCCGGTATGAAAGATGCGGCCTGCAAGGCCGAATCCGACAACGCCTACCCTGATCGGTTCGCGCATAGGGACAGGGTACAGGACCGAAATCGCGGCGTGGGCAGGGCGCCTGGGCCGGGCCGATGGATAACAAAAAAGTAATATCGCGGTTGGATGGGTCACGGGTATACTGTGTCGCACCAGCACAGTGGATCGCACGACGCGAATGGCACTTTATCGAGGAATTCTCCGCCCTCTGGCTGGCCCCTCAGACAGCACATCTTCTGAGGCGCAAGGTTTGTATGCACGACCTCGCTCCGCATGTACCTGCCTGGACCGCAGTCCGCTCCAGTCAGCAAGACCGACCTCTCACGAGTTTCCCAGGAAACGAACGACCATGAAATCGAGCCTGTTTCGCCTCATCGTCTTGGCCACGGCGACCGCCTGCGTGTCCTTACCGCTGGCAGCGCAAAGTTCCTATGCGATCAACCGGGTGGTGACGCCCATCGACGAGACCAACCTCGTCCAACTGCGGGGCAATGTGCACCCCATGGCCCAGGCGCGCTACGACCGCGGCCCGGCGCCCGAAGCGACTCCTACGGGGAGAATCATGCTGGTGCTCCAGCGGAGCGCGACCCAGCAGCAGACGCTGACGCAGTATTTGTCCGACCTGCAGAATCCCTCGTCGGCCAGCTATCACAAATGGCTGACGCCGGCACAGTATGGCGCGAAGTTCGGCCTCTCCGATGCCGATCTGCAGACGGTCGAGGGGTGGCTCCAGAGCCACGGCTTCAAAATCGAGAAGGTGCCCCAGGCGCGCAACGTCATTCAGTTCTCAGGCAATTTCGGACAGATCGAGAGCGCATTCCACACCTCGATGCACGTTCTCTCGGTGAACGGCGAATCCCACTTTGCCAACATGACGGACCCGCAAATCCCCGCTGCCCTGGCGGCCGTGGTGGCCGGCGTCGGTCCGCTCAACGATTTCCATCCGAAGCCGCCCCTGGTGACAGGAATGAAGGGCCATTTCGATGCCTCGAAGAAGCGGATCGTCCCCGACTTCACGCTGGAGGACACGTCGGGCGATCTCTACCTCTTCGCCGACCCGGCAGACGCTTCCACCATCTACGACACGCCGAACAGCAACCTCAACGCGAACTTCACTGGCGGAACATCGTATGACGGCACCGGGATCAACCTTGGAATCGTAGGCTCCTCTGACGTCAATACCGACGACCTGACCAACTATCGGACGGGCTTCCTGGGCGAAACGACCGCGAACGCCAACATCCCCACGATGGTGGTCGACGGCGCCGACCCGGGCCTTGTGCTGGGCTGGTCGACCGAAGGCCTGCTCGATAACGAAGTGGCCGGCGGCCTCGCGCCGAAGGCGAAGATTTACTTCTACACGGCGGCGGATACCGACCTGACGAGCGGCTTTCTGGATGCAACCTACCGCGCACTCGACGATAACACCGTCAGCATCCTGAGCATGAGCATCGAGGAGTGCGAAGCGGGGCTGGGCACCGCCGGCAACGAAGAAGTGATGGAGGGCGAAGAACAGGGTGCGGCACAGGGCATCACGGTCGTGGTGGCGGCAGGCGATAACGGCTCGGCCGGCTGCGACGACTTCGACAGCGGCACGCAGGCTCTGTACGGCTTCAACGTCAACGGCTTTGCCTCCACACCATACGCGGTCGCTGTGGGCGGCACGGATTACGACGTTCTTACCAGCACTTCGAGCTCGTTCGGGACGTATGTCAACGATACTTCCAGCGGCGCTCCCCCCTATTACGGAACCGCGCTGAGCTACATTCCCGAGAACCCCTGGAACGACTCGACATCGGTGAACGGCCTGCTGTCGGCCAATGTGGCCAATGCGAGCGGCGGTTCGACCAATATCGTGGCCGGCAGCGGCGGGTTCAGTTCCTGCGCAGCTCTGGATTCGTCGGGGTCGGTGTGCACGGAAGCGTATGGTGTACCGGACTTCCAGACCGGACTTGCGATCTCGGGCGGCGTAACCAATTCCAACAGCGTGCGCATGATTCCCGACGTGTCGTTCCTGGCGGGCAACGGCGTCTACAGCGCCATGTGGGTGGTTTGCTCCGATCCGGCAAGCGATGGTTCGACGCAGAGCTATACCGAGTGCGTCAATACCAACGGCGTGTTCTCCCCCTCCACAGAATTCGAGGGAGTCGGCGGCACTTCCGCGGCGGCTCCGGCGTTTGCCGGCATGCTGGCACTGGTGGCGGAGGCGAAAGGCTCATCGAGCGACAACTACCGCCTTGGCCAGGTGGACCCCGTGCTCTACAACCTGGCAGCGAACGGGACCACCTACGCGTCCGTCTTTCACGACGTGAAGGTCGGCAACAACTCGGTGGTGTGCGCAAGCGGCTCGCCGAACTGCGGCACCAACGGTTTCATGACGGGCTACAACGCGGGCGCCGGCTACGACCTGGCCACTGGCCTGGGCAGCGTCGACGTCAGCGCTCTGGTGAAGAACTGGGGCAATGCTAGCTTTGCGTCCACCACCACGACGCTCGATCTCAATGGTTCGACAGCAGCCTACAGCGGCCCGCACGGCGCCAATGTGGCCTTCAAGGTGGGCGTCACGCCGACGAGCGCGGCTGGCTCTGTGGCCGTGATCGACACAGCCAACGAAACCAGTGGCGGGACAGCGCAGGGTCCTCAGAACAACGGTCAGTTGGTGATCTCACTCGGAGGCACGGACACCGCGAACTACAACGGACTGCCTGGTGGAACCTACACCGTGTATGCGCGATACGGCGGAAGCGATACGGATGCGGCGAGCAGCTCGACTCCGATCAGCGTGACGATCTCGCCCGAAAACAGCACGACTGCCCTGGCGGTGAATGCGTACAGCGCGCTGACAGGTAACAGCATCAGCTCGACCACGATTCCTTACGGCGCTCAGGTCAATCTCGACGCCACCATCTCCGGCACAAATGCCTCAGAAACCACGAGCGGCACGCAGGGCCTGGCCACCGGAACCGTGACCTTTGACAACGGTTCCAGCGCGCTGGGAACGGCCAATGTGTCCGTTGGGAATCTCGCATCCTGGCCTCCTCTCAGCAACAGCTTCACCGTTCTCCCGGCTGGCTCCTACAGCGTCACGGCGGCTTACTCCGGCGACGCGAGCTTTAACAAGAGCACCAGCGCGGCATCCCCGTTCACGGTTGCGAAGGCCACCACGCAATCCAGCGCCTCCGCCAGCCCGAGCTCCATCAGCGCCTCAGGATCGGCCACCGTCAGCCTGACCATCACAACGCCCTATAGCTATGCGGTGGTCGGATACGGCGCTCTTCCGACCGGAACGGTGACGCTGACGGGCAACGGCGGCACGCTGGCAACGGTGAACCTGAGCAGTCTCACCGGCACGCTGCAGTCGTCTTCGCCCTATAACTATGTGCTGACCGGAACGGCGACGGTTTCGGGCAGTGGGCTGGCGAGCGGCTCGAATACCATCACCGCGACCTACAGCGGCGATGCGAATTACGCGGGTTCGAATGCGACCACCTCCGTCACGGTGACCGCGAGCCCGGCGATCACCCTTACGAGTGGCGGCAACGTCTCGGTTGCTGCCGGTTCGACCGCCACAACCTCACTTTCGGTGGCGCCCGCCAACGGCTTCACCGGAGCGGTCCAGTTCACCTGCACGGTCAGCAGCAGCCCCGCTGGACTCCAGTGCACGGCGCCGAACACGACCGTCAGCGGCACAGCGTCTGCCTCCTCCACGCTGACGGTGACAACCACTTCGTCCACACCGACGGGCAGCTATACGGCCACGGTTGTAGCGTCGGATGTGGCGACCGGCAAAGTCACATCGCAGGCAACCGTTACCGTCACGGTCACGACGGGCGGCGGCGGCGGAAATCCGGCCATCGCGCTGAGCAACAGCGGCGCGATCACGGTCAACGCCGGCGCGACCACCGGCAATACCTCCACGGTCACGGTCACGCCGTCGGGCGGGTTCACGGGAGCCGTGAATCTGACCTGCGCAGTGACCACCAGCATTTCCAACCCCAACGATCCGCCGACTTGTGGCATCAACACTTCTCCAGTGACGATCACCGGAACGACGGCGGGAACGGCAACGCTGACCATCGCCACCACCGCACCCAGCACCAGCACAGCCGTTGCGCCGCTCGGAAAGTTCTTCCTCGGCGGCGGAGCGACGCTGGCGATGCTGTTCTTCTTCGGCGTTCCGGCTCGCCGGCGCGCGTGGCGGACGACGCTGGGCGTGATGGCGCTGAGCGTAATGGGAATCCTGTTCGTGGCCGGAACCTCCGGCTGCGGTTCGAGTGGTGGCACCCAAACAACGATCCCTGGAACCACAACGGGCGAGTACACGGCGACGGTGACGGGCACCGATGCGGCTACCGGCAAGATCACCGCAACCACCACGGTTACCATCACGGTGAACTAACCGCAGCAGACTGCAAACCAAAGCCCGGGAGCACCAGCTCCCGGGCTTTTGATTTTGTATCCGGGATCAGCGCCGCGCAGCCGGATACAGTCCCAGCGCTCGGGCAGCCGCATCGGCGATGTGGCTGCGCATCTGCGTAATGCCGGTGGGCCCGTTGGGATGCACAGCATTGGTCAGAATGACGACGTAGGTGTCGCTCCTGGGGTCGATCCAGAGCGACGTGCCGGTGAAACCGGTGTGGCCGAAGGAGCCTATGGGGAAGATCGTGCCGCGATTGCTCGAGTAGGGCGAGTTGATGTCCCATCCGAAACCGCGCAGCGCCTTGCCGCCGGCGGGCTGCTGAGGCGTGGTCATGGTGTGGAGGAGCGCGCGCGTCAGCGGGAATCGGCTGGGACGCCCGGCGCGGCGATCGAGCAGCGCCTGGGCGTACGCGGCGACGTCGTCTCCGGTCGAGAACAGGCCGGCGTGCCCGGCCACTCCGCCCATGCGGCGTGCCGTGGGATCGTGCACCACGCCCCGGAGGACAACATCGCCCGGACCGGTAGCGAGGCCGGCGACGCCCGATGCAGACTTGCCGTGCTCATACTCAGTGGGCGCGATGAACGGCAGCCAGGAATCCGGCGGCAGAAAGCGCGTGTGTTTCAATCCCAGCGGCGTAATGATGTGCCTCTGCGCGTAGACGTCGAGGGGCAGCCCGGAGAGCCTCTCGACCAGCGCGCCCAGCACGATGAAGTTGATGTCGCTGTAGACAAACTTTTCTCCGGGAGGCCGGACCGGAACGCTGGCGAAGGCGAGCCGGAACGCCGTGCCCTTCCCTTCCCACGGATCGGCGAGGCTGAGATCGGGCGGCAGGCCCGAGTAGTGCGTAAGCAGGTCGCGCACGGTGATGTCGCCCTTGCCGTTCGCCGCAAATTCCGGAATGTATTGCGCAACCGGCGCGTCGACGTCGATCTTGCCCTGCCCAACCAGCTGCATGACGGCGAGCGCGGTCATGAGCGGCTTGGTGAGCGACGCCATGTCGAAAACCGTGTTGAGCGTCATCGGCTCTTCCGCGGGAACCAGGGCGCGGTGTCCGTAAGCCTCGCGGAAGACAACATGCCCGTTGTGGCCCACGACGACCACGGCGCCGGGAATCTTGTGGTCGTCGATCGCGTGCTGCACCAGATTGTCGATCGCTAAAAACTTGCTCTGCGCCTGAGCCGGACGGCCGCAGACGGGCAGCAGCAGGAGAAGCACACACAGGCGAACGAATCGCATCTACACACTCCCAGCTTGAGGTTTCGAGGAAGAAGGAAAGACGAGGCTCACCGCGTAGCCGATCACGCACGTCACGAGCGAACCGATGAGAACCCACCACGTCCACGCCACTTTGGGAACATAGAAAGTATGACCCGCGACAGCGATGCGCGGCAGCGACGCCTGCAGGGCCAGCAATAAATTCACAGCGAGAGCCGCGATCATCCCCGCGAGCGCGCCAGTCTCGCTCGCCCGGCGGCTGAGCGTGCCCAGCAGAAAAACGCCCAGCATCGCTCCCCACAGCACCGAGGCGATGGAGAGCCCGATCTCCACGACGTGCCCGCCGTTGCGCGAGAACATGGCGAGCGCGAAGAGGATCACCGCCCACACCACCGTCAGCAGACGCGAAAGCCGGGTGCGCAGGTGCTCCGACATCTCAGGGTGCCGCGGCAAATAGAAATCGACGACCGAAGTCGACGCCAGCGAGTTGAGCGCGGCGCTCAGGTTCGACATGGCCGCGGCGAGGATCGCTGCAATCATCAGGCCGGCGATGCCAGTGGGCATCTGATGGACGATGAATGCGGGGAAAATCCGATCCGAACTGACGCCGGGGCCGGTGCCGAGGCTGCGGTAGTACACCCACAGGCCCGCGCCAATGAACAAAAACAGCGCGAACTGGAAAAAGATCACCACGCCGCTCGAGAGCAGCGCAATCCGGGACTCGCGCAGGTTCTTCGCCGCGAGCAGCCGCTGCACCATGAGCTGATCTGTCCCGTGGCTGGCCATCGTGAGGAAGCAACCGCCAATCACGCCCGCCTGGAAGGTATAGGTCTCGGCGATGGACCAGGAGAAGTGCAGCAGCGTGAGCTTGTGCGCCGCGCCCGCCGCGCTGAGGAGCGCGGGCCATCCGCCCGGAATCCGATGGCACACTGTAATCAGCGCAGTGACTGACCCGACGACGTAGAGAATCATCTGCACAACGTCGGTCCAGATGACCGCCGCCATGCCGCCCTCGAACGTGTAGACGAGCGTGAGCGCGGAGAGAATCGCGATGGACGCAAGGTCGCCGGTCCCAATGGAGACGCCCACAACAATGGCGACCGCGAAGACGCGCACGCCTTCGGCGGCCGCGCGCATGACGAGAAAGATGGCTGCCGTGAAGCGTTGCAGTCCACCGCCGAAGCGCTGCCCGATGACCTGGTACGCGGTAAGAAGCTCGCCGCGAAAATAGCGCGGAAGAAAGAGAATGCAGATGACGATGCGTCCGAGCAGATACCCGATCGCGATCTGAAGGAATCCAAAATCGCCGGCGAAGGCGAGGCCGGGCACCGAGATGATCGTCAGCGTGCTGGTTTCAGCGGCGACGATCGAGAGCGCGATGGCCCACCACGGCAGATTCCTGTCGGCGAGGAAGTAGGAGCGCAGCGAGCGGTCCGCCGAGCGGCGAAAACGCAGGCCGAAAAGCGTGATGCCGGCCAGGTAAACGACAACCAGCGCGAGATCGATGACGCTGAGGTGGGAGCGGTGCGCGAACCAGGGCATCCGGAACAGGGTACAGGGAACAGGTCGCCGAAAACAGGAAACCCCATCCGGTCTCTCGATTGGTTCGAGAAGACCAGGATGGGGCGCCCTGCGACCGCGGTTAGTAGTTGATCTTCAGGCCGAACTGAATTTGCCGCCCTGGATCCATCGATTGCGCGAAGCCGAAGTTGCCCGCTCCGGTATTGCCGCCATTGGCTCCGGTCTGGATCTGACCGTTGCACTGAGGACCGCAATATCCGGACGGAGCGCCGAAAATCGGCGTGTTCGTCAGGTTGATGAACTGCGTCATGAACTGCAGATTGACGCGCTCGGTGAAGTTGATCTTTTTCGTCAGGTTCAGGTCGTCGGTCTTGAGGCCGGGGCCGCGCAGGGCTCCGACTTCGCAGTTGCCGAAGGTTCCCGACGACGGCAGAGCCACCGCGCCGGGGTTCAGATACTGAAGGCCGACGCTCGCCCCGAAGGATTCAAACGCCTTGCTGCCATTGTTGGCCGCGCCGCTGACGCAGTCAGGACGCGAGTCGTAGGAGCCGGTGCCCGAAACATCGGGAGCCGATGGATTGATCGCGAACCCGGAGTGGAAGGTGAAGTCGGTGGCGAGCTGCCATCCGCCGATGACTGCGTTGACAGCCGAGTTGGCATTGGACGCGAACTGGCGCCCCTTGCCGAACGGCAGATCGTACACGACGTAGCCCTGCACATCCTGGGCGATGTCGCTGATGCAGCGTCCGTAGTCGGCCATCGGGTTGTATTCATTCTGGAAGAAGAAGTATCCGCCGCCGGTCTGGCTCTGACCGATGCCCTCTTCGTCACCGTACTGGCCGAAGTACCCGAGAGAGTTCGACATACAGCGCGACCAGGTATAGCTCGCCTGCAGATCGAGCCCGTGGTAGGCCTTCTCAGCAAGCATGAGCTCCACCGCGTTGTAGCGCTGGATGGCCGACGAATCGTTGTAGCGAACGTTGGCTCCGGCATTGATGAGCGGCGCGGCGTACGGCGGCGGACCCACCGTGCCGTTCGACTCAAGCACCTTCTGGTCGTAGAGGAAGATGTCG
>DATJTG010000186.1:0-14690 GCA_035503555.1 Acidobacteriaceae bacterium | reverse complement strand
ACCATGAGATCGCGAAAATTCAGCGAAACCGCGTGCACGCGAATGAGCACTTCGCCGCGCTTCGGCTGCGGATCGGGCAGCGGCGCCAACTCGAGATGGTCGATGCCAAAGGATGGAATACGCCAGGCTTGCATGACCTTAGGATGGCAGAAACCCGGCGCGGATGCAGCCGACAGCGGGCTGCGGCGGTACGATAGGGGTATGGCCAGAGGATGGGAAAGCAAATCCGTGGAGGAACAGGTGGAACAGAAGGCGCAGAGTTCCGACGGACCGAATGCAGACGCTCGAAGAGCCGAAGAAACAGCAGCGAAAGCAGCGAAGGCGCGTCAGCGCCAGGAGCTGGAATTGCAGCGGGAGCGGATTCTCGACGAGCGCACCTCGAACCCGGTGCGCCGCGCCGCGCTCGCAGCTGCGCTGACGGAGATCGAGGGCAAGCTGAACGCGCTCTAAGCGCGCCGATTGAACACCAGCGAATTTGCCTGGTCGATCGTGGTCATCAGCATGTGCGCGATGTTCACGCGCGCCGGGCGCGAGGCTGCCCACACCACCGCATCCGCCACATCGTCCGCTGTGAGCGGCGTGATATTCGAGTAGACCTTACCTGCGCGATCCTTATCGCCGTGAAAGCGCACTTCGCTGAACTCCGTTTCCACCATGCCCGGCTCAATGCACGTGACACGCACCGGCGTGCCCATCAAATCGGCGCGCAGGCCGTCATTGATCAGCTTCACCGCTGCCTTGCTGCCGCAATAGACCGCGCCGCCCGCGTACGCCAGTTCCCCCGCGGTTGATCCGAGATTGATCACGTGGCCGCGCTTCCGCTCGACCATGCCGCGCACCACCGCCCGCGTAACCCAGAGCAGGCCCTTCACGTTGGTCTCGATCATCTCTTCCCAGTCTTCGGTCTTCCCTTCCCACAGCTTCTCGAGACCGCGGCTGAGGCCGGCGTTGTTCACCAGCACGTCGATGGCCTGCCACTCCTTCGGCAGCTCTGCCACCGCGCGCTCCACAGCCGAGCGATCCTGCACGTCGAGGCGGAACCCATGCACCGCGGGCGCGCCCGCTTCCAGCAGATCCACTTCCATCGCTTCCAGCCGCTCCATGCGCCGCGCCGCGAGCAGCAGCTGCGCGCCTTCTTTCGCAAACGCGCGCGCGCACGCGGCGCCGATGCCGGAGCTGGCTCCGGTAATCAGGACCACACCATTCGTCAGGCTGTTTCCGCTCATATTTGTTATCGTATCCTCGATTCCACAAGCACCATGGGCGTAACGGTCAGAGCGAGCAGCCGCATCCGGACGACGACGGTGGGCACCGCACATCGCGGCAAGGCGATCTTCTGTTGCGCGGCGCTCATGGCCCTATGCATTCTTCTCCTGTGCGTGCGCCTCGGATTTGCCCGTTACGCCTTCACATTTTTCCTGTGGCAGAGCGCCGAGGGTACGGTGATGAACTCGCGCAGCACCACCGATCCCTCGATTCAGTTCGCCGCAGTCGACGGTTCACTGCACGCCTTCAGCGAGAATTACTTCCTGCTCTGCGGCCACCGCTCTCTCTGCTACCGGCGAAGCTTCAGCCCCCGAGAGGTCGTGCCGATCGTCTACGATCCGGGCACGCCGGAGCGGGCGTATGTGCACGACTGGGCTCTGTACGTGACGATCTTCGAATGGTTCGTGGAAGCGTTCTTTCTGCTTCTGTTTGCGCTGCTGTTCTGGAACCTGATTCGCGGCGGTTCCGTCAGCAGGTCGATTGAATTCAGCACGAGCTCGAGCGACGAATAGTCCACTCAGGCCTGGCGCGCCGGCGCTTCCAGCCCGCGCTCCAGCTGGTAGTAGCCCGCGGCCCAGTCCTGATTCTTCATGCCAGCCTCGATCGCGCGGTGGAACGTCTCCATGAAGACGTCGGCGAGCGGCGTTCGCACCTGCTCTGCCTGCGCCGCCTGGCGGAAGAGCCGCAGATCTTTCTCGCCCAGAGCAATGGTGCCGCCGGGTTTCTCAGGAGGATGCAGCATGATGTTCGAGTACATCTCGTAGAACGGCGACTGAAAGAGCGCGCTGTTCACGGTCTGGATGAACGTGGCCGGCTCGATCCCCAGAGCCTCGGCGAAAACGAAGCTCTCGCTCAGCGAGGCGATCATCGCCGTGATGAGGAAGTTGCCGCCGAGCTTGAGCGCATGCGCACTCCACGGATGCTCGGAGACCACTGTGATGCCGCGGCCGCATTTTTCGAGCAAGGGGCGCACTTTCTCGACTGCCTCGCTCGCGCCGCCGACGGCGATCCAGAGGTTTCCCTGCTCCGCGATGTGCGGGCGTCCGAAGACCGGCGCGGCAACAAAATGCTGCCCGCGGGCGGCGTGCTCTTCCGTCAGACGCCGGGAGAGCTCCACACTGAGCGTGCTGAGCGAAACGTGGATCGCGCCCCTGGGCAGGCTCTCGAGCACATGGCCGCCGAACAGAACGGCTTCGAGAGCGGGATCGTCCACGACCATCGTGAAGACGACTTCGCAGCCGGCGACGGCCTCGGCTGCGGTCTTTGCGTGCTTTGCGCCTGCGCGCACGAGTTCTTCGGCGGGCTCCGGCGAACGGTTCCAGACGGTTACGGCTTCGCCTTGCTTCAGCAGCAGGTGAACGATGGCAGTGCCCATTTTGCCGAGGCCGAGAAATGCAATTTTCATTCGCGTCTCCGATCGGGTCCTGCTTCTTAGGATGACCCAGGAGCCACGCCCGCTTCCGTGGGAAGGAGCGCCGGGCACTCGGGCGTCAGAAGAGGTTTTCCTGCGCCTCAGGTTCCGTTTCCTCGGCCGCGACGAACTTCTTCTTCGCGCCGCCGATCACAGCGACGATTTCCAGCTCCTCGATCGCGGTCCTCGGCACCCAGAGGCGCTGCGTGTTGGACCGCAGATCCGGCGGGGTGAGGAACAGGCCGTCGCTGGTGACCAGGCTGATGTCGTTCCCGGCCAGCCCCTCGATCAGGTCGCCGTCCTTGAGCCGCGCGCGGACGAAAAGCCCCTCGCCGCGCGGACGGCCGGCGAAGGTCTTGCGAACCAGCCGCTCAGGGTTGTTCAGTTCTCCGGAGTTGAAGTCGCGGACGTAGCAGATCCACTTCAGGTCCTCGACAGCGAGATGGACGACCTTCCCGTCAAGGTCGAGCATCTCGACCCGGCCGCCGTGGGCGAACCCCTCGGCTGGAAGGTAACCTGAGAGCCAGTCGCGCGAGAACTTGCGGAAGATCGCCTTTTTGCGGCTTGAAGACATGCGTTAGCAATTGCGTGGTAAATGGAACGAAGATTGTTGCATATTCGCGCGGCTACGCATCAAAAATTGTGCACATGGCGTAGTCACACAGACTTCAATATGTTACATTGTTAGTTTGGATTGCAGTTCCTCCGTCCCGTAAATAGCTGAACTGACGATGCTTACGGGCGATTTTCCGGGCGATGAGGGCGGGGTTCGAACCCTTAGCCAGGAGCACAAAGTCAGCACCATGCCCGATTACATATACCTTCTCGAAAATCGACTTTCCCCTGCTCAGCAAAATGCTCTTCGCCATGTTCGGGACGCCGCCCGCAACGCGGGAATGACGGTCTTTCTGGCCGGTGGCGCGGTGCGCGATCTGACCAGTGGCTTCCCGGTCCGCGATCTTGATTTTTCGGTTCAAGGAAATGCTCTTAAGCTGAAGAAATCGCTGGAGAAAGCCGGTGGCACCTTTTGGGGTGAACACGAGCCCTCCCGCACTCTCTGGTTCTGGTTTCCGGGCAGCGTTCGGGTCGAAGTCGCCAGCTCGAGGCGCGAAGAGTATCCCAAGCCGGGCAAGCCCGTCTACCATTGGGCGCCGATCCTCGAGGACCTGCGCAGACGCGACTTTACGGCCAACGCCATGGCCGTGTCGCTGAACGAGGGCTCCTGGGGACTGCTGCTGGATCCCCTGAACGGCTTTGCCGACATCGAAACCCGCCATCTGCGCCTAGCCAGTAACTACGGGTTCATCGAAGATCCGTCGCGGATGATCCGCGCGGTTCGCCTGGGGGCTCGCACCGGGTGGGAGATGGATCAGCGGACCCTGGCGCGGTATCAGAACGCCAAGGACGAGAACCTGATCGAGCAGATTCCAGCGCACCTGCGGGGCTACGAACTGGAAGAGATTGCCCATGAAGAAGATCCGGTGAAAGCGCTGCGAGCGCTCGAGGCCGAGGGCTGGATGAAGGTCCTCTGTCCTGCCTGGTCCGCCGCCAAAGCCGACCTGAAGGGTCTCGACGAGCTGAATAAGATCCTGATTCGATTGATGATGCTCGGGGTGAACCCGGACCCGTCGGCCGCGCACATGGAGCTGCTGACGGCGAAGATGACCCCGAAAGACGTCTCGGGGCTGAAGAAGCAGTTCCCGCGGCACGGCTTCGTGGATCAGTGGAACGGACTGGAGAAGTCGGCTCGGGAGTTCTCGAAGGAGCTGCTCGGCAAGGGAGCAGCCACGCCCTCGACGGCGTGGAAGCTGCTGGTGAGCTATGAACCGGAGGCGGTGCTGTGGCTGGCGTTTAGTTCGAAGGCTGCGCCGGTCAAAGAGAAGTTCAACAACTTCTTTAACGTTTGGCCTGAAGCTCGTCAAAAGATTCCGACTACGCTGATGGCTGAGATGCGGATCACCCCCGATCTGCCCGACTACGGCAAGGTCGCCGAGGCGCTGTTCTTCCAGTTCATGGACGGCAAGCTGCAGACCGAGGAGGAGATTCGGAAGTTCCTCGAGCCTTTCTCGCCGCCGGCTCCCCCGCCTCCCGTGGTCATCCGGCGCCCCCGCGGCCGGCGTGCCGAACCGAAGTTCGAGGAAGAGGAAGAGATCGAAATGCCGGCTCTTCGCTCCGGCGACGACGAGGAAGCCGAAGAGGAGGAAGAGGGCGACGAGTCGGAGGACTCCGAGGCCCTGCCTCCTGCCAAGCCGGCGGCAAAAGTCACCGGGAAGCCCGGCAAGGGTGAAAAGTCGGTGCCCGTGGCGGCCAAAGCGACGGTCGCGCAGAAACCAGGCACCGCAGCGAAGGCTGCTCCTGCCTCGACTAAAGCCGGCCCGGCCAAGGCTGCTCCTGTTCCGGCCAAAACTGCTCCGGTCAAAGGAACCCCGGCCAAGGCCGTTCCGGCTCCGAAGGCCGAAGTCAAAGCGCCTGCGAAGCCGCAGCCGCCCTCCAGGGGCAAGGCACCCGAGAAGAAGCCGGAACCGAAGCCTGCTCCCAGGGCCGCGAAGCCCGCTGTGAAGGCCGTTGCGAAGAAGCCGGCGCACACACCTGCGCACAAGGCGGCCAAACCCGCGGCGAAAGCGGCGAAGCCTGCTCCGAAGCCCGTTGCGAAAAAGGCGGCGAAACCAGGGAAGGCCGACCACAAAAAGAAGAAGCGCTAAGCGGATCCAGCTTCGAATTTTAGTTTCTGTTGAAGGATATCCGTCCAAGTAATTGATTCTGAATGTCATCGAGGGTAATACCCTGCGGGTATTACCCTGATTTGTCCTGCACTGCGGGATGCACTCTCCCCTTCAGGCTCCGGCTCACCATCTCCCATTCACCTAAAAACAGAAGCCCTGCTCCGAAGAACAGGGCTTTGCATTATTCAGCATAGGAAACTCGGAGTCGGCCGGGCAAGGACAATCCGCGGCCGCAACGGTACAAAAGTCATGCGATATCCCCCGAGCTTGCCTCGACCATCCCGGGGCGGGGGCTCGCCCGCTAAAACTCGAAGGCGACTCCGGCCGTTGGCGTGATGGGCAGACCCTGGCCGGTGACTACTGAGCCCGCATCGCTCGTGTAAAAGTACAGGGGATTGTCGTGGTTCGCCGCGTTGAGCAACTCCGCGTAGGCGGCCAGCTTCCAGCGCCGAAAGGCCCAGTCTTTCTCCGCACGCAGATCGAGGCGCTGATAGTCGCCGAGCCGGATGGGATTGATGTCGCCGTCGGGGACCGGATAGCCGGATCCGAAGAGGAATTTGCCGCCCAAATTGAGCGTCGGGGTCAGGCGGTAGCTGGCAAACAGATTGAGCGTGTTGCGCTGGTCGGCGAGCGTGGGGTAATACGAGGACCAGGACGCGGGAACCAGAGCCGGGCTTGCCCCCGCGGTGTAGAAGTTCTGGCGCGCGTAAGCGAGGGTATAGCCGATCCAGCCGGAGAGGCGATTGGTGTTACGGCTCTGGAGGACAATCTGGGCGCCACGCGAATAGTCGTGGCTGACGGGCTGAAAGCTCTGGCTTTGGAGCGGGACCGGGCAAGTGCCTGAAACGTTCTGGCCGACGGATAGCTGGTCGCTGCGATTGAAGAGCATCACCCGAACCTGCGTGCTCTCGCCGACGCGCTGCTCCAGTTCCGCCACGTAATGGTTGGCGGCCATGAGGGACTCAGGCGTGAGGGAGCAGTTCGGCAGCAAATCCTGCAGAGTGTAGGCGGGAAAATCGAACTGGTGGTACCGTCCGAAGGCGAGTTGCATCTGGGTTGACGGGGCGAGCTGCCAGGCGCCGGAGAGTTGCGGCGAAACCGGGTGAAGGTGGAAGAGCGCCGCGGTATCGATGCGCAGGCCGCCCTCAAGGTGCAGGCGACTGCCGAACAGGGTCGACGACTGCTCGAGATAGCCATCGTTCTTCCAGCCCTCGGCGTTGCCTGCGTCCTGCGACGGAGCGCCGGATGGAATGTAGTAGGTCTGGGTGTAGTTTGTCCCGGCACGGCGCGCCATCCATCCGCCTTCGAGCGTCTGTTCTTTGCGCCAACTGGAGATCACGCTGCCCGCAGCGACCCATTCCGCGTAGTGGGAGTCGTCGAGCGGCCGGCCTTCGGCATTGGATTCGTCGTTGGGTTGCTGGAAATGGGCTGCGTGGGCTTCGACGAGCAGGCGCGGATTCGCGGTCCAGCGCCAGCCGGCACGCCCGAGAATGAAGTTGTCGGTCACGCGATCGATTTCATTCGGGTCGGGCGGCATGGGCGGATGGATAAGGCGGTAGGTTGTGGGGCCTCCGACAGCGTAGAGGTCGACACGCTGGGTGGGCGAGAGATCGTAGTCGAGTTTCAGATCGGCATCGTCAAACGACACGCTGTCGGAGGTGTCGTTGAGGCGGCCCAGAAAGAGCCAGCCGAGATAGCTTTTGCGGGCGGAAGCCAGCCACGAGCCTTGTTTGCGGCGGCCCAGCGGGCCTTCTCCATCGGCTTCCGAGTCGGCGAGGCCCGCCGCGAGGCGAAACACAGGCGCGTCGCGACTGCCGTCGCGGGTTTCCAGTTGCAGCGCCGCTCCCACGTCGTCGCCATACTTTTCGGGATACGCCGCGGGCAGCAGATTGATTTCCTGAAGGGTCTCGGAGGTGAAGATGCTCAGCGTCGCGCCTTCGGTCTCGGTGATCTCAACGCCGTGGAAGGGCGCGGGGACCAAAATGCCGTCGATATAGATCGCGACCTCCTGATAGGGCGCGCCCATGACCGAGAACTGCGCGAGGAAGTCGTCGTTGCCTGCCGCGGAAACGCCGGGCAGCGTCTGAATGGAGCGAAAGGGATCGTCGGCCAGGACGGTTGAGGTCTGGCGGATTTCCTCGGGCGTCAGATTCGTCTTCACGACCGCGGGCGAATCGGATCCCTGAAACAGGTCGCCTGTGACTTTAACCGTCTCGGTGCGCGTGGAATTGTCGGGCGTGAGCGTGATCGCGAATTCCTTCGCGGCTTCGTCCGGCGCGAGAGCGAAGGGGACGTTGATAAGCCAGTAGCCGACGGCGTTGGCCTGGAGCGTGTAATGGCCGGGAGCGAGGCCGGCAATCGTGAATCGCCCGTCGTCGCCGGTGATGGCGTGGCGTTGCGTTTCGAGGATGGTGAGCTGCACGCGGGCCAGAGGCTGACCGCGGATGCCAACCACACTGCCGCGGATTTCGGCCGCGAATGATGAACTTCGCGGGCAAAGGACCGCCAGGCAGAAGATGAGGAGGAGAAGAAGCGACGCGCGCCTCATCTTTCGAACCCGCGGGCGGACGCGACCACGAACACACGGAAGCGGCGTCTGCATGGCGAATCTGCTCGGATCGCGTCCTCCCCGAGACTGCGGTGATTTAGACGGCGGTCCGTCGCCGTTGTCTCCGCTGGACCGATGAATGCCGGCTGGATGCAAACCTATCCCGGCGCCGAGCGTCCGTCAAACGCCGCGCCAGTGCTGCCAAAAGTATTGCGATGGCGGTCAATTACATTGCAGTTTCCGGCGCTTAGCTCGTCGCACTATATTGGAATCCACGCTGGGAGTTCGTTCGATGATACGTGGCGCAACTCTGCTCTTTCTTCTGCCTTTGGCACTGCCGGTGGTGGGGCAACAGCCAACGCTCACGGTTCAGCCTGCCGACAACCAGACGACCTTTCACATCGGCGAACCGATCGTTCTCAATCTCACCATCGCCACGCCTGCCGATCGCGAGTTTGTGGTGGCGCCCTGGGAATCGGGGCGCGGAGGAGAGTTTGATCTCGATACCGTAGCGGCTACGCACGCGACGGCGCGGGCGCCGGCAGCCGCTCCGGCGAAGTGAACGCGGCGCGCGGGCGGGAGCGCTGCTACGGCAACTGGAAGCTGATGGTTTGGCCGACGGCGAGGTGGTGCCGGGCGATGTCGCCGACGGGCAGCTCGAGCACGTACTTCGCAGGCTCGTGGCCACCGTAGTTCGGGCAGGTGCTGGCCTTGCCGGTGCAGGGCGGCGTGTTGGGGCTCATCTCGACGATGCGGTGATCGGGATCCATCCAAATGATGTCGAGGCCGATCCTGCAGTGATACATCCAGTAGGGCTCGGGCTTGACGTCTTCGTGGACGAAGAGCATGCCGCGGCCTTCGGGCAGGCTGGTGCGGCCCATCAGGCCGTATTCGCGCTCCTTCTCGGTGGTGGCCAGCTCCACGTGCACGGTGGATCCATCGGGAAGCATCACGAGGGTGTTGGCCGGGCGCGGGGCGGCGTAGGGGATGACCGGCTCCTGCTGGGCGCGCGCGACAGGCGATGCGAACAGGAGGAGTGCGGAGCACGAGACGAGAGCGGGAGCGACGCAGCGGCGGAGATCCATCATGGCACCCAAGAATACCTGACTGGATTATTCTTTTCGCAAGCGCGGCCGCGGAGCAGCGAGGGGCTATTAGCGAGAAACTGTTAGCGAGAGACTGTTAGCCAGGGACTGTTAGCGAGAAACGGTCAGCTGACTGGCTTTTGGGCGAGCGCGGGTTTCAGCCGGCTTGCGAGGCGTGGCGATGCGGCGAACGTCGGCAGCATTTTTCTCGACAGCGTTTTTCTTTCTGGCGCCGGGATTCGTCGCGGGGCTGGTGCCCTTCTGGATCAACGGCTGGCGCTGGAGCGCGCCGGTGTGGGAGCCACAACCGGTGCGGCGCTGGGCGCAAGCGATCGGCGCGGCGATGATTGCGCTGGGGCTGATCGCGCTGGTGGAGTGCTTTGCGCGCTTCGTGCACAAGGGGCACGGGACGCCGGCGCCGCCCATGCCGACTGACACGCTGGTGGTGAGCGGGCTGTACCGGTACGTGCGCAATCCGATGTACCTGGGCGTGTTCGCGATGAGTGCCGGACAGGGACTGCTGTTCGGCAATGCCGGGACGCTCGTTTATGCAGCCTGCGTGTGGGTCGTCTTCACGGTATTCGTACAGGTCTACGAGGAGCCGACGCTGCGGCGGACGTACGGGACTGAGTATTTCCTGTACTGCACGCACGTGCGGCGGTGGTGGCCGCGCTTGCGCCCATGGCTGGGGTGAGCGTCCGGGGCTAGGCCAGGCTGCGTTCCGCTTCGGAGACGGTGTCGACGATGGTCAGCAGGGCGTCGACTTTGGTGATTTTGAAAAGCTCGAGGACGCGGCCATTGACGCCGACGACCACCATTTTGCGGCCGGCGCGCTGACAGGAGACAAAATAGTTGATGATGGCGCCCATGCCGGCCGAATCCATGTACGGAACCGCGGTCAGGTCGAGGATGAGGGACGGAGGCGGGTCGTTGCGCAGCGTGCTTTGAAACTCGAACAGGCCACTGAGGGTGAGCGGCCCGGACAGCCGCAGAATACGGCTGCCCACAGCTTGGCCAGGGACGCTCTCGAGCGTCAGGGGTTCGACGGACATGCCGTTGACTATATAGCAAGCTAAGTTACAGTTCGATGAAAGAGGCGTTCCGGGGTCCGGCACCAAGAGCGGGTGAAAGACGTCTATTCTTCCAGCAGCGAACTCCCGCAGCCAACGATCGGACAACGAAGAGAGGATGCTCCGCGAGACCGTGCGACCCTGGCTCATTCCGCTGACGGCAGTCGTGCTGGTTCTGGGCGGCGCGCAGGGTCTTCGCGCCCAGGACGCGGCGGGATACACGTTGCGCGGCACAATCGTGAACAGCCTGACGGGCCAGGGCGTTCCGCGCGCGCTGGTTACGCTCAACGAGGAGTACGCGGTCCTGACCGGAGGCGACGGGCAGTTCTCGATCGATCACGTGCCGGCAGGCACCTACGCGGCGACGGTGAGCAAGCCCGGCTACCTGGGCGTTGGGTATTCGCGCCACGGCAGCGGGCACCTGATGCACGATCAGCCTTCCCCGCCGGAGATCGTTCACGTGGGGCCGGATGTGCCGGACGCAAAGATTGCGCTGGTACCGACGGCGTCGATCGCGGGGCAGATCTCGCTTTCGACCGCAGATTCGGCGGACGGCATTCGCATCTCGATCTATCGGCGGCAAACGAATTTCGGGCACGCGCGGTGGGTGATGGCGGGAAGCGCGCAGTCGCGGATCGACGGCACCTTTCATATGGCCGAGTTGCCGCCGGGAAGCTACATGCTCGCAACCAGCGCCTCGCTCGATAATCCCAATCTGGCGGAGATGGGGCCTGCGACGACCTGGGGCTATCCGCCTGCGTACTATCCGGGCGTCACCGATCCGGGAGCCGCGGGCGTGATCACGCTGGCCGCGGGACAGCAGGGCGAGGCCGACATTGCGCTGACGCACCAGCAGTTCTTCCCGGTAACCGCAATGATTCGCGCTTCGGATATGCGGATGCCGGGGGAGTTTAACGTGCTGGATATGGGCGGGCATCCGACCGGGCTGAGCGCGCAGTTCGACACCACGCACGGGCTGGTGCGCGCGAATCTGCCCAACGGGTCGTGGATTCTGGAGGGACGCGGCTACGGGCGAGAGATGACGTGGGGGCGGGTGGAGGTGCATGTGGCGAGCGCGCCGGTGACCGTCGCGCTGAACATGCAGAGCGTTCCGCATATTCCGGTGAACGTGCAACGGTCGTTCACCTCGTCGACGGTAAGTTCTTCGGGGCCGGGCGTGAATCTGTTGCTGGTTTCGGCAGATCCGTTCGGCACCAGTTCGGTGAGCGGCGGAGAGAGCGCGGTTCCGGGATCGAACGGGACCGCCTGGCAGATGAATGTGGCAGAGCCGGGGCGCTTCTGGGTCGAGGCTTCCACGGGCGGGGCGAGCTATGTGAGTTCCATCAGCAGCGGCGGAACGGATTTGGCGAGCAATCCGCTCGTGGTCGAGCCAGGGAGTACTCCGGCCTCGATTGATGTGACGCTACGCGACGACGGGGGCGGCATCACGGGGCAACTGAACACCAGCACGGCGAACGCGCCCGGTTCGACGGAAGCGGCCGACATCGCGGCGCAGGTGACTGTGTATGCGATTCCGCAGTTCCCTTTCGTGGAGCGGCTGCCGCAGACGCGGGTAGGGCAGGATGGCACATTCTCGTTCACCAATCTCGCACCGGGCTCGTGGCGCGTGGTGGCCTGCGATGCGCCGCAGGACATTGACTTCCATTCACCCGATGCGCTGGCGGCGTGGACCGGCCAAGGACAGACGGTGACGGTAGAAGCTGGCGGGACGGCGCACGTGACGCTGGACGTGACGCATGTGGAGGCCACGCCATGAGGCGCCTTGCTTTCCTGCTGGCACTGGCGATCGCCGCCATCGCACCGAGAACCGCGCGCGCCGATAACGGCGGCTGGACGGTGAGCGGCGTGGTGATGAGCGCGACGACGGGCGCGCCGCTGGATCGCACGGAGGTGACGCTGTCGACGACCGGAGAGAACGGAACGCAACTGGCGGAGGTCCTGACGAACGAGGCGGGCGCGTTCCGCTTTGACGGCGTGCAGACGGGCAAGTATGCGCTCAGCGCTTCGCGGCGCGGCTATCTGCCGTCGAGCTATCAGGAGCACGACGCATACTTCACGGCTGTAGTAACGGGGCCCGGCCAAAATACGCGGAACCTGCGCTTCGAGCTGACTCCTTATGGGGCGATCAGCGGCACGGTGACCGACGATGGCGGCAGCCCGGTGGCCGAAGCGAAGGTCACGCTCTTCCGGCAGGACGACTCCGACGGAGAGATGAAGGTGCGTCAGGCGGGTGGGGGGATGACCGACGACGCGGGCCAGTATGAATTCGCGCGGATCAAAGGGGGAACGTACTACATCGCGGTGAGCGCGGAGCCGTGGTATGCCTTTCGCGCCAACGCGCCGGTGAACCTGAGCAACGGACAACAGGACGAAGCGCCGCCGTCGCCGCTCGACGTGGCGTACCCGCTCACGTTCTATCCGAACGCGCCGGACTCGTCGTCGGCGACGCCGATCCCGATCAATGCCGGCGATCGCGTGGAAGCCAACTTCACGCTGCATGCGGTGCCGGCGATTCATCTGAAACTGCAATTGCCGGCGGAGGCAGGGCGCAGAGGCATGAGCGTTCCGACGCTGACGCAGGATGCGTTTGGAGCCGATCAGTCGGTGCAGTCGCTGGATGTGGGCAACCTGGCATACGACCGGCGCAGCGGTTCGGTGACGGTGTACTACGGGCCGGTGGCTCCCGGGCACTACGAGCTGCAGCAAGGCAGCACCACCATCAGCCTGGAGGCAACGAGCAGCCGCACCCTCGATGGGCTGCCCGCGGCAAGCACGGTGGAGGTGCGCGGACGCTTCGCGATGGCTTCCGGAGCAGCGCTGCCCGATCGCCTGACCGCTTCGCTGGTTTCGATGAGCGGCGGCGAAGGCCGCTTCACGATGCCCGTGGGACGCGATGGCAGCTTCGATTTCGGCAGCGTGCCGGCAGGAACTTATTTGCTGAGCCCCAACGGCGCGCTCGAGGTGGTGCAGATGGCGGCGTCCGGCGCCGAAGTGCATGGGAGCCGCATCACGGTCGGCAGCGATGCGGCGATGGTGGCGGCGACGCTGGCCAGTGGATCGGCAACGGTGAACGGCTTCGCGATGCGTGACGGCCAGGGCGCAGGCGGGATGCTGGTGCTGCTGGTTCCCAGCGATCCGAGCGCGAACCCGGATCTGATCCGGCGCGATCAGAGCGATTCCGACGGGAGCTTCTCACTGCCGGCCGTGGTGCCGGGCAGCTACACGCTGGTGGCGATTGCGAACGGATGGAATCTGGAGTGGAAGCATCGCGATGCCATCGCGGCGTATCTGCAGCACGGCGTCCCGGTGCAGGTCCCGGAGAATCAGCGGACGGTGAACGTAGCGGGACCGGTGCAGGTCGTGAATCGCTAAGCAGGGCTGTCGAAAGCGCGCGGCACGGCGACTCGCGGACGATCGAGATCGACGCTCGCAAGCAGAGTCGCGACGATTTCCCTGCCGATGACGATGCCGGCGCCGACGATCGCCACATCGCAGGAGACATCGCTCACGGGAGCCTCACAGTCCAGGAACAGCAAATCGTCAGCGAGCCAGCGGCGCGGGCCACGCCTGCGGCCCCTCTACTGCGCAGCGACGACGATGAGCGACGCGTCGTCGCGCAGCTTCTGATTGCAGTACTGCGCCACGGCGTCGAGCACGCTGCGGCTGAGAGGCTCCGGGCCGCGATGATCGCTGCTGTTCACCAGCGCGATGAGCCGCTGATAGCCGAACTCTTCGCCACGCCGGCCCTCGGCCGCGAGGATGCCGTCGGTGACGAGCAGCAGCTTGTCGCCTTCCGCAAGAAGCACTTCCTGGCTGGTGTAAAGCCAGTGCGAAAAGAGGCCGAGGACGCCGCTGAAGCTGGCTGGAAATTCGACGGCGCCGCCGGCGCGCACCAGCAGCGGCAGGCAATGTCCGGCATTTTCGTATTGCAGGCGGCGGGTACGGCGATCGATCACGCCATAAAACATGGTGACGTATTTGCCCGTGCCGATCTTGCTGCAGAGAATCTGGTTGACCTGGGTGCACAGCTCGGCGGGTGAGCCGGCGCCGGGCGCGGAGGCGCGCACCGCTTCGCGCAGGTCGCGCATGAGCGAGGCCGCGCTCATGCCTTTGCCGGAAACGTCGGCGACGCACAGGGCCATCTGATCATCGTTGAGGGCGAAGACGTCGAAGTAGTCGCCGCTGACCTCGCTCGACGGCCGCCACGCGCAGGCGATCGCAAAGCCATCGAGCTGCGGAATCGTTTCCGGCAGCAGGCTCTGCTGGAGGGCGCGCGCTTCTTCGGCCTCGGCCCGGCGACCGGCGCGGCCAATGGGATTGAGGCGGGCCAGACCCTGGAGCCCGCGTTTTACCTCGCGTTTGAGTGGGATCACGTGGTCAGCGTAGCAGGGAAGGGGCGTGGATGTGAACCCATTTTGCTTCGGTTCGGAGGCGACTCCGGAGTGCGTGGAGGGGTTGCAGGTGGCGGCGTGCGCCGGTACAAAGAGAAGCGATGGGATTTCATCGGACACGACGGGAATTTCTGCGCGACGCGGCGGAAAGCGCGGCTGTGCTGGCGCTTGAAGC
>DATJTG010000185.1:0-9699 GCA_035503555.1 Acidobacteriaceae bacterium | reverse complement strand
TCGTGGAGGCTGACATCGACATCGGCAAAATGGCGGGTGGGCTCAGGGCCGCTGTGCACGTCGAAGTGTTTGGGGGTGGAGATGACGCGGTAGAAATTCGGGTTGTCGCCCTGCATGCCGGTGACGTAGGCCACAGCCATATGTGCGGTCAGGAAGGGATCTTCGCCGTAGGTTTCCTGGCCGCGGCCCCAGCGGGGATCGCGAAAGATGTTGACGTTGGGGGCCCAGAAGTCGAGGCCGTGAAAGATCGCCGAGGCGCCATCGTGAAGGGCTTCCTGGTGCACGACGCGGCCTTCGATGCCGATGTCCGTGGCCATGGCATGAATGCCCGGAGCGTCGAAGGTGGCGCCGAGACCAATCGGCTCCGGGAACTCGGTGGTGCCGTCGACTGCGACGCCGTGCAGCGCTTCGCTCCACCAGTCGTAGGCCGGCACATTGAGCCGGGGAATGGCGCGCGCCTGGTTAATGAGCTGCGAGGCTTTTTCCTCGAGGGTCATGCGGCTCACCAGGTCCTGCGCCCGGACCTGGGGCGGCAGAGCGGGATTCAGATACGCGGGCGTGGGGGTCTCCTGGGCCACGACGCGCGGCCCAGCGGCGGCGGCACACAGCAGCGCTCCCGCGCACAGGGCAGGCAACAACGCAACGCGCACTCTGCCAGTTCTCATCGTCTTCCTCCGGAGCAAGGGTCCATGATAACGGTTCGGTTCGTCAGGAAGGCAACTGCGGGCGGCGAACTCGCCTTTTCCGAAGTCCGGAGTCTGCTGCCGGGGGAAACCTCAGCGGCGTGCAGCAAGGGTCCAGCTCAATCGCGGCCGCTGGTTTTTGGAGTGGAGAGCCAGTCTTCTGCGTGCTTTTCGATGGCAATTCTGACGAGCTGGCTGCGGGTGCGCACACCGGCTTTGTGAAACAGCTCCTGAATGACGGCCTTGACCGAGCTTTCGGAGACGCGCAGGTTCCAGGCGATCTCCTTGTTGGTCAGGCCATCGAGGATACCGGAGAGCACTTCCAACTGGCGTTCGGTGAGGGCTCGCGCGCCGCGGAAGCCCGGCGTCTGGCTGGTGGCTTCCGACACGAGGGAACGAATAACCTGCCCCTCGAGCCACATTTCTCCGTCGGCGATTCTACGAATCGCGTTGACGAGCTGCGCGGGATTGTTGTGCTTGTAGAGAATCCCCGAGATGCCGGCGCCAAGCAGGTCGCGAGTGACTCGATCGCTCATGCCGGCGGTAACCATGAGGACCTTCGCCGGGAGTTTCTGGTTGCGCAGCTCGCGCAGCAGGTCGGTTCCGCGCTCTTCTCCGAGGTCGTAGTCGAGCAGAACAACATCGACGGAGAAGCGATCGAGGACGGCAAGGGCATCGGAGACGGCGGCGCAATGGCCCACCACATGCAGGTCGGACTCGGATTCCAGCAGGCGGACGAGGCTTTGGCGAAAGAGGCTGTGGTCGTCGACGAGCAGAATGCGGGTGGGCGGTTTCATGCGAGACTCTCGACGGGATCGACGACGGGCATCTCAACGATGAAGCAAGAGCCATTCGGAAGCGGCCTGTAGCGCAGCTCGCCACGGCAGGCGCGCATCAATGCCCGGGAGAGGAAGAGGCCGAGCCCGCTGACCTCGGCCTCCTGCTGGAAGGGATGGAACAGACGGTCGGGATTCCTGACGCCGCCGGCATTGTCAGCAAACTCGACGGTCACGGAGCGATCGCCGAGAACGGCCGAGACGAAGAGCGCGGCGCGGTCGCGGCTGGCGAGAGCGCGAATGGCGTTGGAAGTGACGTTGAGAAAGACCTGCATGAGATTTTGCCGGTCGGCCCAAACGATGGGCAGTTCCGGCGGAATTTCCCATCGGCCCTCAATGCCTGCTTCGCGGAGAGCCGGCGAAACGACGATGCGCAGATCGTCGAGGACCGAGATCAGGTCAGTCTCGGCGGTCTGGTCAGTATATTGACGGAGGTCGACGGCAGCGATGCGCTCGAGGGCCTGCAGGAGATTGCCGAGGGCTTCGAAATCCTTGTTCCGGGAAAGGAGGCCGCTCCGCGCGAGGTTTTGATGGACGACGGAGATGGCGCCGGAGACATTGCGGATCTCGTGGGAAACGGCTGCGGCCGCGATGCGCGAGCCGGTCAGCATCTGTTGCAGGCTGGTCTCCTCGCGGGTGCGCAGTTCCTCGGAGGTGTCGAGGATCATGGCGGCGAGACGGGAGCCGTTCTGGGTGGAGTAGGTGGAAAAACAGATTTCGGCGAGAAAGACTTCGCCATCGGCGCGCTGACCGCGCGACTGCATCATGGTGCGATAGAGGCGGGAAGTGATCTCCTGGCGGGAGATGTTCGCCAGGGAGGGGAAATAGCGATGGATCGACTGTCCGGGCAGGGAGTCAGAGGGCAGATCGAGGAGGCGGTGCGCGGCCTCGTTGGCCATGAGCACGGTTCCGCCGGCGTCGGCGGTAAAAATGGCGGCGGGGCTGCTTTCGATGAGCATTCTCAGCTGTCCTTCCGCTTCGCGCCGCGCCTCGCTCTGCTGCTCGATTTCTTCGAGGTGAAGCAGGGCCGCGCTGCGATTGCGATTAACCTCGCGAACGAATAAGCCGGCGCCGAAGAACGCGGCAAAGTAGAGCACATCGCGAGAAATGCCGGCGGGCGGGTTCCAGCGGAGATCGTCGAAAACCTCCGCCAGAAAGGTGCACAGTGCAGCCACCGAGCCGATTTGCCACGGTTCAAGGACGCTGCCCACCATGAGCATGGGCAGCAGGTAAAGGAAGCCAAGCGGTATCTCGCCCACGATCCGCCAGTCGAGCAGCGCAATGGCCGCAATGACGCCGGCCGCGCGCAGCAATATGGCTCGCTTGTCTCCTCGGAAGATGGCTGCGTACATTGACACCCGGCCGCGCCGCGTCGAAGGTGCAGCAAGGCCACCTTCATTGTAGATAGCGCGGACGATTCCGAGGTTCAAAGGTTTCGAAGTGAGGGAAGGCTGACCAAAAGATAGCCGATGCCGACCGATAGAGAGGCAGCGATGACCGAAAGATAGATCCAGCGACGATTCGCGCCCTTCTAAGCTGAACTTTCCCCGTCGCGCAGTCCTGCGTTTGCGAACACGTGACAGCTGCCGGTGGAGCAATCCTCGGAGCGTGATCTGAGTCTTTCGAAGCAAAATCTGAGATCTGCGGTCAGAACCGGGCGCGAGGGGATGGTTCTGATGCTTCTGATGGTCTGCGGCCTGCATGGCTGGGCCCAGCAGAGCCTCACGTGGGATCAGGTGAAGGCGAAGTTTGAGGCGGACAATCCGACGCTGAGGGCCGATCAGTCGAACGTGGACGAGATGAAGGCGGAGGAAATTACCGCCGACCTGCGGCCCAACCCGCAGTTCGGCCTGACGGCGGACGGGACGCAGATTGCGCCGAACAAGGGCGTGTGGCAGCCGCTGGCAGGCACCTTCATCGTGCCATCGATCAGCTATCTGCACGAGCGCGATCACAAGCGCGAGCTGCGTCTGGAGAGCGCTCAACAGGGCACGCAGATTGCGACGTCGCAGCACGCGGATCTGGAGCGCAACATGCTCTTCACGCTGCGCGCCGCGTTCGTGCAGGTGCTGGAGGCGAAGGCGATCGTCGACCTCTCGAAGCAGGAACTCGACTACTACGACCACATCATCGACATCAGCCAAGAGCGGTGGAAGAAGGGCGATCTGGCGGAAATCGATTTCGATCGAATCGAACTGCAGCGAGTGCAGTACGAGTCGGACCTGCAGGCCGCGGAAGTGGATCTGCGCACCGCGAAGATCCAGCTGGTGCAGCTGCTGGACGAGCGGACGCCGATCGATCAGTTCGACGTGCAGGGCCCGTTTGACTTTATCGATCAGCTGCAGCCGCTGGATGCGTTTCACCAAATCGCGCTCGACAACCGGCCCGATTTGCGTGCGGCGCTCCAGTCGGTGCAGCAGGCGGATACGAATCACAAGCTGGCAGTTGCGAACGGATCGACCGATCCGACGTTCGGCGCCTGGTACACGTACAACTCATCCACGAACAACCCTGAAACCGATCACAGCCAGACGCTGGGCCTGAGCGTGAATTTGCCGCTGCGCATTTTCGACCGCAACCAGGGAGAGAAGCTGCGCACAGCGATCGACATCGGGCGCAATCAGCAACTGGCGGACGCCACGCGGGCGCAGGTGTTCAGCGATGTGGATTCAGCCTACGCCGAGGTGAACAGCAACCTGATTCTGCTGCGGCCCTACCACGACAAATATCTTGCCGAGGCGCTGAAGGTGAGAGAGACCGTGACCTACGCCTGGCAGCATGGGGGAGCATCGCTGATGGATTTTCTGAATGCGCAGAGCGACTACCGCAATGTGCAGATGGCTTATCTGCAGCTGGTGGGGGCTTATCTGACCGCGGCCAGCCAGCTGAATATGGCGGTGGGACGCGAGGTGATCCAGTGAAAGCCCGGGCCGCTGTGCAAGCGGCTGCTTTGCTGGCGGTGTGTCTGATGCTGGCCGCCTGCGGAAAGAAGTTCGATCCGGCCAAGGTCGAAACTACGCCTGCTCAGGTGATCGAGGCGGGGAACGCGGATGTAGTGACAGTGGAGAATCCGCAGGACTTCCCGCTGGTGGCGGCGGGAGAGAATGACGCTCCCGGCGAGCTGAGCGTCACCGGCGCGGTTTTTCCGGACATCAACCGCGAAATCCCGGTCATCTCGCTGGCCAGCGGCCGAGTGGTGGACATTCGCGTGACCCTCGACGAATCCGTGCATAAGGGCCAGTTGCTGATGAAGGTCCAGAGCCCCGACGTTTCGGGCGCGTTCGACACCTATCTCAAGGCGGTCAACGACGAACAGCTGGCTGACAAGGCGTACGTGCGGGCAAAAGACCTGTATGCGCACGGCGCCATCGCCCTCGAGATTCTTGAGCAGGCGGAAGACGCGGAGAAGGACGCGAAGGCCGATCTGAATGCCGCGAACCAGTGGCTGAACACGCTGGGCGTGGACAAAAACCACCCTTCAGACACGGTCAACGTGTATGCACCTATCTCCGGCGTCATCGTGGCGCAGAACGTGACGAATGCGGCGGCGGCGGGCGTTACTTACTCGGGATCGGCGACCGCGTTTACCATCGCCGACCTGTCGCACGTATGGGTTGTCTGCGACGTCTATGAGGACGATCTTTCCCAGGTGCGCCTCGGCCAGGAGGCGAAGATCAACTTCAACGCTTATCCCGGGCAGACGCTCACCGGCCGCATCAGCGATATCGGCCCTGTGCTCGATCCCAACCTCCGCACCGCCAAGGTTCGCATCGATGTCGAAAATCCGGGCATGTTACGGCTGGGCATGTTCGCAACCGCAACCCTGGTGGGGCGGACGAAGCAGGTGCGCGCGACGGTGCCGGCCGACGCCATCCTGCACCTGCACGATCAGGACTGGGTGTTTGTGCCGGCGGGCGGCAACCACTTCCGGCGCATCGCGGTGCAGGTGGGCGAGACGCTGCCCGGCAACATTCAGGTGATTCTCTCCGGCATTGTGCCAGGCCAGCAGGTGGTAAGGAGCGTTCTCCAGCTGGAAGCCACGCTGGAGGCGCAATGATCCGCAGGCTGGTCGACTTCGCGCTGCAGAGCCGCTTCCTGGTACTAGCGATCGGCATTTTGCTTTTCGCATGGGGTGTGGTTTCGTTTCACCGGCTGCCGGTGGAGGCTTATCCCGACGTGGCCAACAACTACGTCGACATCATCGCGCAGTGGCCGGGCATCTCCGCCGAGCAGATCGAGCAGCAGGTCACCATCCCGATGGAAATCGTGATGAACGGAGTCCCGGGCGTGGCGCACGTCCGCTCGTGGTCGATCTTCGGGCTCTCCACTGTGGAGCTGGTCTTCGGAGACGACACCAGCGATTTCGAGAACCGGGAACGCGTGCTGGAGCGGCTCTCGCAGGTGACGCTGCCGCCGGGCGTGACGCCGCAGATGGGCACCGACTGGAGCCCGGTGGGCCAGATTTACTTCTACACGCTGCGCAGCACCAACCCCGAGTACGACGTGATGAACCTGAAGTCACTCGACACATGGGTGGTGCAGAAGTATCTGAAATCGGTGCCTGGCGTCGTGGACACCAATCCCTTCGGCGGTCCCACGCGTGAATATCAGGTGCGGCTCGATCCGAACAAGCTGATCGATTACGGGCTGAGCCTTCCGCAGCTGGAGCAGCAGCTGACGAATAACAACGCCAACGGCGGCGGCAGCTTCATCCAGGAGGGCGAGCAGCAGGTCAACGTGCGCGAAGTGGGCCTGGTGCGGGACATCCAGGACATCGGCAACACCGTAGTGACGGCGAAGGGCGGCACGCCGATCCGGATCAGGGACCTGGGCGTGGTCGAACAGGGCCCGATGATCCGCCTGGGCCAGTTCGGAGACGCCTACCACCGCGAAGACGGGAAGCTGGTCGATAACAACGACGTGGTCTCGGGCATCCTGTGCCTGCAGAAGGGCGCCGACGCGCAGCCGACACTGGACGGCGTCCACGAGATGGTGAACGAGCTGAACACGCAGATTTTGCCCAAAGGCGTGACCATCGTCCCCTTCATCGACCGCAGCGATCTGCTGCACTTTACCACGCACACGGTGCTGCACAACCTGAGTGAAGGCATCGTGCTCGTCGTTATCATCCTCTTTCTCTTCCTCGGCAACGTGCGCGGCGCTCTGATCGTGGCGCTGACCATCCCCTTCTCGCTGCTTTTCGCGGCCATCTGCCTCGACCTGAAACATATCCCCGCGAACCTGCTTTCCCTGGGCGCGCTGGACTTTGGAATGGTGGTGGACGGGGCGGTGGTGATGGTGGAAAACATCGTTCGCCATCTCTCGCACAAGGAGGAGAACGGCCGATCGACGCAGGAGCGCATTTCCGAGGCGGCGCACGAGGTCCAGCGGCCGGTTTTCTACGCGATCCTGATCATCATCACGGCTTATCTGCCCATCTTCACGCTGCAGGCGGTCGAGGGCCGGCTGTTCCATCCCATGGCCTGGACGGTGGCGTTCGCGCTGCTGGGGGCGCTTCTGTTTTCGATGATTATGGCACCGGTTCTTTCGAGTCTGTTGTTCAGCAAAGGCGCGAAGGAATGGAAAAACCCGGCGATGGAACTGCTGCGCGCCCGGTACCGGCGGGCGGTGCGTTGGGCGATTCATCACCACAGTTTCACCATCGGCGTGGGCGTGGCCGGGCTGGTCCTTGCTGTGTATCTCGCTTTCAGCGGCGTGATCGGCTCGGAGTTTCTGCCCCATCTGGACGAGGGCGCGTTGTGGGTGCGCGGCGAACTCGACCAGAGCGTCGGGCCGACGGAGAGCGTAGCGGTCGCCGATCAGGCCAGGCTCATTCTCTGCTCGTTTCCGGAAACCACCGAGTGCACCAGCCAGACGGGCCGCCCGGACGACGGCACCGACCATACCGGATTCTTCAACACCGAGTACTTCGTCGGTCTGAAGCCTAAAGACGAATGGCGCTCCATCTTCCGCGGCAACAAAGACGATCTGATCGCGGCCATGAATTACGAGCTGGAGAAGAAGTTTCCCACGGTGATCTGGGGCTTCTCCCAGCCCATCGAGGACAACATGGAGGAGGCGGTCAGCGGTGTGAAGGGCGAGCTGGCGACGAAAGTGTACGGCGACGACCTGCATACGCTGGAGGACATTGCCGACCACGTCGCCTCGGTCATGAGCCACGTTAAGGGGATCAAGGACCTCGGAGTTCTTCAGGTCACGGGCCAGCCCGATCTCGACATCCAGGTGGACCGCCAGAAGGCAGCGCGCTGGGGCGTCAATGTGGCCGACGTGCAGGACGCGGTGCAGACCGCGGTGGGCGGCACCACGCTCACCGAGGTGTTAAAGGGCGAACAGGTCTATAACCTGACGCTGCGCTATCTGCCGCAGTACCGCAACACGCGCGAGGCGATTGAGAACATCCGCCTGCTGGCGCCCACGGGCGAACGCGTGTCGCTGGCGCAGCTCTGCGACATCCGCGAAGCCGACGAGGGCTCGGAGATCTACCGCGAAAACAACCAGCGCTATGTCGCCATCAAGTACAGCGTGCGGGGGCGGGCGCTGGGCGACGCGGTGCGCCAGGCCATCCACGACGTGAACGCGCAGGTGAAGCTGCCGCGCGGCTATCACATCAGCTGGGAAGGCGAGTACCAGAGCGAGGTGCGCGCGGAAGCCCGCATGGCGGTGATCGTGCCCATCACCGTGCTGCTGATCTTCATCATCCTTTACTCGATGTACCGCTCTCTGAAGTGGGCGATCCTGATTCTCGCCACAGTGGCCATGGCCAGCATCGGCGGGCTGCTGGTGCTGCTGATCACCCACACCAATTTCAGCGTGTCCTCCGAGGTGGGCTTTCTCGCGCTTTTCGGCGTGTCGGTGCAGACGGGCGTCATCATGCTGGAGTACATCAACCAGCTGCGCGCCCGAGGCGATTCTGTGGAGGATGCAGCGGTGGAGGGCGCAGTTCTGCGGCTGCGCCCCATCATGATGACGATGCTGGTGGCGACGCTGGGGCTGCTGCCGGCCGCGATGTCGCACGGCATCGGGTCGGATTCGCAGCGGCCCTTCGCCATCGTGATCGTCGGGGGCCTGATTGCCGATCTGATCATGAGCATCTTCCTGCTGCCGACGCTGTATGTGTGGGTGGCGCGGGAGAAAGATATTCTTCCGCCTCCGGAGATGGAATTCGAGAACTGAGGGAAGAGCGGGGCGGCCGGCCCGGCGAGTGTTCGGAAGCGACGATGAAATGGCGGACGAGACCGATTCGCAGGCCTCAGCGGGCGCCGCTGGTAGCGGCCTTCTACTGGCTTGGGGCAGCCATCGTATCGACCTTCCTTTTATGGGCGGTCGCGATGGTGTTTTGCCAGGCATTCGAGAAACTCCGCCGGTGATGGGAAGAATGCAGGCGTGGATGCCTGGATTTTCCGGTAGCGCGATTTGGGGATCACGCGATGGTCCGCTGAGCTCCATTCGGAGCGGCGGCAGCACCGCTCGGATATAATCCGCTTCAAGTCTGTGGAACTCCTCTCCAACCTGACCTGGGTGCTGGTCACTTTTGTTCTGTGGGGCTTGTGGTTTGCTCACGAGCGCCGCAAGCGGGGACGATCGGTACTTCCGGAAATTGCAGCACAGCTAATCGCTTTGGCCATGCTGACGGCGATTTTGCTGCCGGTTATTTCTGTCACGGACGATCTGCAAGCCGGCCACAATCCTGCCGAACTGGAGCGGTGCGCCGGAAAAAGCGATCACCACGCCAGTCTCCAGCAGCAGCCCCACAGCGTTCCCGTTCGGCCTGCACTGATGCCCTCCTGTGCGAGGGCCTCGCATCTGCATACCCTGTCGTGGCTTCCGCCGGAACGGGCGCGGGCGGGCCAGCAGAGCGCGAGGGCGCGCGCCCTCTGGTCGAGACCTCCGCCGGCCGCGTGACTGGCTTGTTCTTCGGGATCGTTTCTGCGTTTAACAACCACAATCGCACTCACGTGACGACTGGACACGTACCATGAAATTCAGCCCTACCGGGCCCGGGTTGTTTCTGGCCCTGCTCGCCGCTTGCGGAGCCGCCTGCGCGCAGACGCCTGCGCCGCTGACGCTCGCGCAGGTGCTGGATATTGCGCGCGCAAAGAATCCATCGCTGCTGGCTGCCGCGCAGCACGTGACGGCGACCAAGGCGTCGGAGATTACGG